>JBIIUB010000130.1:0-5457 GCA_044340205.1 Terrimicrobiaceae bacterium
GAGATCGAGAAAAACGACTTCAACCTCAACATCTCCCGCTACATCAGCACGGCCGTCGGTGAGGAGGAAATCGATCTAGAAAAGACGAACCGTGACTTGATTCGAATCGAGAAGGACATCGAAAAGGCCCGTAGCGCACATAATAATTTCCTGAAAGAACTCGGCCTTCCGCAGCTCCTCTGAATTGGGAAACTGGTGGTCAGAGGTGACAGGCACAAATTCCTGATTTTTTATAGCGTTAAGCACGCGTTTGAATTCAGCAAGAGCGAGAATGAGCTCCGCATTGTGACGCATTGATTTTGGCGGAGTTGCCGTAGAGTCATCGCTATGAAGTGCTGATGCCGAGGAGGACGTCGGCGTTCCGGGCAAGAATTTTTCTCCGTGTTGCTTGGTGTCTCCGTGAGAGGCTTTCGCCAAGACGGGCTACCTCGAAGCTAATCTCCATGACACGGCGTGGATCGAGGGAGTCGAAGTGATGTGCCGGGTAACGGGGAACGGGTCCGATTGGCATCGCGGAGCAGATGGGCCGAGGAGGACCTCGACGTTCCCACGAAGCGAAACCCCGCCCGGCCAGTCCTTGCCCACAAACACCTGCGTGCAATCCAAAACTTGGAAAAGCTTTTCAGTGGCGCTTCCTAATGTCGTGTTTCGGATAAAAAATCGGTCAGCGACGGCGCACTAACCCTTACCGAAATGAGCGCGCTACCACGCAGCGATTGCGACTACGCTGGAACGGTCGGGGCTTCGTTGATGGCGTCGAGAAGCAAACGAATCTTTCCGAAGTCGCGTTTCTTGGGCACGAGGACGATGCGGGGCATGTGGTGGAGGTGGTGGTCGTCAGCTTCTTCTTCGAGGGCGGATGTTTGATCGATGCTACCGGAGGCGAGGATGCCGTCGAAGCGGGCGTTGAGGTCGGCGATGGCTTCGTCTGTGAGGGCGTGGTTGATGCGGATGACCATTTTTTCGCGCACCCATCGGTAGGAGTGGAAATTCCGGTAGAAGTCGGAGATGTGCTTCACGGCGTCGTCCACATCGTAGGTGAAGTGGATGAGATGGAAATCTGTGTCGGATACGAGTCCATTTGCCAGGAGGTCGTTTGTGATGAATCGGCGCCAAGTTTCCCAGTAGTGGCCATTCGGGCGGTCCACCATTACGATGGGAACGATGGGCATTTTTCCGGTTTGCATGAGTGTGAGGATTTCAAAGCCCTCGTCGTGCGTTCCGAATCCACCCGGGAAGAGGGCGAAGGCACTGGTCTCTTTGGCGAAGTTCAGCTTGCGGGTGAAAAAATAATTGAAGTCGATGAGCTTCGGGTCGCCGTGAATGGTCGGGTTGGCGGACTGCTCGAATGGGAGGCGGATATTGAGTCCGAAACTCTTCTCGGCTCCGGCTCCGGCTTGGGCGGCGCCCATGATGCCATCTCCGCCGCCTGTGATGAGCATGTAACCGGCTTGAACGATTTTTTTCCCGAAGGCGAGCGCTTGCGCATACTCAGGCTGGGTGGGCTTCGTGCGGGCGCTGCCGAAGACGGCTACCTTGCGGATGCGGCTGTAGCGGGCGAAGACGCGGGCGGCGGTGCGCATTTCGCGCAGGGCGCGGCTCATGAGCTTGAGTTCGGCTATGGTGGCGTGATCCCTGCCGAACCCCAGCGCGGTGTCGATCATTTGCTCGATGTATCGGGTGGCTTTGCCTTCGGCGACTTCTGCTGTGAGTGAGTGGATGCGAGGATCGGTTTCTTTTTCTTTCATGAACGGAGAGGAATCAGATTATGCTCGCGACGCCTTAGGGCAAACGCAAAGCGAGTTTCCATAATGACTGCTACGAAACATCCCAAATCCTCGAAACGCCTCCGCCCGTTTCGCGTGTTGGCTTGTGCTTGCTTGCTTCTCACGGCATCCCCTGCGTTCTCTCTCGAACTTTCGATTCCTGCCGGTGGAACATTTGACCCTTTCCTTCTAGCGTTGAAGCCAGGTGTCCAGATGAGTCCCCTACCCGCTTGGATGGATGGCCCAGCGTCTATCAAGCCGGATTCCGGGCGTGTGGAAATTCCTATTTCGCCGCTGTGGAAGGAGTCCACCGTGGAGATGTATGCCGTGACAGTCGTCTTCAAAGACACCGGTGATGGCGGCCCTTCGCTCGGTTGGAGGCACAAGGAGGAGGAGTCCAATATTTCCAATGGGCTCGGCGAGATCGGGAATCCCATGGGCCTCAACTCGCGCACGGTTCTGCTGCCGCAGTCGCTCACGAAGGATGGCGGCATTCTTGTGGTTTCGCATGCGGGAAAATTCGACTCCCTGTTGAGCCTTGCGGTGAGACCGGCGCGACTCGACGAAACGGCTGTATTGGGCGGCAGGCGCACTGCGGCACTCGTTGATGACTCTTTTCAGGTCTATGACGACCGCGAGGTCAGCGGGGCACGCCCAGTCCCGCTGGCAGGTGATGTGAGGGTCGGAACGATTGTCGAAGCCGAGTTGTCCGCAGCCGTCGAACCGCTCAAGGATGTGCTCGAATTTATCGCGCCGGTGGAGGGTCAGGTCGAAGGCGCTGTAATCCATCTGGAGGCCTTGGGCCTTGATCCCGAGGCCACACTCAGCGTCTCGGTAAATGCCACGCCAACGGGCCAGATTTCTTTTCCCTCGTTTGCGCTCGATGATCCCTCGTTGGTTACAGATTGGAATGGACGCCTGCTTCTTGCTGGTTGGCGCAAGGGCTCGCTCTTCGTTCCAGCGCGACACTTCAAGCAAGGGGAAAATACCGTGACCATCGACCTGAAGCGATCTCAGGGCGAGACAGGTCGGGAGGTTTTTTTAAGAAACACTTCGCTTCATCTGCGATTCACTCCCCCAGCCTTTTCGCCAATTCCAGATCCGACGCCAGTAGGCAATCCCGCCGAAGTGAATTTGAAAGACGCACCACCTGCTGTGGATTTTCAGGCGATTGATCCTATTCTGCCTGGCGAAGACGCCTCCGAGCCTCCAATGAACCATTAATTTCATGTCCTTCCGCTCAGTTCTTATAGCCATCATTATCACCTTGATCGTTGCAAAGTCCGCAGTGGTGACATGGGTGATATTCAATGCAACAAATTCAGCTGTGCAGGAATTGGCTCTGGGCCAGATTAATGCATCCCTCGACTCGGTTGCCGAGCAGATTGAGAGCCTTTTTGAACCCTGCGAAAGAATCCTCTTTTCACTGACTGATAAATTCCGTGCCGGAGACATCCCTCTCAACGATCCCAAGGAAATGGCGACGGAATTAGCAACGCTCCTTGCGTTTGAAAAGGGAATCACATGGGTCAACTTTGGATTTGCCGATGGGAGCTTCGCTGGCGCTCACAGCAAAGATGGCAAAATTTCAATCCGAGTCTCAAATATTCAAGATGGCAAAGCGGAGTCTTGGGATATCAACCCCCATGGTTCGCTGGAAAATGAGCGTCTCGAAAAGACATTTGAAGGCTTCGACGCACGGACGAGACCTTGGTTTCAAGCAGCACAGGCTAAAAGCGGCCTGGCGTGGACGAAGCCATATGATTTTGTGGGAGGTGGCCGGGGAATAAGCTGTTCCCTCGCCTACCGAGATAAGGAACAGAGATTGATCGGCGTTTTGGCGATAGATTTCAGCTTGGAGGAAATCACAAAATACCTCACGGAGCTTCAGCAGAACTCGACATGTGAGGCTATTGTCTTCCTCGAGGATGGCCAATTACTGGCACCACAGAAAACCAAACACGCCCAATCCCTCGTTTCAAAAGTCATGTCTCTTCTGGCTGACGAACGAAAGAAAGATGATCTTTTCAATGGCAGTGGACACATCGTCGAGGAGTTCTCATTGGATGGGCAAAGTCTCATTCTCGGCCTCCGTCTGACACAGGTCGCAGGGGGTGTGAAATGCTTGAGCGCGGTGGTTTTCAACCGCCATAAAACTTTTGGCTCGGTTGAGAAATCTTTGCGGAGTAGCGCCATTCTTTCAGCAGTGGCATTGGTGGTTACGCTCATTCTTGCAACAATTGTCGCCAAGCGCGTCAGCAGTCCTCTGCAGAGCCTCACAAGCGAGGTCTCTAGGATTGGTCGCTTTGAGATGGATTCCATACAGCTGCCCAAATCATTCATCCGGGAAATCCGCGTGCTTTCGGAATCCATCGCCCGAATGCGCGACAGCCTGAAGTCTTTTTCCAAGTATGTGCCCATCCACATCGTGCGCGACTTGGTCAAGACAGGCGGCGTCGCCTCGCTTGGCGGCGAGAAACGCCTCATCACGGTGCTTTTTTGCGATATCGAGGGTTTCACCGGCTATGCCGAAAAAGTGACTCCGGAGAAGGCGGTGGACACACTCACAGGCTATTTTGAGGTGTTTGGTGAGGCCATCCACAAGGAGGATGGAGTCATCGATAAATTTCTCGGCGATGGCTTGATGGCTCTTTTCAATGCCCCTGCTCCCCTCGCCTTGCATGCCCGGGCGGCCTGTCGGACTGCTATCGAGGCCCAGCAGCAACTTCTCCAGCGTGCGAACCAGGGATGGAACCTCAAAGTGAGAATCGGTCTGCACACAAGCGAGGCATTGGTTGGCAATGTCGGAACGGCGCAGCGCTTCAGCTACACTGCGATCGGTGATGGAGTGAACCTCTGCAGTCGCTTGGAGGGACTCAATAAAATCTATGGCACGCGCATCATTGCAAGCTCGGATACCATGGACGCCGCTAGTTGCACTGATTTTGCGTGGCGCAAACTCGATCGTGTAGCCGTAGTCGGACGCACAGAACCGCTCGAAATCTACGAACTGCTTGGCATGAAGGAGGAGATTCCGAAGGAACTCATTCAGATCGCTGAAACCTACACCCGGGCGCTGGAACACTACTTTCGCCGCGATTTTGAAGAGGCTCTTGCACTACTGAAGGGAATTTCAGAAATCGATTCGCCCGCCCGCTTCTTGCTCAAGCGCATTGTCGAACTTCAGAACCTCCCGCTTGCCAGCACTTGGGACGGGGTTTTCCAAGCGACGAGCAAATAATCAAGCCGGGGGTGCGTGCAGACGCACGCAGATTACTCACCCACGGGGATGCTCGGATTCCACTTGAGCCACTCAGGGCGGGGCTCGTGGTTCAGCTCAAAAGAGTCTCCGCTCTTGGCTTCGGCTCCCATTGCAGTGTTGTCCGGCGAGGCAAAGGCGATGCGGCCATCCGGGGCCATGATGGATTCGGTTTGGATGCGGAATTGAAGGAATCCCAGCGAGGCCTTGAGACCGCTTGAATCCCAGAATTTCGAGTTGGCCCGCACGAGATGGCGATATCTTTTCTCCACCACTACAGTCAGCATGATTTGGCGACCATCGGAGGAAAGCGACTTTGCGGTAACGCGGCCCACATTGATGCCACGGTAGTAGACCGACGCTCCGGCATTGATGGGCGTGGAATCTGAGAGGAGGTTAAGAGTCAGGCCACTTTGGAGTATTTCCTCAGCA
>JBIIUB010000045.1:0-20208 GCA_044340205.1 Terrimicrobiaceae bacterium
GAAGATGGGTGCCTGCCAACTCGCGGTGACGCCTCCAATTGCCGTGAATATATCCCCCATGATTGAAATCGAGCGTCTCGTTGAACTCGAAGGAAAGGATCTCCCCGATTCGTCCTTCCTCCAAAAAATTCCGAGCCATGCGGTAAAGAGGGGAATAGCGCAAAACAAGTCCGAGGGCGAATGTGCGGCCGCTTGCCTTCCATGCTTCGTGCATCTCCTCCGCCTCATCGAGCGACAGGGAGAGGGGCTTTTCACAGAAGACATTCTTGCCGGCCCTGAATGCAATGATGGTCTGGGCGGAGTGATGACAGTTGAACGATCCGATGAAGACCCAGTCGACATCCTCCCGCGTGCATAGCTCGTCCACCGAATCACACATGGCCGCCTCGGGGGCCACCTCCCGGCGAAACCGATCCAGAGCGACCTCATCGGGATCGCAGATCGCAGTCACCGTGCTCAAAGGCGACTCCCTAAGGAGGCTCGTAATGACGTGTTGAATCCGTGCCCCGCTTCCGATCACGCCGATGCGGGTGGGCGCTGAACTTGTGGAGGATGAAGTGGTGTTGCTCATGGGAAGTCAAGCTAGCCCCCTAGAACCTCTCTTGCCATAGCCGCAGCGATAATTTATTTGTCATTTCCGATGAAATGAATAATCAGATTCTTATCGAGATGCTTCATGAAATCGGGGAACCGGACGACTACTTCGCGGGTGTCCACCGGCCGCGAGAAATGCTTCCAAACAACATCCTTCTCTTCTCACGAAGCGACGGAGCAAGCCTTTCCTCAGGGATTATATCGCCCGATCTTCACCAGCGTTGGGTTCTCATCATTTCCCTGCTTGGTCGCGGCAATGTTAAGATCGACTGCTCGTGCGAATCACTCGGCCCGGCTGAAATCCTGCTCATTCCTCCCCTGCATCTTCATTCCTACGCAAAGATTGCAAAAAGGCTGAACTGGGTTTTCGTCACCTTCGACTGGCCAGAGCATACGGTTTCCAGCGAGGCCTGGAGGGGAATCCGTCGTCTCGGCCCCGATGCGCGGAACCTGCTTTCATCTTTCATTCAGGAATGGATCCGACCAGCGCGGGACGGGCTTCTGCTTTCCTCACATCTCTATCGACTGCTGAGGGCACTTTATCCTGTTCATGAGACCCAGGAGGCCGACCACCGGGGGAACCTTATTGGGTCTGTTCACGCACTACAGTTGCACCACCCCGGCATCAGGCTTGAGGAACTAGCCCGAAAACTCTCCATGAGTGAAAGCCACCTGCGATCCCGCTTTAGGGAGGAAACGGGATTGAGCATCGGCCGCTATTTGCGTGAAACGCGACTGCGCCGTGCGGCGAACTGGATCAAAGAGGAGGGACTTAGCGTGAAGTGCGTTTCGGAGCGGGCAGGATATCCGGACATCCATACATTCAGTCGCTCGTTCAGCCGACTTTTCGGCCACCCCCCTTCAACGATGCGGTAAAAGGCCTGTGTTTTCTCCAATATTCCATTTCCCTACAAAATGACTGGAGGCGATCTTGTTGCTCGTCGCGACAATCACGGAGGATTTTTTCAACATAATCAGCGGGACTGAGGGCTTAGTTTGCGCGGTCTGCCCCGGCCCAAGCTTCCCGCAATTATTGTGAAAGGAACGATGTGGTGACAAGGCGGGGTGAAGGAAGCACATCGCTCCTCGAGGCAGCTCCAATGCGACGATTAACACTAGCGAGCTATTGAAATAATCGCCCCGCCGGATAGCCTCCCGACATCGTGATCACACATTCCCTCAACACCGATATTCTCGTCTGCGGCGGCGGGGCTGGAGGCGTCTCGGCCGCCATTGCAGCAGCCCGCGCTGGAGCCAAGGTCATTCTCTGCCAAAACCGTTCCGTGCTCGGAGGCAACGCCTCCAGCGAAATCCGAATGCACATCGTCGGCGCGGATGCCAATGGCTTCCGCAATAAATATCCCATGGAGACCGAAGCGCGCGAGTCGGGCCTCGTCGAGGAGCTTCGTTTGCGTCAGGCCTGCGAAAATCCCGCGCGCTCACCGCACGGGATCGATCTCGTCCTCTACGATATGGTGCGCAGCGAGCCGAACATCACCCTGCTGCTCGACACGCAAGTCTCCGCGGCTCGAGTCGAAGGCAAGCGAATCGTTTCCATCCACGCCGAGCGCCCGGCGCACGAGGAGGCTTTTGAAATCACCGCGTCGCAATTCATCGATGCCAGTGGCGATTCGGGCATGGCCGTCGCGGCAGGCAATCCCTTCCGCCGGGGCCGCGAATCCCGCGCCGAGTTTGGCGAGCAGTATGCCTTGGATAAGGCCGACAACTGGTGCCTCGGATCGACCGTGCTTTTCCAAGCAGTAAAAATGGACCACCCAGTTCCCTTCACCGCACCATCATGGGCGAGGAAGTTCACCGAAGAGGATTTGGCGAATCGTCCGCACAGCCTTGGTCAAACAGCCGGCGGCGAGGAATGCGGCTTTGAATATGGATTCTGGTGGCTCGAGTGGGGCGGGCATCTCGACACGATTGCCGACAACGATCACATCCGCCACGAACTCCTCTCCATCGCCTACGGCATCTGGGATCACTTGAAAAACGGTGGCGAACACGGCGCGGAAAACTGGGTGCTCACTTGGGTCGGCATGCTGCCCGGCAAGCGCGAGTCCCGCCGCCTCATCGGCCGGAAGACGCTGACCGAGCAGGATGTCCTGAATGCACCCGATGCGCCGGATGCCATCGCCTACGGGGGCTGGCCGATGGACCTGCATCCACCCAAGGGCGTCGATGCGCCTCTGGAGGAACCCTGCACACAGATTGAAGTGCCGCATCTGTATCCGCTTCCCCTCTCCTGCTGTGCCAGTGGAACGCTGGAGAATCTCTGGTTTTCCGGACGCAACATTTCCGCTACCCATGTGGCCTTCGCGTCAACGCGCGTGATGGCTACTTGTTTTGCCATGGGCCAGGGCACCGGCATCGCAGCAGCCAAGGCAGCGGCACAGGGCAAAGGCACCTCCGAAGCCTGCACCTCGCCCGAGCTGATTCAGGAAATCCAACAGGAAATCCTGCGTCAGGATGGCTTCCTCATCGGCGTGCCGAATGCCGATCCGCTCGATCTCGCACGCAGCGCGAAGGTCACGGCTTCCAACCATCGCGAAGGCGGTGAACCGCAAAATGTCATCGATGGTCTCACCCGCATCACCACTGGCCCGCACGGCACACGCCCCGGAGCGATGCCCGAGGGAACGCACCGATGGATGTCGGAAAAACTTCCCGCATGGTTGGAGCTGGAGTGGGATAAACCTGTCACGCTTTCCCGCCTGCAACTCACATTTGATACAGGCCTGCACCGCTGGTTCTCGCTCACACAGAGTGACGGCGTTCATGCGCGCAACATCTGGGGCCCCCAGCCCGAGAGTATCCGCGATTACAATCTCATCGCCGAGACTCCCGCCGGACCCATCACCCTCGCCGAAGTGAGAGGAAATTTCCTGCGTCAGCGAATCCACAGCTTCGCCGCCGTGGCAACGGCGCGGATCCGCATCGAAGTGCTCGCCTCCAACGGCATCGATCACGCCCGCATTGTCGAGGTGCGCGCCTATAACTAAAAATGCCTTCAATGGAACATCTCAGATTTCGTCTTGATCGTTACACGGATCGGATTGTCCGCGTCCGGGTGACCCCAACGGATTTTGCTACGGAGTCGAATTCGGAAATGGTGGTTCTCCGTCCGCAAGCGGCGGGGCAAGATGCAGTTTTGGAAGTTGATCAGGATGCCGAGGGAAGAATCGTCTTTTCCTCTGAGGGGAGGATGCTCCTAGGTGTTTCGAACTTTTCTTTTGAAGCTGTTGATGTGATCCAAACGGAAATGGATCCGGAATCACTGGTCTTGAAGGCCACAGTGGACGGGGAGCGGGTTCAGGCAAAAATTGCAAAGCAGACAGTGATCCGACGGGATTGGAAGGCGCGAGTTTACTTTGAGTGGGATGAGACCGAAGCACTTTACGGCCTGGGGATGCATGAGGAAGACGCGTTGAACCTGCGCGGCAAGATGCAGTATGTCTATCAGCACAATTTGAAGGCGTCGGTGCCGATGCTCACTTCCACCAAGGGCTACGGCCTTCTCTTCAACAAAGAGTGCGCCTTTGAGTTTCATGACGACGAGGCCGGCAGTTATATGGAGTATGACTCCACCGATGAAATTGATTTCTTCTTCATCCAGGGCGGATCACTCGACGGTGTAATCGCCGGTTACCGCGAACTGACAGGACGGGTGGGTATGATGCCAAAGTGGCTCTTTGGTTACTGCCAGAGCAAAGAGCGTTACAAAACCCAGGAGGAACTCGTCTCCGTGGCGCGCGAATTCCGCGAACGAAAAATCCCCATCGACCTGATTGTGCAGGATTGGCACTACTGGCCGGATGGTTGGGGTGGAAAGCATTTTGATGCCGCCCGTTATCCAGACCCCAAGCGGCTTTGTGATGAGATTCACTCGCTGGACATGAAGGTCATGATTTCGATCTGGCCCAACATGATGGATTCCATCAACCGACCCGAAATGATTGCGGCCGGTGGCATGCTCAACGATCACAGCGTCTATAACGCCTTTGACCCCGCCGCGCGCGATCTCTACTGGAAGCAGACCCATGACGGGATCCATCGTCACGGGTTCGATGCCTGGTGGTGCGATTCCACCGAGCCCTACATCGCCGACTGGAGCGGCGAAACGAGCGGATCATCAGCTGAGCGGGCCAAGCGAAATCTGGACGAGTTCAAGCTGCATATGGATGCCGCACGAGTGAATGCCTACAGTCTTTACCATTCCAAGGGCATCTATGAAAACCAACGCGCTGCGGCTCCCGACAAGCGTGTGGTGAATTTGACCCGCTCTGCCTATGCCGGCCAGCAGCGCTATGGCACAATCACCTGGCCGGGCGACCCGTCCGCCAAATGGTCAACCTTGCGTCAGCACATTCCTGCGCTTCTGAACTTTTCTGCTTCGGGTTGCCCATACAGCACGATGGATATCGGCGCATTCTTTGTTCGCTCCAAAGAACAATGGTTCTGGTCGGGCGAGTATGAAGCGGGCTGCGAAGACCTTGGCTACCGTGAACTCTACACCCGCTGGTTCCAATTCGGTGCCTTTCTCCCCCTTTTCAGAAGCCATGGCACCGACACTCCGAGGGAGCCCTGGCGCTTTGGCGAACCCGGCACTCCGTTCTATGATGCGCTGCTGCGCTTCATTGAACTGCGCTATCGCCTGCTGCCCTATATTTACTCAATCGCCGGTTGGATCACGCAACGACACTACACCATGGTGCGCCCGCTGGCCTTCGATTTCATCAATGATCCGCAGGTCCATGATCTGAAAGACCAGTTCATGTTCGGTCCGTCACTGATGGTCTGTCCGGTGCTGGAACCGATGTATTATGAAGCCGGTTCGAAGCCGCTTGCCATGGAGGATAAGACTCGTTCCGTTTATCTCCCGGAGGGTTGCGACTGGTATGATTTCTGGACGGGCAAGAAGTTCAAAGGCGGTCAACACATCAAGGCAGATGCGGTGCTGGAAAAGATTCCGCTGTTTGTGCGCGCCGGCTCGATCATTCCGCTCGGACCATCCCAACAATTCGTCGGCGAGAAAACCTCCGATGAGTTGATATTGATGGTCTATCCTGAAGCGGATGCCTCGTTCGATCTGTATGAGGACGAAGGCGAGGGCTATGCTTACGAATCCGGAGCTTACTCGATTACTCCGCTAACATGGCATGACGCCACGGCCCAACTTCTCGTTCATGAGCGCCAAGGTTCCTTCGATGGAATGACCGAAAGGCGCGAGTTCCGAGTAGCCAACATGGCAGGGGTTGGTTACGGGAGTTACACTGAAGCACCCCCGGTCGTTTGTGGAGAAAAAGCATGATAAAGATCGGAATGCTTTCAGTTACACTTAATCCAAACTCCTGTCTCGTCCTGAAAAGTGCTCGCCTCAAGCGGCATTGATCACACCCGAGCCGCAGAAATTCGCGCCTACCATTAATATGAAACGACACACACCCTCTTGGCTCGCCAACGCCTTCTTCTATGAAGTCTATCCGCAGAGCTTCCTCGACACCAACGGCGACGGCATCGGCGATCTGCCGGGCGTCATTGCCAAGCTCGATTACATCCGCTCGCTCGGATGCGATGCGATCTGGCTGAACCCGTGCTTCGAGTCGCCCTTCGGCGATGCCGGTTATGACATCAGCGATTTCTACAAGGTCGCGCCGCGCTACGGCACCAATGCCGATTTGAAGCGACTCTTCAAAGAAGCCCACAAGCGAGGTATGCGCGTCTGTCTCGACCTCGTGGCAGGGCACACTTCCACCGAGCACCCGTGGTTCAAGGCATCCGCCAAGGCTTCCAAGAACGAGTTCACGAATCGCTATGTTTGGACCGACAGGGTCTGGAAAGGGGCCGGGGTTCCGGCCATCTCGGGATTTTCCGAGCGCGATGGAAATTATGTGACCAACTTCTTCCACTTCCAACCGGCGCTCAACTACGGCTTCGCCAAACCTGATCCGAAGAAGCCGTGGCAACTACCGGTGGATCACCCGGACTGCCTCGCCACGCGTGAGGAGATGAAAAAAATCATGCGCTACTGGCTCGATGCCGGTGCCGATGGTTTCCGCGTGGACATGGCTTCTTCGCTGGTCAAAGGCGACACGGATTTCAAGGAAACGATGAAGCTCTGGGCCGAGATGCGCGCCATGTATGAGGCCGAGTATCCCGATGCCGTCCTCATCGCCGAGTGGTCGGATCCCATCTGCGCCATCCAAGCCGGATTCCACATCGATTTCCTCATTCACTTCAATGACCCGGCCTACTCCTCGCTCTTCCGCAGCGAGGCATCGCGCGATCTTTTCGGTTTTTTCGCGGACATTCCGCCGAGCTTTTTCGATCAAAAGGGCAAGGGCGATATCCGCGTGTTTCTCGATTATTACATGAAACACTACCGCAAGACGCGCGGCGCGGGCCACATCTCGATCCCCAGCGGCAACCACGACATCATGCGCCTCGCCGAAGGTCGCACGATGGACGAGCTCAAAGTCGCCTTCACCTTCCTCATGACCATGCCCGGCGTGCCGTATCTTTACAGTGGTGACGAAATCGGCATGCGCTATGTCCACGGGCTCGTCTCCAAGGAAGGTGGCTACAACCGCACCGGCTCACGCACTCCGATGCAGTGGAACTCCGCCAAGAACGCCGGATTCTCGACAGGCAAGGCCAAGGATCTCTACCTGCCGATCGATCCCGCCAAGGATCACCCTACTGTCGAAGCGCAGGAAAAAGATTCCGACTCCTTGCTGAACCATGTCCGCCAACTTGCGACTCTGCGCCGCGAGCATCCCGCACTCGGCGGCGACGGAGATTTCGAGCCACTCTACGCCGAGAAAAACAAATACCCCTTCATCTATCGCCGCAAACTCGGCGCGGAGACGATCATCGTCGCGGTGAATCCTTCCGCCAAACCAGTCACCGTGGACATTCCCCTCAAAGGCCTGCGTTCCCTGCCGACCGAACTGCTCTCGAAGGGCGCCTCCATCAAACGCACCGCGACCGGAGTGAAATTCGAAATGAAGGGCATCTCCCACGGCATCTTTAAAATCTGAACCCTACGAACTCCATGAAACCTGACGCCAACCAAACTCTTGGCACCTTTTCTGAAGCATCCCGCTCAACTCCCATCGTGAATCACTCCGATGTGTTGATCTGCGGTGGCGGTCCAGCGGGAGTTGCAGCGGCCATCGCCGCCGCCCGAGAAGGGGCAAAGACGACGCTTATCGAGGTGCATGGATGCCTTGGCGGGGTATGGACTGCTGGCGCGCTGACTTGGATTATCGATCACGAAAACAAGGCCGGCGTGATGAAAGAAATCCTCGAGCGCCTTCAAGCTGGGGGTTTTCGCGCGCGACTGGCCGATGGCACATGGACCAATGGCTACGATGTCGAGGGCATGAAAAGCGTGCTCGAGGAGATGTGCATGGAGGCGGGCATCCGCATCCGCCTGCACACGCGGGTCGTCGCTGCCGGGGTCGATGAAACCAAGCGTCTCACCCATGTGATCACCGAGTCCAAATCCGGCCGCGAAGCGTGGTCGGCGGGCATGTTTGTCGATGCCACGGGCGATGGTGACCTCGCCGCAGCCGCCGGATGCGGCTTCGACATGGGGCGCGAGGAGGATGGCCACACCCAGCCGATGAGCTTGTTGGCCATTCTCTCCGGCATCGAGGCCGATCAAGTGCGCGGCTTCATCTCCGACGAAGGTTTGCCCTGGGGCGTGCCTTTGGAGGCGCTGCGGAAGGAAATGAACCGTGCCGGCGTGGAGCCGTCCTACTCGAAGCCCACGCTCTTTCGCATTCACGACAATCTCTTCACCCTGATGGCCAATCACCAGTATCTGGTGAAAGGAACCAACGCCGATGATCTCAGTCGCGCCACGCTGGAAGCCCGCGCCGAGGTCCGCCGCATTGTGGATGGACTGCGCTCACTCGGCGGTTGCTGGGCGAATCTGCGGCTTGTTTCGACTGGCGCCCAGATCGGTGTGCGCGAGGGTCGCCGCATCCATGGTCGCTACACGGTGACTGCCGACGATCTTCGCAATGGCACCCAACACGAGGACTCGGCGGCCGATGTCACCTTCTGCGTCGACATTCACTCTGTCGACCCGAAGAAGGACAAGGGCCTGCACAACGCAGGCATCAAGACCAAGCCTTACCAGATTCCGCTCCGCGCCCTGATCGCGCGCGATGTCGATGGCCTGCTGCTCGCCGGCCGCTGCATCAGCGGCGATTTCTTCGCCCACGCCAGTTACCGGGTCACCGGCAATGCCGTGGCCACCGGAGAAGCCGCCGGCCGCCATGCGGCCGAGGTGGCGCTCGGCCTCAAGTAAAAGTGTCGACCATCCCTCAATTCGAAACATTGAAAACCACACCATGAAGAACCCACGAAACATCTCGGCCTTTGCTCAATTGATCTGCACCATGAATCCGCGTTGGAGTCGTCACCTTTTCGTTTTCAGCTCGATTTTGGCATGTGCTTCCATGGTTTTCACCGGCTGCAAGCCATCCGAACCTCAAGCGCAGTCAGCTACCCCGCCGCCTGCCAAACCAGAGCCGTCGCCAGTCTTTTCCTTGAGCGATGAAGTGGTGAAGGAATCGCTGAATGGCGATGCACGAATCCAGGACGGAGCCGTGTTTCTCGACGGGAACGGCGACTATATCGAAAGGCCCTCCGGAAAGGAGTTTTCACTCTCCAAGGGTCTCACCGTGGCGGCCACGATCAAACTGGATTCCATCAAAAATCACATCATCGCCGGCAAAGTGGGTGAATGGCTTTTCGGCTTCAACTCGGATGGTCGCCTCTACTTCAACATCAAGGCTGAAAAAGGCGATTGGGCCTGCGACACCAAGTCGGCGGCGAAGCTCGTGAAGGAGGGAGAGTTGGCTCATGTGGCCGCAATTTACAGGCCGAACACCGATCCGCTTGCTGCCGCCAAGGGACGGGTCGAAATCTACCTCAATGGCATTCAAGTAGGGTCGAAGGAAATGCACTTGGATCCGGAGGAGGGAGGAGAGCCCATGCGCATCGGAAGGCTTTGGGGAGACGCTCGACAGGCGAACACTTGGGACATGAAGGGGGAGATCCGCGACCTGCGTCTTTTCAATAGCGCGTTGGACGCATCGGAAATCGTCTCGCTGGCCTGCGAGCAGCCAGGCATCACCGTGGCGCCTTTGATCTTCGAGGTGGTGCCGGATGTGACCGGTGATCGTCTGGGTATCCGAGCCAAGCCCCAACTTTCCAACAAGGCTCGAATGGAACTCGAAAAGGCTGTCGCAAAGGGCAAGGCGGCGCTCACCGTGACCGTGCAAGCGCCCAAAGAGAGCGGGAGCGCGAAGAAGGAGGCCCGTTTCACTTTTGATCCCAAGACAGCGACCTACTGGATGCCTTACAAATGGTCGGACGGCAGCCATGAGGTGAGCCTGAGCCTTGAGGGCGGCAGCAGCGTGCTTACGGCTTCGCGCCCGGTGATCAAGCCTCCAACACCATGGATTGGGAAAGGCAAGGCGCCGACTGAGGTGATGAAGCCTTGGACGCCATTGGCAACCTCCGATGGTCGTTCTGTCGAGTGCTGGGGGCGGCGCTATCTCTTTGACGGCCCGTTTCCGAAAAGCATCCTCAATCAAGGCCGCGAAATGCTCCGTGCGCCGATCACACTTGAGGCTCAGGCTGGCAAGCAACAGGCGCGACTCACCGAAACCGATCGCGCCACGGTGGTGGAAAGCCCTGTTCGCGCCGAGTTCAAAGGCGATGCCACATTCCCCGGGATCAAAGATCTCAAAGTCTCGTGGACCTCATGGACCGAATACGACGGCGTCACCCACACCACGGTCACGCTCACGCCAACTCGCAAAAATGTGCAACTCGATGCGCTGAGTCTTTCGATTCCGCTGCGTCCGGACATGACGAAATATCTCTTTGGCGCGATGGGCGAGCATCCGCTCAAATTCCAGGCGCACGGAAGCTCGGCGAGCAGGCCCATGCGTCTCGATGGCCAGCGGGTCGAGTTGAAGCGTTTCATGCCTTATCTCTGGCTTAACAATCTGGACGAGGGTTTTGTGTGGTTCGCCGATTCCGATGCGAACTGGGTGAACAGCGGCGATCGCGCCCCGATCGTGGTGGATGCCGGAGCCGAGGCGGGCATCACACTGCGCCTCATCGACAAACCCACCACGCTCACTGGACCTGTCACCTACTCGCTGGGATTCCAAGCCACGCCGGTCAAGCCGCTGCGTGAAGATCGTTTCTCGCACCGCTGGGGCGAGACCGCACACCAACCGGAAGTCAGCGATTACATTTACCTCCCGGGCTATGCGCAACGCGTGGGAATGTGGGTGCCGATGGATGCCCCCAAGCTCAAGAAATTCCTCGATGACCATTTGGCAAAAGGGATTTCCTGCTTTCCCTACGGCTCGATCAACGGCACGGGCGACAACAACCCGGTCTATGATTTCTTCAAGTCACTCTGGCACGCGCCGGGCGGCTATGTCTTCGGCCCGTTCAACTACTCCCGGAATTTCCCGAGCTACGAGAAAGATGGAAAGCGTGCCAACCCTTATGTCGGCGACGAACTCATCAAGACCCTGGTTACACACAACCTGACACGGGTCAACCCGGGCACTCCCTCGTATGCCGACTACCTCTGCTGGTCGGCGGAGGAACTCCAGCGCCAGGTTGGACCGACCAGCCTTTACACAGACCTCTCCAGCCATGTCGATCCGGCCTGGACCACGGATCTGAGCAAGGTGAACCCGGCGCACCTGCAGGTGGATCAGTTTGGGCGCACAGTTTTTGATTACAGAATCCTTGGCGTGCGTGATCTGGCTCGCCGCCTTGCGGGAATCATGCGCGAGAACAGCACGCCAGAGAGGCCACTGAGTTGGATGGCCCACGATCAGAACCGCTTCTGCCCCGTTTACCACGGTTATGCCGATTGGTGGTATCCGGGTGAGCAATACAACGATATCTGCGCAAAGGTGGGGCCGTTTGCCCTGATCGATGGAACCATTTCCCCCGAGCACTTTCGCGTTGAGTCTGCCGCCGAGAAGGCCTCGGGGGTGCCCAGTGTCTTGATCACCGATTTCTTGCGCTGGTCCTTCAAACGCGATCCCGGCTATTGGGGTGCAACGAACCTGGGCGGGACCGTGACGACTGAACAGAAAAACGAGGCCGCTGATTCGGTCATCGCCCGCTGCGCGGTCGAGGGTGTCGAGTTTATCGCCTCATGGGAAATGAAGGACCAATCTCCCGAGTGGTGGAAACTCCGCGCGCGCCTCGGCATCGGTTCACCCGAAGCTCGCTTCTTCCCATACTGGCGTCCGGGGTGCCCGGCGAAAACGAGCACGGACAAGGCATTGGTCTCGGCCTACGCATTCGACGGCCAACGCGCGGTGCTGGCCATTGCCAACACGCTTCCCAAGGAAACGCCGGTTGATGTGAGCGTGGATCTGGCGGCTCTCGGTTGGCCATCAGGTTCCGAACCCGTTCTCACCGATGAGCGAACGGGCGCGAGCATCCCATGGAACAACGGCCAATTCACCGTTCCGGTGAAATCAAGGAACTACACCCTTGTTAGCCTGCAGCCAGCACCTTCAAACCCATAAAAAACACGATGGATTCTCCAACATCCTCACCCAACAAATCATCCTGGCTTAGTCTGGAAAATGGCGGCCATGTCCGCTTCTCCGGCGTCGAGCATGGCGCGGGCTTCCGCATGCCGGGCTACTGGATCTGGTGCGGCTCCGTGATTCGCGGCGGCGATGGTCGCTACCATCTCTTCGCCTCGCGCTGGCCGGACAATTTGGCCTTCAGTCCGCACTGGATCACCAACTCCGAGGTTGTGCATGCCGTGGCAGATCGACCGGAAGGCCCCTTTGAGTTCAGCGATGTCGCACTGCCTCAGCGGGGAGCGGAATACTGGGACGGGCGGATGACGCACAACCCGACGATCCATTTTCACGACGGCACCTACTATCTGTTTTACACCGGCACGACCTATGAAGGACCAACGCCCTCGCTGGAAACACCCATTCCCGCCAGCGATCCTGGAAACCTGAGCGATCCGGCCGCCGTGCCCGAGTTGCTCGTCAAGGCCCACTCCGGCCAGCGCATCGGCGTGGCAACGAGTTCATCGCCATCGGGACCGTGGAAACGCATGGATGCACCGTTGCTTCTGCCTCGCCCCGGGCAATGGGATGGCCTCATTACCACCAACCCATCGATCTCCATCCGTCCCGACGGCCACACGCTCATGGTTTACAAATCCGTCGAGTATCGCGGCGGCCCGATGCACCTCGGCGTTGCAGCGGCGGAGACTCCGACCGGACCCTTCACGCGACTTTCTGATGATCCGATCGTGGCCTTTGATGAAGAGGATGACGACCTCGAGGATCCCTGCATCTGGTGGGCCGCGGATCATTATGAAATGCTCTCAAAGTGCATGGAAGGCCGCGTTTGCTCGCAACCGAAAGCCGGTCTGCTGTTCCGCTCCGATGATGGCCTAAACTGGTCCTTGGTGAGCCGTGACCCAGCTTACACTCGCGACCTCTCTTGGTCGGATGGCACTTCATCGCAGCAATCATTTTTAGAGCGCCCGCAGGTTCTTCTCCAGGACGGACGCCTCACCCACATCTATTTTGCCACTGCCGTTGGTTCCGACCACATCGGCAAAGTGAGCTCCTCGTGGAACCAAGCGATTAAACTTCGATAGAACTTTTTTGAAATTCACATCATGAAGCAAACCCCTGCAAAGAACGCCGCTGGAGCCGACCAGTTCGCTCTGATTGCCACCGCGAATCCCACCGATCGCACAGCGGGTCTGCTGGAACCTCAACCACCCGTATTGCCGCCGATCTTGCTGACGGTTGAGCCCTCAAGCGGAAGGGATTTTTTTACCCCCCTCCCCTTGCGCGACACGCCCGAGGCGGTGCGGGACGAGTTGGACGAGTTGAAAAAAACCTTTACGCCATTCATGCAGCGCTTCGCACCGCCATTGCCAATACAACGCGCATTCGTGCCTCTTGAGAGCTTTTCCTGGAGGATCGGAACGGATGCGGATAGTGCAGATTTTTCGAGTGTGCTGAGTGGTCAGGGTTCGTGGGAAACCGTCACCATCCCGCACTACGGCGAACCTCTCGGCCGTGCAGTGACCTACTACCGCCGGGAATTTGAATTGCCGATGGATTTCGCCGCTCCCAGTGCGGTGTTTCTTCATTTCAAGGGTGTGGACTACAAGGCGCATGTCTTCGTCAATGGGAACTACCATGGCTCGCATGAGGGGTTCTTTGCGCCTTTTGAATTCGAGATCACCAAGTCGCTGCGCTCTGGCATCAACACGCTCGTTGTGAAAGTCGAGAACGATGCGGTGCAGCTGGGCAATACGGCTTGGACCGATACCGCCGAGCAGGGCGACAAGATTTACGCCGCCACCGGCCCAGGCTACGACGATCCGGTGCACGGTTGGCACCACTGTCCGCCGGGAATGGGAATCTACCAAGCCGTTCGGCTCGAAGCGCGTGCGCCACAACATTTCCACGATCTCTTCATCCGTCCCCGCCGCGAGGAGGGCTTGCTCGATCTGACCTTCGAGGTCTGGAATTGCACGACTGGCAATGAACCGGTGGAGATTTCCTTTTCGATCTTTGGACGGAATTTCGAGGCCACGGTCTGCAAGGATCAGAAACTCGAAGGCATCAACCCCGCCGGACCGGGAGTTAATTTCTACCGCCTCACGGTGAAGGCCGAGGGCCTGCGCGACTGGGAACCCGACGCGCCGTGGCTCTACGAACTACACGCGGTGTTGCGCGATGCCGAGGGCAAGTTGCTCGACGCGGCCTCTCGCCATTTCGGCATGCGGTCCTTCCGGATCGACGAAGAGTCCACGCCCAAGGGCCGGCTCTATCTCAACGGCCGCGAAATCCGCCTACGCGGAGCGAACACCATGGGGCACGAGCAACAATGCGTGATGCGCGGTGACTTCGATCAACTCGTCGAGGACCTCCTGCTGGCGAAGGTTTGCAACATGAATTTCCTGCGTCTTACCCAGCGCCCGGTGCAGTCGGAGATCTACGAGTATGCCGACATGCTCGGTCTCATGCTGCAAACCGACCTGCCTCTTTTCGGCGTGGTGCGGCGCAACTTGGTCTGCGAGTTGGTGCGGCAAGCCCGAGAAATGGAACGCCTCGTGCGCAACAGCCCGGCCAACATCATGGTGACTTACATCAACGAGCCATTTCCCAATGCGCGGAATAAGCCCGAGCGGCACTTGCAGCGTCCCGAAATGGAGGCGTTTTTCGAGTGCGCCGACCGCGTCATCCGTTTGGAAAATCCCGACCGCGTCATCAAACATGTCGATGGCGATTACGATCCGCCCTGCGCGTCGCTGCCTGACAACCACTGCTACAACATCTGGTATAACGGCCACGGCCTCGACCTTGGCAAGCTGCACAAGGGATATTGGCTGAAGGTCAAACCGGACTGGATGTATGCCTGCGGCGAGTTCGGAGCCGAGGGCCTCGAAGATGAATCGCTCATGCGGAAGTTCTATCCGCGCGAGTGGCTGCCATGGACTCCAGAAGAGGAAAAGACCTGGAGCCCAACATCGATCGTCAGGGCCCAGAGTGGGAAGTTCCACTACCTTTGGTTTGAAGCCGGGAAGTCGGTCGGCGAATGGATCGCCACCAGTCAGGCACATCAGGCCTGGGGCGTGCGGTTGATGACCGAGGCCTTCCGCCGCGACAATCACAACAACAGCTTTGCCGTCCATCTTTTCATCGACGCCTTCCCGTCGGGATGGATGAAAACGATCATGGATTGCGAGCGTCGGCCGAAGCTGTCCTTTTACACCTACCGCGATGCCTGCGCGCCACTGATGATCAGCCTGCGGAGCGACCGCGATCGCTTTTTTGCAGGCGAGGCAATGCCAATCGAGCTCTGGGTCTGCAACGACACGCATGAAGTTCACGAAGGCGCGCGTCTGGCTTGGCGCATTCGCCAGGGCGAGCGGATTGTCGAAGGTGGATCGGCTCTTGCAGTGATCTCACCGATGGAATCGACCTTCCAAGGCATTGCCGCATTCCAAGCGCCGCAGGAAACCGGCGCCGTGGTGGTCGAAGCCGCCTTGATCGATCGCAACGGCCGCACGATTCAGAGCGCGCAACAAACATTTCAAGTTTACCCGCAAGTGCCCGCCGTGCCGCCACTGGAAACAGTCCTCATCGGACAACCATCCGGCAAAGCCGAGCGACTGGCCAAGGCATTGAGTCTTCGAGTTTCAAAGATCGATCAACTGGCCACGGCTCAAGTGATCCTCATCGATGACCTCGCGCTGTATGCCGCACACGAAGCAGAAATAACCGCTGCGGTGCGTCGTGGCGCGCGCTGTATTTTTCTTGGCGTTCAAGAAGGCACGCATCGCCTCGTCGGCGACGAAATCGAGTTTTTCAGATGCACCAGCCACCCGGTGCATTTTGTCAGCCGCGATACGGGCCACCCGCTGGTCGAGGGACTGGAGCCGAACAGCGTCAAATTCTGGTTCGACGAGGATCTTGGCTATGTTTCACCCCTCCTGCACACGACCTTCCGAGCCGAGGGCTGGAAGTCAGCCTATTTCTCCGGCTCTGGTGGATGGGCCACCTCATGGGGCCCCGTTCACGCGGTTGCCTCGAAGCGGGATGGCGAAGGATGCTGGATCATCTGCCAACTCGACCTTCACAACCGCATTAAGACCAACCCGGTTGCTGCACGCGCCGCTGAACGCCTCATTACGGCGACTCTCTGAAAGGAAATTTTATGAAACTCAAAGCCATGCGCTCGCCACTCACACGGCACCAAAAAAATCCGATCCTCAGTCCCGAGGACATGCCGTTTCCCTGCTACACGGTCTTCAATGCCGGAGCCATCCTGCATGAAGGCGAAGTGATCCTGTTGCTGCGCGTTGAGGACCTGACGCGCGCGACAGACTTTTATGTCGCCCGCAGTCGCGATGGCATCAACTTCACGGTGGAGACCGAACCCGTGAACTACCCGATGCGCCCGATCGAGGCAGCACATGACGCGCACCGCTTTGACATGCGCGTCACCAAGATCGATGGCCGCATCATCGTCATGCACGCAGTGTGGCTCACCGGCTATGGCTCCTGCATCGCCACCTGCGAGACGACGGACTTCAAAAGCTTCACGCCATTTCCGCATCTCTCGGTTCCGTCGAACCGCAATGCCGTGCTGTTCCCGGAAAAGATCAACGGCCTCTACGCCCGTCTGGAGCGTCCGCAGGATGTGAACGGCACCGGCCGCATGTGGGTGAGCTACTCGCCCGACCTTGAGTTCTGGGGCCGTTCCTCACCAATCCCGATTCCGAAAACCAACTGGCAACTCAAGAAAAGCGGTGCGGGCGCCATCCCGATCAAGACCCGCGCCGGATGGCTCGAGATCTATCACGGCACCTGCATGTCCGCCTCCACCGAAAACTACTTCCTCGGCGCCGTTCTGCTCGATCTCGAAGATCCCTCGAAGATCATCGCCGCCCCGCGTGACATGATCCTTGCCGCCGAGACCCCTTACGAATGCGTCGGCCAAGTGCCGAATGTCGTCTTCACCGGCGGCGCGGTGGAAATGCCCGATGGTCGTCTGCTGGTTTACTACGGCGGTGCCGACACGCGCATGTGCGTCGCGGAGACGACCGTTGAGCGCATGCTCGACTTCTGTCTCGCCGCGCGCTGACTTAAGCCCACGCAAGAGACCATCAACCTCAGAAGAACCCGCCAACTTCGCTGACCAATCCTATGACTAAACCAACACTCCTCCGATTCAATCCAACCATCCTGACTGCCGCATTGGCTCTCACATTTGCAGGTGCAGGTTGCAAAGAATCTCCCGCGCCTTCCGCGCCGCCCGTTGAACCAACCGCATCCGCAACGCCAATCGCGTCCACATCACCTACACCAACTCCATCCCCGACTCCGTCTGGCCCTACGGATGCCCGTATCGTGCCGGTATCCGGTGGAGATGCAATCGTTGAGGCCTTCTGGGACCGCCATCTCGGTGCCTGGCCGAAGTGGAAGATCGCAAGCCAGACTCCCAAGGCCGAGGCGACCCAACAATGGAGCATGATCACCTTGAAGTGGACGGCGGCTAGTGCCGGTGAAGGGCCTACCATAGAGCGGAGCTATGCCGGTGGCGGCGTGGCATTGGCGCCCTACTCGCAACTTGTGCTGAGTGCTGGCCTCCCCAAGGGATCGAAAGTCACCCTCAAGGCCGAGACCGATGCAGGACCAATGACCAAGGAATTTGTCTGCGGGGTCGGCCACACCGATCAATTCGTGCTGCCTCTCCCTGGAGCAAAGTCTCTCTACAAGGTCGGCATCACCTTCGGAGCAGCAGCACCGGGTTCCATTTCCACAAATCTTCTCTGGCTCGGGCTGCGCGACCCGCAGGTGGCCGAGATCGAAGCAGCTCGTTGGAAAAGTTTCACCGAACAGCCGATGGATTTGTTCATCAGGGAGACTCCCGAGCCCGCCAGCGCCGCCCCGCTCTACAACCTGCTCAGCTCAAAGGCTGGATTTGAGGAAGCCAAAAAAGACGCTGCTGCTGCCGGAACGACCCCGCTGCAACTCGAGCCTCGCATCACGCTCGAGCCTCACCTCACCGGCGCCTCCAACCAAAATCTCTTCGGTCGCCGAACCAAGAGCGGAGATCGGCTTGCACAGACCTTTGCCTTCACCAAGAGCGATGGAACAAAGGGCAGCATGGGGCTCGTCGAGGCCGCGCAAAAAGCCGCACTTGCGGATGACCAGCAAGCCCTCCGCGAAGTAGCCAAGGCCGCTGTGCAAATCGCGCTCATTCCCCATTGGGATGCCGATTTTATCACTGAGTTCCCCGACAGCTCCTGGAATCAACGCTGCTTCGCCCAGGCTCAGGTCTGCGAAGCCTTGGCGGTCTCCTTTGATCTGGCCGGCTCGTTCATGACACCCGCCGCGCGCGAACTCATCCTCCGCCGCCTCGCCGAAGACGGCCTTGGCAACATCAACTACAATGTTTGGAAATACCCCTACATTTTCACCTGCAATCAGCTCCCGGTCTTCTCCGTCGGCCGCCTCGCCATCTATTCGCTGCTCGAGAAGCAAAGCGGCTGGGGACACCTGAAACCCTACAACGACCTCGCCTTCGCCGAATTGAATGAAAGCCTCGCGCACAACTTCCTACCGGATGGCGGATTCCCCGAGGGAAGCGGGTATTTGGCCTACACCCTCGATAACGCGCTCCCTGCACTGGCCATCTATGCCAATGCCCGCAACAAGCCGTTCACAGAACTTCTCCCGCCGCTGCTGAGCAAAACCGACGACTACATCGAGGCGTTACGAAGCACGGAAAAACCCACTCAACTTATCCTCGTGGGTGACGCGCAGGGTGGCCCGTTCGTTCCGGTGAGTGCATCCGTGCTCAGCGTCATGAGCAAAATCCGCCCCGGCGGTGCCTCCGCACGCATACTCGCTGCGTTCACTCCGGCGCAGCGCCAAGGAATGGACCTGTGGGCCCTGCCTTCCCCAGATCTGACCGGCGTCGATCCGAATTTCTACGAGCCTTTCGTTCTACTTCCCGACAACGGCATCGCCGCCTCGACCCGCACGAGCGGTGATCTTTTGACCAAACTGCTCGTCATCGGCGGTCCTGCGAAAGCCGGTCACAACCACGAGGATCGCGGCAGCTTTGTCCTCGAGTTTGCAGGTGAAACCTTCGCGGCCGATCCCGGAGGCTTGAACTATTCCGATGCCACGGGACCGGCGATGAAGCACGCGCAGAACCACAACATGCTCGTTCCCGTGGTTAAAACCGGCAACCGCCCAGGCGCCAGCAACCCGGCAAGTGTCGCCGTGATTCCCGAGGCCACAGGTGATGCCACCGCCTTCAACGCCACGATCGATGGAGGCGTCCTCTGGCCCAGTTTTTACAAAAAATGGAAACGCACTTTCACTTCTCCATCGGCGAGCGAGATCACAATCGTGGATGATTACGAGCTCAACAAAGCCGACAGCGTCGAGTTCCTCTGGCATACGCCGCTCCCCGTCAAAAACGAAAACGGCCAAGTCATCATCACCGGCGCACGCGGCCGGGCGCTCATCACACCGCCTGCTGGCACAACCGTTGAAATAACCCCAAGCCGCAAACTCGGCATGAGAAACCTCTCGACCATCAAGTTCCGAAACGAGGCGAAAGCCGGAAGCCTGGAAACCAAAGTGCTCCTCGAAGCGAAAAAATAGCCCGACTCACTAATTTCCCACGCAACTTGGGAGGCACATCGTCTCGCATGCTCGGTTTTTCAGCTGCGAAGCAACGTTTCTGCTGGTCTCTTTCACAGTCGAGACGACTGTGCTCCCCTCTTTCGCCCACCGCGCGGCAGCGCGATTCGTGACAAAATCATTTGAAGGGATCCGCCTACGCGCTTCGCGGCTACGGCGTGACACTGGGTTCATCGTCCTCGCATGGCCCATTCTTCAGCCGCGAAGCGGCGTCTTCGTAACCCAAGGTCAGACATCCTGACCTCTGGGCGGCGTGAACCGCTGTTGAGGAACCTCAATGAACCGGGTTGAAGGACTTCCTCTGGTTTGGCGATACTTCGGTATG
>JBIIUB010000160.1:0-20135 GCA_044340205.1 Terrimicrobiaceae bacterium
TGAGGTTGGAAATTTATTCCAATAATCGCAGGAGAGTTTGGGCCGAAGTATTCGCTTGTGCCAAGACAGCAAGGCCGGCTTCCCTCAAGATCGTATATCTCGCAAAGTTTGCGCTCTCTTCCGCGATGTCAACATCCATGACTCGGCTATTTGCGGCCTCGAGGTTTGTGCGGTTTACGGCCAAGATTTCCTGCGCAAATGTCATGCGAGACTGCTCCGCACCGTTGATAGCACGAAGCTCTGCAATATCTTGAATTGCAATTTCAAGCGCAGCAGATGCAGTTGTTGCGTAGTCCACTGTGGAAATTCCACCCGTCAACGCAACAATGTCGGTATCCACCGCATCAAGGTCGGCTTTGGTAATTCCAGCCGTTTGAGTTCCATTCTCCGAGGTAACAACTGACAATGTTTGACCGCTTGCTGCAAAGAGCGAGATGCCATTGAACTCTTCCGCCAGTAAATCGGACATGTTGGCCTGCAACTCGACAAATTCCTTATGATAGAGTGCTGTATCGTTGGTTGACACGGTGTCAACTGAAGCCAAGGTGGCCAACTCTGCCATGCGAAGGGCGATGGATGATGCCACTTGCAAAACTCCATCCTGCGATTGCAGGAAGGAAAGCGCATTTCCCACATTGGCCGATACGGCATCCGTTCGACGAATCGCCGCCGAGAGTTTCATTGAGACCGCCAAGCCGCCTGGATCATCGACGGCGGAGTTGATTCGGTAACCGCTTGAAAGCCGGGTGAGGCTTTTTTGCAGATTGCGGTTGTTTTGGTTCAGATGGTAAGAAACCGGCGAGGCGGCTCCTGTAGAATTAAGACTGATCATATGATATTCCTTTCAATTTGCTTGCGGCTTCCGCGCCACGGACGGGTCGAAGTTTGAGTGCTCGGCCTCACTTTTGGTTTTTCGCCAAAATTATTTGCAATGATCTCTATTTTAAGTTGGTCTGGGATTATAAAATGAGGTTGAACAATGAATGGTTCATAGCCACATTGGATTGAGCGACATAAGCCGTGCCCGCATCTTGCAGAAGTTTCAAACGCGAGAAGTTCACACTCTCGGCAGCAACATCTAAATCTCGAATCTCACCAAGCGATTCCGTGGCGTGGTTCTTAAGCAAAGCATTGGAATCAATAAGATTTCTAATTCGGTTTTGCTTGGCACCATTCAGGGCGATGTATTGCGCGAGGGTGTCGAAATCGATTAATTCAGTTGTAATTAAAGAATCCACAATTCCATTAAGCGCAGCAGACATATCTGTATTTGCGCTTGCTAGACTTCCGACCACAGCCCCGCTTTGAGAAGTAAGTTGACTTGTTTCAGTGTCAGAAGGGTCATTTGTAAATAAGTAAAAATTTACATCATTAGATGATAGTTGTGACGCAACACCATTTATTGTCACTCCTGGCTGAAGTGGAGACTCAGAAGGTTCATCTGTGAAGCCAATAACCACTTTTTTCGAGTCTGTATTTTGCCAACCGCCGGCCACATTAATTGCATCATAAACTCCATCTATCAGGGACTCTCCAAGCCCCCCAACGCCACCTCCAACTTGCCCTTGCAGAGAAGTAAGCTGAGAAGTAAGATCTGGTATCGAGCTCACAAAAACACCTCCGTTTGGCGCTCTGAAGGTATGTGTCGGCGATGCCACTGAACCGTCTAAACGATATCCAACAGCTTTTGCACTCCAACTAGAAGCATTTAATCTAGTAGAGACAGAATTAATAAAACTGCTAATATTTAAAACAACATTCTGGATATATGGCCCCATACTTCCAGAAATATCTGCCAAAAAAATCATCTCTAGTGGTTTCGGATCATTCTGGTTGGTAAGATTAAATTGTAACACTGTTTCAGCAGCGCCATTGATTATACCAGTATCGGCATCCATGGAATCCATGTCGGAATCTGGCGAAAAGAGCCTTACTCCGTTGAACCTCTCATCACGGATTTGATAAATTTGCGCGATGAGACTGGCCTTCTCGGTGTCATAGATTGAGATATCCCCTTGTGACTTTATGACATCCTGTTTTTGGATTTCAATTTCTTGAATTCTGATGTAGATGTCCCCGAGACGTCTGAGGTAAGCCTCCTGAGTCTCCAAAAAAGAGAGCGTGTTTCCCAGGTTCTGACCGAGGGCCGATGACTGGAGCACCTTGTTATTAAACCTTGCCGAGACAGCCACTCCCGCCGGATCATCGAACGAGGAATTTATTCGCAATCCACTCGAAAGACGGGTTATGCTTTGCTTCAGGTTTTGGTTTGTTCTGGCTAAAGTCAATGAAGCTGACATGGGCGCAGCATTTGAACTTAAGTTGATCATAAAAATTGTTTTAATTCATTTTTTACAGAGCTTTGAGTTTCATGCCAGACTGCGAATCTCGCATGAAGTCGATGAACCGGAATAGGTTCGCAACTACGAATATCTTCAGACGAGCAACCGCAAGAGCGATTGGCCTGACTGATTGGCTTGGGCGAGCATCGCCGTGCCTGCTTGCTGTAGGATGTTCAAACGAGCGAGGTTGGCGCTTTCCGATGCGATATCGACATCCATTATGCGGCCATTGGCTGCCTCAAGGTTGGTTTTATTCACCGAAAGCATATCGGCTGCAAAGGTCAGGCGCACTTGCTCGGAACCGTTCGTTGCACGGGCTGTTGCCAATAATTGAATAGCAGACGTAACAGTCGTAATGTTGGTTGTGACAGCAGTCGTATCAGTTAAATCAACTCCCGAAAGGCCTGAAATAAAATCATCTGAAGCTACAATTGTTACTGTTACACTCTGACTTCCATCTTGGGAAGTGACGACATTAAGCGAGCTTCCGGTAGCTGAAAAGAGGCTGATATCATTGAACTGCTCTGTCGCCATGGAAGTCAACGCAGCTGTAAGCGAATTATACTCTGTCTGGTAGAGATTTGTATCATTTGTAGACTTTGTCACATCCGCTGCCAATTGGCATAACTCCGAAAGTCGGGAAAGAACTTTTTCTGCAGATTTCAAAACTCCATCCTGCGTTTGCAAAAGCGACAATGCATTATTTACATTGGCCTGAGTAGCCTCTGTCCGGCGAATTGAAGCCGAGAGCTTCATCGACACCGCCAATCCGCCAGCGTCGTCGAAGGAGGAGTTGATTCGTGATCCACTCGACAGCCTATTGAGGCTTCGTTGCAGGTTCACATTGGTATTTGCCAAGTTATACGCCGCCGACATGGACGCCGTATTCGTATTGAGACTGATCATTTAGTATTCCTTTACTTTTATCTTACAGCTTCCGCGCTGCTATCGGGCCGCTTTAACTCAAGTGTTCGACCTCACTTTGAACTGATCTATTTTTTAACCACAGAGGACACGGAGTTCACGGAGGATTTTTATTTATCCTTCATCTTATGAACTTTATGATACTCCGGAATAATAGCTTCCATGCTTTTATCCTGATAAGACATTGTTAATAATTTTCTGTTAATTGACTTGCCTTATTGGCTTATCGGGCTGCTTTCAGGAGTCTTTCTCCGCTTCGCTCCGATTCTGTCTAACGATCTCTTCAGACTAACAAGCGCAGGAGCGACTGGTTAGACTGATTTGCCTGGGCCAGCATCGCCGTGCCGGCTTGCTGCAGGATATTCAAGCGAGCGAGGTTTGCGCTCTCCGATGCGATATCCACATCCGTAATCCTGCCATTTGCGGCTTCAAGGTTGGTTTTGTTTACAGCGAGAACATCGGCTGCAAAGGTTAGTCTTTGTTGATCCGAGCCATTTCGCGCACGAAGCGTGGCCAAGTCTTTAATAGCATCATTAATCTCTTCAATATCGGCTATTGTTGCACCCGATGCTCCCGAGATGCTGATATTATCAATATTGCCGACTATGTCCCCCAAATCCGCCTGTGCTACTGAAATTGTTTGCCCTCCATCATGCGAAATGACAACCGTGAAATCAGCCTGTGTTCCACCTTGAGTGACAAATAATTGCGTGCTGTTAAAAACTTCCGTTGTCATTGAATATAAGGCGCTTGTTAGCGAATTGTATTCCGTTTGATACAGAGCCCTATCGGTGGTTGATTTAGTTACATCCGTTGAGAGTTGAGCCAATTCAGACAGGCGTGTTAGAACTTTCTCAGCTGTTTTCAGAACTCCGTCCTGAGTTTGCATCATGGATAGTGCATTATTCACATTAGCTTGTGTGGCTTCTGTGCGGCGAATCGATGCTGATAATTTCATGGACACCGCCAAACCGCCAGCATCGTCGAAAGAGGAGTTGATTCGCGAACCGCTGGACAGCCTGTTCAAACTGCGCTGCAGGTGAACATTTGTGCTGGCCAAGTTATACGCCGCCGACATGGACGCCGCGTTTGTATTGAGACTGATCATTTTAGTATTCCTTTACTTTTATGTGTTTTGCAGCTTCCGCGCTGCGTTCGGGCCGCTTTAACTCAAGTGTTCGACCTCACTTTTAAAAATTTAAAAAACGGAGTTTACAAAGTGGATGATGTTTAATTCAGCAATCGCAAGAGCGTCTGACTCGACTGATTCGCCTGGGCGACAATGGACATGGCACCTTGTTGCAGAATGCTTAACCTCGCCAAGCGTGCGCTTTCAGCAGCGATGTCGACATTAACAATTTTGCCATTCGCCAGTTGCAAGTTGGCATCATTGACCTGGAGCACATCCGCCGCGTAGGTGAGGCGCGTTTGCTCTGCTCCGTTATTGGCGCGCATTTGAGCAAGACTTTGCATGGCTCTTTCCGCAACGATGGCAAATTCCTCCGCAGTGGATTGCGTCAACTCCGAGTCTGAGGCGTTTGCAGCTGTGCTGCTTAGCTGGTTACCAGACCAAGAGTTAAGGATTCTTGAGCCTGTGTATACTTCCGTAGCTTGAGCGAGCGTTCCAGTCCGAGCAACCGCTGTACTCGGATAATTTCCCAACTGATTCGCATCAAATATGTATGTTATGGTCGTGGATATCGATGTCGTGCCTCCAGCCAACACGGGATCGAAGCTTATATCACCCGTCCGAATGTTATCCGCAAGATTTTCGTAAGTTGGAGTGGTGACTCTATTTTCGGAGGATGGTCTATTCCATGAAAAGGTTCCCCCACTTCCTATCCCGGCAAATCCTTCATTTGCAGAATCCGATAAAACTGTTGCAGAAACAGATGCTGTGCTCGCTGCCGTGGAGGAAGGCGCATGCGCATTGACATTTACAACTCTCGTAAAATCCGAACCCGGAATTGTATATTCATGAGTGTATGTTTGAGTGACCTGCGTTGTTTGGCTTAAGTCAACAACCTCTCCCGTATCCATATATCCAGCCACATCCTGCGGTTCATTCGGCACAAAAATCCGCCTTGCCGAATTGCTTGGATCAGCAAAAGAGACAAAGCCATTGATGAGCATATTCATCCAAGGCTCTGAGTTGATAGCCACCGCTGAAGCGCCAATAGTCTGCAAACCATCGGCCGAAGTGACAACAGCGATCGATTGAGCAGCGGTTGCCGCTGGCACCGCACCGCTTGGAGGGGCTACAAAGAGCGACATACCATTGAATTTCTCCGATGAGAGAGCTGAGAGCTGGCCCTGGAGAGATTGAAACTCTGTATTATAGGCCCCAACATCCGAGGTATTTTTGGTTACATCTCTGGCCAATACGGCCAACTCTGACATTCTTGACACAACTTTTTCTGCCGCTTTCAAGACTCCATCCTGCGTCTGCAGAAAGGAAATCGTGTTGTTGACATTGGCTTGTGTTGCCTGCGTTCTTCGGATGGAAGCCGCTAATTTCAGGGAAACTGCCAAACCACCGGCGTCGTCGAAAGATGAATTGATTCGCGAGCCGGAAGCCAGCCTGTTCATGCTTTTTTGAAGGTTTGCACTGGAACTCCTCAAATGATAGGAAGCCATGAGCGAAGTAGTGTTCGTATTCAGGCTAATCATGGCAATCGAAGGTGTTGGACAGTTGTTGTGGCATTATTCCGCAATTTTTAGACTCCCCCTTGTGTTGGCGCAGGCACACTTCTGCCTGCACCACACAAGAATACGAGTATCTAATCCAAGAATAGATCAGACCAACAACCGCAAGAGCGACTGGTTGGACTGATTCGCCTGGGCCAGCATCGCCGTGCCGGCTTGCTGTAGGATGTTCAAGCGAGCGAGATTTGCGCTTTCTGCTGCGATATCCACATCCATGATCCGGCCATTAGCTGCTTCGAGATTTGTTTTGTTCACCGAAAGCATGTCGGCTGCAAAGGTGAGGCGCACCTGTTCGGAGCCATTGTTTGCTCGAAGTGTGGCGAGATTTTGAATAGCAGTATCAAGAAGATCAATTGCGGCTGTTGCATCAGCTTGCGTCCCTACTTGAATGCCTCCACTGGTGCCGGGCGATGAAATTGCGCCGATACCATCCGTAGTATCAAGGAAGAGCAAGTTGGCTTTAGCTATATCAATTTCCTGAAGTCCATCATGCGATGTCACTACAGTTAATGTATCTGCGTTGGTTCCAGTCGCAATAGATCCATCCGTCATTGAAGCTCCTCCAAACAATGAAACACCATTGAATTCTTCAGTGATCATTGAAGCGAGTTGCTTCTTCAAAGAGTCCACTTCTGTTTGATACAAAGCCTTATCGTTTGCTGACTTGGTAACATCTGTTGCCATCTGAGCTAATTCTGCCATACGGCTCAGAACTTTATCTGCCGATTTCAATACTCCGTCTTGAGTTTGGAGGTAAGAAAGCGCGTTGTTCACATTGGCTTGGGTTGCCTCTGTCCGGCGGATTGAGGCCGACAGCTTCATCGACACCGCCAAACCGCCAGCGTCGTCGAAGGAGGAGTTGATCCGTGACCCGCTAGAAAGCCTGTTGAGACTCCGTTGCAGGTTCACATTTGTATGACGCAAGTTATACGCCGCCGCCATGGAGGCCGTGTTTGTATTTAGACTAATCATTTTCGTATTCCTTTACTTTTGTATTTGTGCAGCTTCCGCGCTGCGCTCGGGCCGCTTTAATTCAAGTGTTCGACCTCACTTTTAACTAAAATGTTTGTTAACCACACAGGACACAGAGATCACAGAGGAGCTTCTCGAGTTCCATGGGCTTATGAACTCCATGAAAAATGAATTTTTATTTGACGATGCTTATTAGGATACTAGCTTCATTACTTTTATCCTATATAAGATATCGCTCATTAATTTCTCTTTGCCCTGTTCAGGAAACACTCAGACCAACAAACGCAAGAGCGACTGGTTGGATTGATTTGCTTGGGCAAGCATCGCTGTGCCGGCTTGCTGAAGGATGTTCAAACGCGCCAGGTTGGCGCTTTCTGCTGCAATATCGACATCCATAATGCGTCCGTTGGCTGCTTCAAGGTTTGTTTTGTTCACCGAAAGCATATCGGCTGCAAAAGTCAGGCGAACCTGCTCGGAACCATTGTTTGCTCGAAGTGTGGCGAGCGTTTGTATTGCATCTGTTATCGTGCTCACAGCAGCAGCCGCAGTCGTGACATTTTGAAACACATCATTGAGCGTCATTGCGTTTGCCGCCAAACCAGCTCCAGAGGACGTTCCAACCTGAAATGACACAGCCCCCAAGTCTGCTTGAGTGATTCCTATTGTTTGGTTACCATCATGGGAAGTCACTACTGCCAATGTAACACCATCCGTTGAGGAAGCATCGTAGTTCCCGGATGTGAACAAATTAATGCCATTGAACTGCTCAGACAAGAACGAACCCAGCTGACTCTGAAGTGATTCATATTCTGTTTGATACAGCGCCTTGTCGTTAGTCGCTTTTGTCACATCAGTAGCCAATTGAACGAGTTCGGCCATTCGACTAACAACCTTCTCCGCTGATTTCAGAACCCCATCTTGGGTTTCGAGCATTGACAAGGCATTATTCACATTGGCTTGTGTGGCCTCTGTTCGGCGGATGGAGGCCGACAACTTCATCGACACCGCCAAACCGCCGGCGTCGTCGAAGGAGGAGTTGATGCGAGATCCGCTCGAAAGCCTGTTGAGGCTGCGTTGCAGATTCACATTGGTGTTGCTCAAGTTATACGCCGCCGCCATGGACGCCGTATTTGTATTTAGACTGATCATTTTCGTATTCCTTTACTTTTGTATTTGTGCAGCTTCCGCGCTGCGCTCGGGCCGCTTTGTATTAAGTGTTCGGCCTCACTTTGAACTAAATTATTTATTAACCACAGAGGACACAGAGATCACGGAGGAAGTTTTATTTATCAGTAAGCTTATGCACTTTATGAAACATATTTTTTTATTTTACAATACTCACCGGGATATGGACTTCCTTGCTTCTATCCCGGTAAGTTATTATTAAAAAGCTGTTAAACTTTTTTTATCAAATCTTCAGACCAACAGTCGTAAGATTGATTGTTGAGACTGATTTGCCTGGGCAAGCATAGCCGTGCCGGCTTGCTGCAAAATGTTCAATCGGGCCAGATTTGCGCTCTCGGATGCAATATCAACATCCATGATTCGACCATTGGCTGCTTCAAGGTTGGTTTTGTTAACCGAAAGCATGTCAGCTGCGAAGGTCAGTCGCACTTGCTCAGAGCCATTGTTTGCTCTTAGTGTTGCCAAATTTTGAATTGCATCTGTAATTTCGCCGATGGCACTAATTGCATTATTTACTGAGCTAAAGGCTGTCGATGAGACAATATTGCTTCCTGTTGCTCCAGCAACAGTGCCCACATATGCACCGATGGAACCCAAATCTGCTTTTGTAATGTCAATCTGCTGAGTTCCATCATGCGACACAACTACGCTCAGCGACTGTCCGGATGCTGTTGTGCTTATTGTTGTTGCTGTCCCAGCATGGAACAGAGAAACACCATTAAAATCTTCTGTGAGCATCGAACCAAGCTGCTCTTGCAAAGACTCGTATTCAGTTTGATAAAGCGTTGTATCTGAAGATGACTTCGTGACATCGGTAGCCAACTGAAGCAACTCGGACATCCGGCTCAATACCTTCTCCGCTGTTTTAAGAACGCCGTCTTGGGTTTCGAGCAGTGATATGGAGTTATTCACATTCGCCTGCGTGGCCTCGGTCCGGCGGATAGCCGCCGAGAGCTTCATGGAAACCGCCAGGCCACCAGCATCATCGAAGGATGAGTTGATTCGAGAACCGCTCGAGAGCCGGTTGAGGCTCCGCTGCAGGTTCACATTGGTGTTGCTCAAGTTATACGCCGCCGCCATGGACGCCGTGTTGGTATTTAGACTGATCATATGTATTCCTTTACTTTTGTTTGTGCAGCTTCCGCGCTGCCTTCGGGCCAATTTTTCAAGTGTTTGGCCTCACTTTTTGGAGTTGTTCCAAAATTCTTTTGATTTTTCACCACGGAGAACACGGGGGGCACGGAGAGGTTTTTCCAGATTTGACTGTGTTTTGTGGTTCATGCTTGAAATTGGGTTTTATTGACAGAATCGAAGCGGAGCGGAGAAAGACTGCCCTTGGCAGCCAATAGGGCGAGCGCAGCGAGTCAATTAACGGAATTAACAAAATTGATGGATTATCAAGAGGTAGGATGCCGGTATGAGGCAGTGCCGTGGCTTTTAGGCCTTGCAGCGCTTTAGGCAGTCTTTGGTTATTTTGTTCCGGTTTTTCACCAGTCTTGTTTCCTTTTCGGTAATTCGTCTGTCGTTTAGTTCATTCTATTTTCCATCCGTGGATTGCGGCTGTATGGCTTCCTTGCCTGACCTTGGGTTATTGTTTTATTGGGAAATTAAGTTCAGAGGGGTTGGTGTTTTTTTTGACAGAATTGACAAGATTGACGGATTTAACAAAATGGCAGGATTTCCGCGAGGTAGGATGCCGGTATGAGGCAGTGCTGTAGCTTTGCGGCTTTGCAGCGCTTTAGGCGGTCTTTGGTTATTTTGTTCCAGTTTTTTCACCAGTTTTGTTTCCTTTTCGGTAATTCGCCTGTCGTTTAGTTCATTCTATTTTCCATCCGTGGATTCCGGCTGTGTGGCGTCCTTGCATGGCCTAGGGTTATTGTTTTATTGGGAAATTAAGTTCAGAGGGGTTGGTGGTTTTTTTAACAGAATTATGAGATCATCAGGAGGTTGGATACTGGAAGCGTCATTGCGGTTGCTTTCATCCAGTCTGGATTGGGACGGGGTTTAAGTCCCCCGCCCCAATACCTCAGTTAACCTGATTCTTAGCTAATCAGTCGGAGGATGGACTGGGTCGATTGGTTCGCCTGGGCGAGCATCGCTGTGCCGGCCTGCTGCAGGATGTTGTAGCGGGCGAGTTTCGTGCTCTCGTCGGCGACATCCACATCGAGGATGCGGCTGTTGGCGGCCTCGAGGTTGGTTTTGTTCACCGCAAGCATGTCGGCGGCGAAGGTTAACCGGGACTGCTCGGCACCGTTGTTGGCACGGAGAGTTGCGAGGTTTTGTATCGCGTCTTGGATGTAACCAACTGCATCATTAGCATCAGCAGTGGTGCTAATGTCCATATTACTTCCCGAATTCGTGTTACAGATATCAAAGACGATCTGATTCAAATCCACTTGTGTAATACCAACAGTCTGATTGCCATCGTGTGATGTAACCACGGTGAGAGTGGAACTCTGGCTAATGACTGCATTGTTGGCAGAGGAACTTGCCCCCTCGCTAAACAGACTAATGCCATTAAACTCTTCATCGAGCATCAAAGTGAGCTGGCCCTTTAGTTGGGTCAGTTCCGTGTTGTAAAGAGCGAGGTCGCTAGTAGATTTCGTTACATCTTGAGCAAGCGTGGCAAGTTCTGACATGCGGTTGAGAATTTTATCCGCTGTCTTGATAACTCCGTCCTGAGTTTGCAGAAAGGCGATGGAGTTGTTGACATTGGCCAAGGTGGCGTCTGTGCGGCGGATGGAAGCACTCATCTTCATGGATACGGCTAGACCGCCGGCATCGTCGTAGGATGAGTTGATGCGTGAACCGCTCGAGAGCCTGTTGAGGCTGCGCTGCAGGTTCACATTGGTGTTGCTGAGGTTATAGGCAGCCGATGTGGCGGCTGAATTGGTGTTGATGACTACTGACATATCCTTTGTCTTTCTATGGTGCGAAGTCCGTTTCGCTTTCGGGCCGCTTTGGTTCAGTGTTCGACCTCACTGGTTTGTCTAAATTTTATTGGACAGGATTAACAGAATTGCTGAATTGGCTTGAGGCGGGGGATTTTAACAGGTGATTGCCGGGAAGTTAGATTTGGAGACTTCTTGCTTCTCTGTGAGATCTGCTGAATGGGTTCAGCCTGAATTGGGGCGGGGTATGGTCCCCCGCCCCACTTTATCAGTTACCCTAACTCTTAGTTGGCAATCAATCGAAGGATCGACTGGGTCGATTGATTCGCCTGGGCGAGCATCGCCGTGCCGGCCTGCTGCAGGATGTTGTAGCGAGCGAGTTTCGTGCTCTCGTCGGCGACATCCACATCGAGGATGCGGCTGTTGGCGGCCTCGAGGTTGGTTTTGTTCACTGCGAGCATATCCGCAGCGAAGGTCAACCGGGACTGCTCGGCACCGTTGTTAGCGCGGAGTGTGGCGAGGTTTTGAATCGCGTCTTGGATATAATCCACGGCATTTTCAGCGGCTGTAGTCGTAGAGATATCCATTACGTTTGCATCAGTATTTCCAATGGAACCCGAGTTAGTAATGTCAAATACGATCTGATTCAAATCGACTTGGGTAATACCAACTGTTTGGTTTCCATCGTGGGATGTAACAACCGTCAGCGTGGAATTTTCATCCATGGTCGCGCCATTCCCATGAGCAGCACCTGTGCTGAAGAGGCTGATGCCGTTGAACTCTTCACTCAACATCAGATTGAGCTGGCCCTTCAATTGGGTCAGTTCAGTATTGTAGAGCGCGAGGTCATTAGTAGATTTCGTTACATCTGTGGCCAGCATGGCAAGTTCGGACATGCGGTTAAGGATTTTATCTGCTGTCTTGATGACTCCGTCCTGGGTTTGCAGGAAGGCGATAGAGTTGTTGACATTGGCCAGGGTGGCGTCGGTGCGGCGGATGGAAGCGCTGAGCTTCATCGACACAGCGAGTCCGCCGGCGTCGTCGTAGGCTGAGTTGATGCGTGAACCGCTGGAGAGGCGATTGAGGCTTCTCTGGAGGTTCACGTTTGTGTTGCTGAGGTTGTAGGCAGCCGATGTGGCGGCTGAGTTGGTGTTGATTACTACTGACATATCCTTTGTCTTTCTATGGTGCGAAGTCCGTCTCGCTGGCGGGCCGCTTTGGTTCAGTGTTCGACCTCACTGGGGGAGTTTCCTCCGTTAGGTTATCTATCGGCAGACAATTGATGGGGCTTTAGAATTTTTTTTGAAAAAATTCCTCTATGTCCGCAGAGGCTCTCTGGAATTGGTTCTGCGGACGGACGGGCCGCAAGAAAAATGAGGTGTCAGAGTCGAGAGGGAGAAAAAATCTCAGAGCTTATGGCCCATTTTTTTCTTTTTGGTCTCGAGGTAGCGGGCGTTGTGGGGGTTTGCCACGGAGCGGATGGGAAGCTGCTCGACGATTTGGAGGTCGTAGGCTTCGAGGCCGACGACCTTGCGGGGGTTGTTCGTGAGGAGGCGGATTTTGTGGATGCCGAGGTCGGCGAGAATCTGGGCGCCTAGGCCGTAGTCGCGGAGGTCCATGGGGAAACCAAGGCGTTCGTTGGCTTCGACGGTGTCGAGGCCCTGCTCCTGCAATTTGTAGGCGCGGATTTTTGGTCCGAGGCCGATGCCACGGCCTTCCTGGCGCATGTAGAGGAGAACTCCAGCGCCTTCTTTTTCGATGCGCTGCATGGCCTGGTGGAGCTGTGATCCGCAGTCGCAGCGGCGGGATGCGAAGACATCGCCGGTGAGGCATTCGCTGTGGACCCGCACCAGGGCTGGCTTGGCGGCGGTGATCTCGCCTTTCACAAGCGCGATGTGGTGCATGCCATCAACGAGTGAGCGATAGAGGTGGAGGTTGAAATCCCCATAGTCTGTGGGCATGTGAATCGTCTCTTCGTGCTCGACGAGCTTCTCGCCTTTGCGGCGGTAGGCGATGAGATCTTGGATGGAACACATCTTGAGCCCGTGTTTCTTTTTGAAGCGGACGAGATCCGGCAGGCGGGCCATGGATCCATCCTCTTTCATGATTTCGCAAATGACCCCCGAGGCATCGAGCCCTGCGAGGCGCGCGAGATCGACGGCGGCTTCGGTGTGGCCTGCGCGGCGCAGAACCCCGCCGGCCTTGGCTTGGAGGGGAAAGACATGGCCCGGCTGAACAAGGTCGGAGGGTTGTGCCTTGGGGTTGGCGAGCAGACGGATCGTGGCCGCGCGGTCTTTCACGCTGATGCCCGTGGTCACACCTTTGGAGGCATCCACCGAGACGGTGAAATCGGTTTTAAAAAATTCTCGGTTCTGGGCGACCATTCGCTGGAGACCAAGGCTGGCAGCGCGCTCCTCAGTAACAGGCGCGCAGATGAGGCCGCGTCCGAACTGTGCCATGAAATTGATGGCTGCGGGAGTGACTTTGGCGGCGGCCATGAGGAGATCGCCCTCGTTCTCGCGATCGGCGTCGTCGGTGACAATAACCATGCGTCCTCGACGGATGTCGGCAATGACTTCGGGAATCGGATCGAATGGTGTTTTCATGTGTGAAATCGATAGCACAAGGCTCTCGAGCGGGGAAGATCAGCGCGCTTCGGTGAGGACAAGTTTCAGAATTTCCTGCTGGGTGGCAGCCATTTTTTCGGCTTCGGGCGGAGTGAGGTCGTCGAAGCCGGAGAGATGCAGGAGGCCGTGGATGATGTAGAGGGCGAGTTCCTCTGTGGTGCTGTGAGCGAACTCAGGAGCGCGTGCAGCGGCAATGTGTGCGCAGACAAGAATCTCGCCGTAGGGAAAGGTAATGACATCCGTCGCGCCTGGTATGTTCAGAAAGTCGCGGTGGACTTTCGCCATGGCACGGGAACCGAGGATGCTGATCTCGACGCCTGCCAGAGCGGCCAGCTCGGCGTTGTTTTTTTTTGCAAAAGCGAAGCAGTGGGGAAGGGCTGCCGCTGTGAGGCGCTCTAGAAGCTCGATGTCATAGGAGACGGAGCGTGCGTGGTGGGATAAAGATGTATTAAGCAGCGGCGACCTCACGCGGCGGATTTTTGTTCGCGTTTTTCCGGCGCGGGGCGTTCCTCGCGTTTCGGATAAGCGATGCGGGCGTGGAGCATGTTGACGAGCGAGAAGCGGAAGCTGTCGGCGATCTTCCAAATCTCGGCGATGGTAAGAGGAGCCTCGTCGAGTTGGCCCTCTTCGAGGCGGGCTTTGATGATGTTCCGCACGAGGTCGTCGATGCGTTGCGGCGTCGGGCGCTCGAGGCTGCGCGAGGCGCTTTCGATCGAGTCGGCGAGGCTGACTATGGCGGCCTCCTTCGTCTGCGGGCGGGGTCCGGGGTAGCGGAAACTCTCCTCGCTGACCTCTGGAATATCCTCCTCGCGCATGTTCATGATTTTTCCGCCAAGTCGGGCATCCTCCTGCTGCTGGAGGGCGCGTTGGTAGAAATACGAAACCATGGAGGTGCCGTGGTGCTGGCTGATGACATCGATGATCTCGGCGTTGAGTTTGTTTTTGAGTGCCAGATCCACGCCTTCCTTCACATGGGAGATGATAATGAGAGCACTCATCGTCGGAGTGAGATCGTCGTGGGGGTTCGATCCGTGAGGGATGTTTTCGGTGAAGTAGTGGGGCTTTACGACCTTGCCGATATCATGGAAATACGAGGCGACGCGGCAGATTGTAGGATTGGCTCCGACGACTTCTGCGGCGGCCTCGGAGAGATTCGCAACGGCCAGACTGTGATGGTAGGTGCCCGGCGCCTCCAAGCTCAGGCGCTTGAGGAGCGGGTGGTTCAGGTCGCTCATCTCGAGCCACGAGATGTCGGTGGTGATTTTAAAAACATGCTCGAGCATTGGCAGGATGCCGCTGACGACGATGGCTGTGGCAATGCCCGTGGCAAAGGCCGCCAAGCTCTGCCAACCGATCATCGCCCAGTCGGTCTGTGAGGGAACCTCCCAAATCACAGGACCTATCTGGCCGAAGGCTGCGGCGAGTATCCACGTAGCGAGCCCCACATAGACGCCGGCCCGCACGAGGCGACTGCGACGGCGGACTTGTAGCGTCACGAAGACACCGATGAAGCCGGTGATGAGCGAAATTACCAAAAACACCGGGTCGATGCGGCCAACAAGGAGCGAGCCCCAGAGGCTGGAAAAAACGGCGGCGTAGAGGCCGTGATTTCTGCCCAAGAGCACGGAAAGCACAAGAGGCGCGAAGGCGTAAGGAATGAGAAGCGGCGCGAGTTGGAGGTCGAGGGCGCCCGCAGCGGCCTGGCTGAGCAGGATTTTGATGACGGCCAACTGCGCGAGCAGCGTTCCCAGCACAAGGCAGAGGCGGGAATTTTGCCGAAATGTCTGGGGATGGTTGATCCAGAGTTGCGCGACAGCCGTGGCAAAAATGAGCAGGCAGAGCAGGAACTTTTTGGCGGGTTCATCCTGCTGGCCAGTGAAAATCAAGGCGGCGAGGCCGAAGATGAAAGCGGCGAGCAGAACGGCACGAATAGGCCAGCCATTTTGAAGGGCGGAGAGAAAATCACTCTCTTCGACCTGACGACGCCGCTTGCTGGAGGAAAGCCCCTTCCAGACGAGTCGCCAGCGTTTAAAGATTCCGAACATTTTAGATTCTGCTTTCCCGTGAGCCCCGGTGGTTTTTGTAGGCCAGGATCACGGCCTGGACGAGCGGATGCCGCACGACATCCTTTTCGGTGAAAAAGTGCATTCCGATGCCATCGACATCGCGGAGGGCGGCGACGGCCTCCACAAGGCCGCTGAGTTTGTTTCGCGGAAGATCGATCTGGGTGACATCCCCCGTTACCACGCAGCGGGAGCCAAGACCGAGGCGAGTCAGGAACATGAGCATCTGCTCGGCGGTGGTGTTTTGGGCCTCGTCCAGAATGACAAAAGACCCGCTCAAAGTGCGTCCACGCATGTAGGCCAGCGGGGCGATTTCGATGATGTTTTTATCCATGAGCTTCTGGAGCTCATCCGGCTCCAGGAGGTCGTGCAGCGCATCGTAGAGCGGCCGCAAATAGGGAAGGATTTTTTCCTGCAAGTCGCCGGGCAGGAAACCAAGAGCCTCGCCTGCTTCGACGGCTGGCCTTGTGAGGATCAGTCGTTTCACTTTCTCCTGCTTGAGGGCGGCAACGGCAGATGCCACCGCGAGGTAGGTCTTGCCTGTTCCAGCCGGGCCGACGCCAAAGGTGATGTCGTGGGACTGGATCGCCTGGACATAGGTTTTTTGTCCAGCGGTGCGTGGGACAACCGGAGGCTTCCGAGGGGAGCACTGGATGCGGGTATCGATGAGGCTCGAGAGGGATTCGGCAGAGCCTGGCCCTTTTGAGGCCTCCAAAGCGTGTTCGAATTCCTGGCGATGAATGGTGATGCCGCGCTTCACGGCGGCATGGAGTTGCTCGAGGGCATCACGCGCATGCTCGACGGCAGCCTTTTCGCCCTCCACGCGAATCCACCCATCGCGGGCGGTGATACGGACTTCGAGGCGGCGTTCCAACTCGTGGAGCAGCTTGGTATCACCTCCGTAAACAGCCTGCGCAGTGCGGGCGTTTTCGAATTCCAGCGTGAGGGTTTCCATCGAGAACTACTTGTAGGCGTAAACCAACGCCCAGCCCGTGCGCTCTTCAGGAGATTTATGAACGGTCACGATGGCGTAGTAGGTGCCAGTGCGCGGTGGCTCCACGCGCACTGCGGAGAGGCGTCCCGCGCGGGTGGTCTCGACATTGATGAGGTTGCCTTTGGAGTCGTAGATATTTACTGACAGAACCGCGCCCTTCACATCAGTGCCAAGGCAAAACCAATACTCGTTGCCCTTGAAGAGTTGCGCCTGCACAGCCTGCTGGTCCTTTACACCCAGGTCCCCTCCCCATGCGTCTTCGCGGACGCTGAAGCCCTTTTTCACATAGGGCGAGGCAGCCTCGTAGGCGAAGGACAGGGCGTCATCCACATAGGCCCAGGCTGTGGCGGCCATCAAGAGAGTGAGGAATAATGAGAGAGCTTTTTTCACGGTGGATTCAAGCTCCCTTGGAAGCGATGGCCGCGACGGTGTCGCGGGTCATCTTGTGGATACGGGTGACATTCTCGGATGGAATAGCATCCCCCTCGCCGTCTCCGATCAGAGGCGCAATGGCGGCGAGGAGCTTGCGGATACGATCTACGAGGTCGTCCTCGGCGAGGCGTTTATTGGAAAGGTTATCGAGTTTTTTGGTGAAAAAATTCACCAATGCGGGCTGGTGGAGGAGTTCGGCCGAGTCGGCGGTGTAGTTTTTGCGGATGATCGAAGTGAGCACCTCTGTGCCACGAATCCAACCGCCAACGCTCACGAGTTGCGCGAGGTCATCATCTCCGAGTTCCTGCATGGCGGCTTTTACATCCTGGAGCGCGCCGTCGAATTCCTTACGGACAGCGAGCCATTCCTTCACCTCCGCCTTGTCGGTGATGCTTTTGCTGCGCTCGAGAACGGCTTTTTCGACATTGATGGCTTTGGAAAGAGTCAGCACCCGGCGGCCGATGTCTTTGACCTTCTCGGAATCCTCGGCCTCCACAGCTACAAAACCCTCGGCGATCACGGTGCCGAGCAGAAGGGCGACCTGGGCACGATTGCCACTCTGGCGCCCCAGCGAGTCGCGCAATTCCGAGCGCCAGTTGGGATTTCCCAATTTGTCGAGAACGATAAAAATCTCGCTCGGCACGGGAACCACGACATCGTCAATCGACTGCGCGGGGAATGAGGAGAGGTCCACCGCCTCGGGTGGCTTCTGCGCGTGAAGCGTGGTAGCGGCAGCGGCAAGTAGGCCGGCGGCCAGCACCGCGTTCAGAATGTTCGGCATTTTCAAAATTTCGGCTTTGTTGTGCGTGTGAGGTCGGTTTAGAACTCACACACACAAATTGGAATGAATCGCGATAGATTACAACATCTTCTTACGGCAGCCTCCTCGCGCAAGCTCCTCGTCGTGGGAGATGTGATGCTCGACGAATTCGTGTGGGGACGCGTTTCCCGTATCTCGCCGGAAGCACCGGTGCCGGTCGTCGAGGTGGAAAAGGAAACCTCCTACCCCGGTGGCGCGGCAAATGTGGCCCGCAATCTGAGGCCCTTCTGCGCAGGCGTCCACTTGTGCGGACTCGTTGGTGAGGATGTCCATGCCGGCCGGCTCCGGGAATTGCTCGCGGAGGAGCTGATATCCACCGACGCCCTCGTGGCCGATGCCGCCCGCTCGACCATTGTAAAAACCCGCATCGTCGCCCGCCAGCAGCAGGTCGTGAGGGTTGACCGCGAGCGCCGCGCGAAGGTTTCCACCGAAGTGCTCGAACGCTCGTGCGCCGTCATCGCCGGCCTCCTTCCGACGGTGGATGCCGTGATTTTCGAAGATTATGGAAAAGGCTTCCTCGGGCAGGGGTTGAAAGACCGCGTCACCGAAATGGCCCGCAGCGCCGGCAAATATATCTCCGCCGACCCGAATCCCACCAATCCCCTCCACTGGCGCGGCGTCGATCTTCTCAAGCCCAACCGCTCCGAGGCCTTCGCCATGGCAGGAATCCCGGACAACGGAGCTGGGCCGAATCCCCTAGCGGATGCCCCACTGCTCGAAGTCGGCGGCATTCTTTTGAAAAAATGGGATCTCCCCGCCTTGCTGGTGACCTTGGGTGAACACGGTATGATTTTGTTCCAGCGCGGCGAAGCTCCGTATCACACGCCGACCCGCGCCCGGGAGGTTTTCGATGTCTCTGGCGCCGGAGACACCGCGATTGCCCTGCACACGCTCGCTGTCTGTGCGGGCGCGACGCCCAGCGAGGCCGCTGAAATTTCCAACCACGCCAGCGGCGTAGTGGTCGCCAAACTCGGCACCGCCACCCTCACCGCCGACGAACTCCTCCACGCCTTCTCAAAAAATGCCTAAGCGCCGCGCCGTCTTCCTCGACCGCGATGGCACACTCATGGAGGAGGTGAACTACTGCAACGACCCCGGCACCGTGCAGGCCATACCGGGAGCTGGGGAAAAGCTCACCCTCCTGCGCCAACAAGGCTGGCTGACCGTCATCGTCACCAACCAAAGCGGCCTCGCCAAGGGTCTCATCACTCCCGCCCAATACGAAGCAGTCAACGCGGAACTCCTCCGCCAACTCGGGGGCGGTATCGATGCCATTTACTTCTGCGCCGACCATCCCGACACGCCCACCGAACGCCGGAAACCGCAACCCGGCATGCTCCACGAGGCCGCCTTGGACCTTCAGATCGACCTCTCCGGCAGCTGGATGATCGGCGACAAACCGATCGATGTGGAATGCGGCCGCAACGCAGGCTGCCGCACCGTGCTCGTAAAAACAGGCTACGGCTCAAAGCAATCCAACACAAACGCGGACTTCGTGATGAAGGATGTCACAGAAGCACTGCAACACATCATCGCGCTGGGCGAGTAGGCCGAATTTCGACCTATTCCTTTTCGAGGCCCGGCTCGACGAGTTCGCAGATGGTGTGGAGGAGGAATTTGTGGGCTTCCTGGATGCGGGCTGTGACTGTGCCAGCTACATGGATTTCGATGTCGGCGGCACCTTTGGTAAAGCCTCCACCTTTTCCCAGAAGAACGATGCTTCGCATACCGACTCGATTTGCTTCTTCGATGGCGGAGAGGACATTGCGCGACTTGCCGCTCGTGGAGAGCCCGATGAAGACATCCCCCGCTTTGCCGAAGGCGCGGACTTGGCGGGCGAAGATGTCTTGGAATGCGTAGTCGTTGCCAATGGCGGTGAGGAGTCCCCCGTCGGAGCTGAGGGCGATGGCGGGATAGGGGCGGCGGTCGCCTTGGAAGCGGCAGGTGAACTCGGTGGCGATGTGCCCGCTGTCTGCTGCGCTCCCGCCGTTGCCGCAGATGAGAAGTTTGCCACCGGATCTGAGGCAGGCGAGAACGAGCTCGGCGGCCTCGGTGATTTTGGGTTCGAGCTGGCGGAGGGATTGGAAGGTCTCCAAGGCGCCGTCGAGGGACTGCGTGAATTGGCTCATGAAGGGGAAAGTGCCTTCTCGGCGGACAACTCGGGGCGCGTCTCGAGCAG
>JBIIUB010000131.1:0-5420 GCA_044340205.1 Terrimicrobiaceae bacterium
CGGGGCATTGCTTTTCACCGCCGCTGTCGCACTTGGGGTGCGCGGGCAGGGCAAGGTGCATATCTTCCCTGACCTCGGGGGTCAAGTCAATCAACTCCGCCTTTGGTAAATCGATTTGCATCGAAAAGGGATCAATGACCAGCTCCCAGTCGAAATCCTCAAGGCAGTTGACGCATTGCATTTTTCCCCGGACTGACAGACTGCCGGTGGCAAACAGACCGCCGCCGCTCAAGCCCACATCGAGCGAGTAGCACAGAGGTGCGGTTGGCGTGAAGCCACCCTGTTCGAGTTCCAAGGGAGCGGCGTCTTCCTCGCCCTCGATGTGCAGTGTGTCCCCTTCCGGTATGTGGTGAAGGTGCACTTTCATGAAAAAAATTTATCACCGCCTGCGTAGGTGGTCAATGCAGGTGGGGGTGCTTTTAAAATGGTTCTGGGAGTATTCTGAAATTTTCGTTCACGCGAACAAGTCGCTGTGGCTACCCAATCGCACCAATTGGAGTTCCTCATGCGTTTGGACATAGATGAGGAGCAAATCCGGTTTGAGATGGCACTCGCGGCATCCAGCGTATCCTCCTTTCAGGGGATGATCGCGGAATCGAGTTTCCAGTGGCAAGCCTTCGGATAACAGCTCAATAATCTTTTCGAGCAGGTCATTCAGACCTTTCTCGCGAGCCCGCTTTTTGTAATCCCGTTTGAACTGGCTCGTGTATTTGATTTCGCGCATCAGGTTTTGAGAGCGCGTAGAGTTTCGGTGGCGGATTTAAATTTTCGGATTGGTCGCTCATTCAATGCTGCGCGGGTTTCCGTATTGGGAGTGCGATCGGCATAACGAGCTTCAATTTCCGCGAGGTTGGAATTGTCGAGGTTGTGGTGGGGGCGGGTAGATAGCGCGAAAGGGATGGCTTTTTGAATGCAGACCTGTGAGAGAAAAATGTTGATTGCATCACCCACGGTGATCCCAAGTTTGGAGAAAATCTGTTCGGCAGCGCTTGCTTTTTCGCAATCGACCCGGGCGCGTAGTATGGCTGTTTTAGACATGACACAAAAATGCTACAATTGTGCTTCGTCGTCAACAGGCGCATCTCAAATAAACGATTTTTTGCAGTGCCTGCAGATACCTCTCGGACCTCTCGGGAATGCTCAACTTTTATTGATCACTAGGCTGCGGGGTTCGGTCATTTCCTCCATGGCGTAGCGGATGCCCTCGCGGCCGGAGCCGCTTTCCTTGATGCCGCCGTAGGGCATGTTTTCCACGCGGAAGGTCGGGACTTGATTGACCATGACTCCACCGACTTCAAGTTCCTCAAAGGCCCGGATCGCATTTTGAAGGTTGTTTGTGAAGACGCCGGCTTGGAGGCCGAAGCGGGAGTCGTTCACCATGGTGAGGGCTTCTTCGAATGTCCCGTAATGCTGGAGCACAGCCAGCGGGGCGAATGCCTCTTCGCGCAGCACAGGCGAATCGGACGGCACATTTTCCAAGAGCACCGGTCCGAGCAGGGAGCGGGCCGAGGTCTGCAGGGGCGTGAGCAGGGAGGCTCCGGCATCCGTCGCCTGCTCGATCCAATTTACGATCTTCTCGCGGGCGGCGGCGTTGATCATCGGCCCGACGAGCGTCTGGCGGTCGGCGGGATCGCCGCTGTGGATTTTTTCCTGAATGAAAGAGACGAGCGCGCCCCGGAATTGGCTAAAAATTTCTCGGTGCACGAGGATTCGTTGGACGCTGATGCAGGATTGGCCCGCGAATCCGTAGGCGGCGGCAGCGATTTTTGGGACGGCAGCGTCCCAGTCCGAGTCGGGCTCGATAATCACAGCGGCATTTCCGCCAAGCTCGAGTGCGCACTTCATTTTTGCCGCGCGGCCCTTCAGGTTCCAACCGACATCGACACTGCCGGTGAAGCTGAGCATTTTCACTCTGGCGTCGGCAAGCAGCGGAGGAATGAGTTCGTGGGCGAAGGGGACGATATTGATCTGGCCTGCCGGAACGCCTGCCTCATGCAGAACCTCGGCGAGCAGAAGCGCCGAGAGCGGAGTTTTCATCGCAGGCTTGAGCAACATCGTATTTCCGGTGGCGATGCAGGGAGCGACTTTGTGGGCGACGAGGTTGAGGGGGAAGTTGAAGGGCGTAATTCCGAGAATCACGCCCAGCGGGAAGCGGCGGACGATTCCGAAATGGCCGAGTCCTGGGGAACTGGCTTCCATATTGATGCCATGGCCATCGTCGCCGAGGGCGAGTGCCGCTGCGAATCGAAAGGTGAGGCACGCCCGATCCACCTCGGCCTCGGCAAAGGTCACCGGTTTTCCAGCCTCGGCGACGATTACATCGACAAACTCCTGGCGCCGCTCGCGGAGAAGTTGGCTGATCTTTTCAAGTGTCGCCGCGCGTCCTTCGCTGGAAATTTTGCGCGTTTTTTGGAATGCGGCGTGCGCGCTGGCGATTGCGGATTCGACATCCTGCGAACCCGCCGTGCAGATGTCGGCGAGTTTTTCACCAGACCAGGGATTGTGGACCGCCTCGGAGGTTTGCGTCTCGACCCAACAGCCGTCGAGGTAGAAGGGTTTCATAGTTTTTTAAATGCGTTCGACTTCGCGTTTTTCTACAAAGGTGGGCAGACCCTCGCGGGAGAAGCAGTTCATGAGTTCCTCAGGATCGAGGGCTTCGGGCATCATGACCCCGCGCTCGGTGATTTTTCCGGTGGCGAGGAGTCGGGCGGTGATGGCGGGCGGTATGCCGGTTTGCACAAGGGTGAGCGAGTAGCCGTATTTCTCGTAGGTGTCGCGGTGGCTGTCCATCGAATACACGAAATACTCGACGCGCTTGCGGTCCTTCGTTCCCCGCACCTCGGTGCCGACGCACGAGTAGCCTTCCACTGTCGCGCCGAGCTGGGCGGGCTTGGGCAGGTGGGCGCTGGCGACGCGCACGGGGGCGACCTCCACGCCATCGACACGCACTTTTTTCCAGGTGTCGAGGTTCAGAAGTTGGAGGCTCTTTGAGATGTTCACCACCTTGTCGGGGATGCTGTATTTGAATACCGAGTAGCGGACGCCTTTTTCCACGAAAGGAGGATGAATGCCCAAACTCACGCCCTCCTCGTGCGCCACGGCGTAGGTTTTTTGAAGTCCGATCGGCTCGGGAAAACGAACCCACTCGACTTCGGTTTCCAGTGGTTTGCCGCTCACCACGCGACCGTCTTTCACATAGTAAGGCGGCGCGCCGAGTTCCTCGAAAAATGTCTCTGGCGAGAAGAGCACGGCGAAGCGGTATCCGCGCACCTCGGCGTTGTCGGCATCCAGCACGCGGATGCTCGAGGCCGTATCCAAGCGGTCCATCGCCCACCGGGCATAAACATTCACCGCGCCGGGATCCATGCCCATGCAGAGGATGCCGGCCAAGCCGCGATCGAGGAATGGTTGGTTGAATTTCTCGATTTCGGCCTCGAAGGAATTCTTGCCCGGCTTCTTCACGCCGGGGGCCGAGTAGATATCCGCCGCCATGTCGATGTAGTGCGATCCCGCGCGGAGGCAGGCTTCGAGCACGGAGTAGTTCGTTTGGCACACGCAGGCGTTGCAAGTCACGGTGACATTGTGCTCGCGCATGAGTGCCGCCAGCGCATCGGTGTGCATGGCGTTCGCCTGCACCACCAGAAACCGGCTCTTCGGAGTTTTAGCCGCGAGTTGGTTCGCAAAAACGGGATCCATATCCGCAAGGATGATCCGCTCGAAACAATCGTATTCATGAAGTTTTTGGCCGATGACCGAACCCACACCGCCAATTCCAATGACCATTGCGTTTGCCATAAAAATAAATGTTCATCGGCGAGCATTCCGCGAATGACATTTCTTCAGAATTGTTCATCGGCGGCAGTCGCCGTCATAATATGGGACATAGCAGGGTGATCCTGCGTTCAAAATCTTCCTCACAAGCCGAAGTCGATTCTCGCCGACGCCCTCGTCGGCAGTAGTGCTCATCGACTCGTTCTTATGATGGCTTCCAGAGCATATAAGCCACGCCAGCAATAATTAGTAAAATGAACAGCCCCCGCGCAATCCAAGCGGCTTGGCGGTCGATTGGAGATTTTCCAACAATAGATTGGTCTTCGTGATTTGAGCCCCACGGAATGAACAAATCAATGAGTAGGTCTAAGAGCCAGTGCATGATAATAAATCCGGGGGGGCTGGATAAGTCTGTTCTGCAGACTATTTTCACTGCCGTCCCATAAGGACGCAAAAAACTAGTGTAGTGTTTGGTATATAGCTAAACATTATTTTTAGCCATCGCCTCGCGGGCGCGCTGGATTTTTTCCAGGATTTGCTTTCCGTCCGCCTTCCACTTGTAGGCTTTGGGTTCGAGGTTTCGCTCGGCCAGATAGTCGGTGATAGCCTTCACCAATTCTTGAATGCTTCCAAAACTCCCCTCGCGAATGCAATCTTGTGTGATGTCCCGAAAGAATCTTTCCACCAGATTCATCCATGAGGAGGAGGTGGGAGTAAAGTGCAGGACAATCCTGTCTTGGCCGTGTTTTTTTTGCTCGGCGCGGTTGCGGCGATCGATCCAAGAGCTCACCTTCTTGTGTTTGTGGGTGCAATAGTTGTCGATGATCAAATGCAGGCTTAGACCCTCTGGCGTCTCCCTGTCGATCATCTTGAGAAAGGCCAACCATTCCTTGTGAGTGTGCCTGGGAGCGGTGTTGTGCAGAATTTTCCCATCCAAATAGTTCAAAGCCGCAAAGAGAGTGACGGTTCCGTGGCGCGTGTAGTCATGCGTGGCGGTTCGCACATGACCAACGCCGAGCGGCAGGCCAGGTTGCGTTCTCTCAAGGGCTTGGCATTGGCTTTTTTCGTCGCAACAGAGCACCAAGGCTTTTTCGGGCGGATTCAAATATAGGCCAATGACATCCCAAAACTTTTCCTCAAACCGGCGATCGTTGGAAATTTTGAAAGTGCGCGTGAGGTGGGGCTTGATATCGTTGGCTTGCCAAATCTTGTGGACGGTTTGATTGCTGACTCCCTTGGCTTTGCCCATGGTGCGCGTGGACCAGCGTTGGCGACCTTTCGGGGGGCGGGTTGCTTCGTGAAGGATTTCGGCGCGGAGTTGCGAGCTGATCGAGGGCTTTCTCCCGCTACGCTTGGCTTCCTGAAGACCTGCCAATCCCTCACAGCGAAAGCGCTTTTCCCATTGAATCACCATCGAGCGACTCATGCCAACACGCTTACCACTCTCCTTTTGGCTGAGCCCATTTGCGCGATGCAGAATAATCTGGCAACGACGCACCAAGCGCTGGGGCGTCGTTGGCTTCCTTTCCCATAGAAGAAGCTCAGAGCGTTGGTCTTCGGTAAGTTGAAGCGGAATCGTTTTGCGTGCCATCCGGAAAGCGTAACACGATTTTAATATATGTAAATACAATTACCAAACACTACACTAG
>JBIIUB010000132.1:0-5412 GCA_044340205.1 Terrimicrobiaceae bacterium
AGTAGATGCCCCGCTTGCAGGTTCAGCCTCGCGGCCTCTTCCCGGACATCTCTTTCGGTCGTGAACCGTCTAATTCGACCGGTGGGACTTTCACCCACGTGGCTGCCGGCTTCCCCGGCGCACACCTGAATCCCGACTTTCTCGACTTCATTACGCTATTGGAAAAAAAGTCCGTTGAGTATCTCGTTGCGAGAATTTAGATTAATCCCATGTTAGCCGAGTCCGAAATCCAAAGTATGAGCACAACCGAGCGTCTTCAGGCGATGGAGCTTCTTTGGCGATCCTTTTCCGCTTCGGAAGACGAAGTCCCATCTCCCGACTGGCATGGAGAGGTCCTTTCTGAACGCTTGGCAAAAGTGGAAGCCGGCGAAGGAAAATTCCTGACAATTCCTGAGCTCAAGGCCCGTCTCGCGTCAAAACGAGCATGAGGAGAATCGTTGTCCTCGAAGAAGCAGCTGAGGACATCGAGCGCGGGCGCGAATTTTACGACCTGCAAGAAATTGGCGAATCACCGCCACCGAACTTAAGGTGAAGCTGGACTCAGGAATCACCGTGCAGATGCCACTGGAGCGTGTGCCAACGCTCCTTTTGGCAACCGAGAAAGAGCGTCATGATATGGAGGTTTTTGACCACTCGCTTCATTGGGAATCGCTTGATTGCGATTTGAGCGTGGAGGGTTTGATGGCGGGCGCCAAAGAAATGCCCAGACTCGCACGGAAGGCCTTGGAGAAATTTTTTGCACGACAATATGGGTTTATAGCAGCCTAATTTTCGGAATTCACCCCTGCGTTTGCTCAACTGCCCGCCCTCAAGGCGGCGCGGCTTTACCAATATCACCCCAGGGCGTGTCGCTCTTGCCGTTCCTATAGTGTCATTATATGAAAACGACACTTGCTCGATCTGGCTTAGCGGCGGCGCTTGTTTTTTTGCTCGCCGGGTTTCTTGCCGTCACGCCGGCGCAGGCGGCGGGGGAGGTTCTCGTTCTTTTTTACGATCGCGATGGCGGTGTGCTGACGCCGACGGAGATGAGGGCGACATCCAACAATGGCGAGGCGGGCTATGACAACGATTACCTGCTCGATCCCACCACCCTGCAGGCAATCCAGCGCGGACCTTTGGTGGAAGACCCTGGGCAAGGCTTCACCTTCAGCGTTCAGGATTCTCCCGTCGCGCTGGCTCTGAACTGGCCCACCTCGCCGCTTGGTTATGGCTTGGTCATCGTGGACAACAACGGCGCCGGCTACAGCGGGGGTGAAACGATCAATTTCAGCTATCAGGCGGCCTATGATATTCGCCGGCGTTTGGCGTCTGCCTTGGCTGCACGGCCAGACTATGTGCCGTCTGCAAAATTCAATGATGCCTATACACAGGCGCAGGCCATTCTCGACGCGATTCCAATCAGGGCGACAGAGCCCGTAAAAGGCCGTGCAGGGCAACTCGCTTTGGATCTCTTCGCCGTGGCCTACGATACAATGCTCGCGGAATACGGTCCTCAACGGGCAATCGCGCAGGCGTCGGCGGGCCTGCCATGGCTTGGAGCCAATATCGAATCCACATCGAACTATCCCGCGGTTCTCGATCTGGCTGCCAGCCTCACGCAGCCCTACGGATGGGTCCGGTTGGTTTTCCCGGCCTCTGCGCGTCCTGCGGATTGGGCGCCGCTGGTTGCCTATGCCAGAAGCAAAGGCCTGAAAATTCTGGGCCAACCGGTGCGCGCGGAGGACGAGCCGTTGCTGACCCAAGAGCAATACCGGCAGCGTTTCCGGGATTTCGTCGCAGCGTTTCCGCAGATCGACGCATGGGAGGCGGGCGACCAAGCCAACGGAGCATGGCACAGCACAGGCATGGCTGAAAAGTTGGCGGATGCGGTGGCCGAGATCGAAGCGCTCGCTCCCGAGCGTTTGGTGGTGCTCAACCTCCTGCACCAAATCAATACCGAGGCACCGGAGTTCTCGATGTTCACTTGGATCGCGGCCAACCTTTCGCCAGCGCTGCGAGCCAAGTTCGACCTTGTGCTTGTGTCTCTTTATCCGGGCCAATCCCCTGCCGGCATGTTTTACGACCAACTCATGGAAACGACCCGCGCCGCGTTTCCCGGCAAGAAGATCGGGCTTGGAGAAGTCGGCTACGGCGAACCGGGCGAGCAACTATGGTGGTGCTACGACGAGTCTGATCCAGCCGGTGAGGGGCGCCGCGCGGTGGTGGCGCAGTATTACCCTGCCATGTTCGATTTCACGGGAAGCATAGGCGGCGGATTCTGGTGGAATTTCGCTGGGGAATTCCCTGCTGACCCCGACCTGCAAGCGACGCTGTCCGGTCTGAGAGACCGGCTGGCGGCGGGCATCGGGCAGCCGAGTCCCGCGCGCAACGGCTCTTGGTATGCCCTCGCCACGATTCGAAACCGCGCAACTTGGAAAGACCTCTACCAGCAGGTGCCCGTGCGGCCCTACACCAACTATACAGCAGGCGCTTGGGCCAAGGGAACGGGTGCTGTGGCTCTGCAAATTTGGGCCGACCCCGCGTGGACCAAGCTGTTGGCCTCCGTGCGTTGCGACGGCGGCACCAATTGGAAAAAGTTTACGACCACAGCCTTCAACTCCGGCAACCGCACGCGTGTATGGATCACATTCGACAATGCATTTGACCGGTCAGCTGGAACACTGCTTCTCGACGACGCCTGGTTTCGCCGCCAAGGCACCACCACCAATCTCCTGCGTAATCCCGGTTTCGAGCTGGGCAACACGATTTGGACTACCACCGATCCTGGTGTATTCCGCATAACCGACCATTGATTCGCGGAATATCAGCGCCGCAAAGCGCGACGGTTACTTTTGCCCGTCTTACTGCCCTACTTCACTCCGGCGGTAATAGACGGCAGTGTGGCCGACTTGCTGGACGAGGAGGGAGTTTGTTTTGGTGGCCAGTTCTTTGGAGAGGGTTTTGCGTTCCTCTTTGAAGCCTTCGAAGCGGATTTTCAGGATTTGGTGCAGGTTGAGCTGCTCTTCGAGGGCGGCGAGGAACTCGGGGGTGGCTCCGGCTTTGCCAAGTCGGAGGACGGGTTTGAGGAGTTGGGCGCGGCTTTTGAGTTCGCTGAGGCGGGGTTCGGACGACATGAATGATGGTGCGCTCAAGCAGGAGACTCGGAGCGGAGGACGGGGCGCTTGCGGATGGTGATGCGTTTCACGCGAGCGTCATCGGGCGGGCTCCATGTGACGAGTTCCGGGTCGTCCTTGAAGGCGTTGTGCACGATGCGGCGGTCGTAGGAATTAAGCGGGGCGGTCTGCATCGGGCGTCCGCTGGCGCGAACGGCGCTGGCGAGTTGACGCACTTTGGCAACAAGCGCGTCATCGCGCATGCTGCGGTAGTGTTGGACATCGACAATGATCCGGACGCCGGGGGGATTTTGCGAGGTGAGGATGCGATTGACGAGATACTGAAGGTCATCCATCACCTCTTCATGGCGGCCTATGAGCCGGTCAGTTTCGTTGGTGAGGATCTGAAGCGTGGTGTTGCCGTCGTTTTGTTCTTCTTTGACCTCGGCGACAAAGCCTAGGTAGCCAAGGAGGGTATCAAGAATCTCAACGGGTGTCGCATTCATGGGCTGTGGCGGTTTTTGGTTTTCTTTTTGACCTCGGCGGCGGCCCGCTTGGCGATCACGCTTTTCTTCTCAAGGGTGGGCAAGGGTTTGTTCCGCGTGAGGTAGAGCTGGAAGATAGAGAAAATATTCTGCGTTGTCCAATAGAGGGCGAGTCCGCTGGCGTAGTTGTAGCAGAAGACCAGGAAAATGATCGGCATGAAGTAGAAGATGCGCTGCTGCATGGCATCTCCGGTTTTCGGCGTGATGACCATTTGCCAGACCATCGTGCCTGCCATGACGATCGGAAGAATGTTAATCGGGAAGCCGAGGACATGGGCGATGGTGTCTGGCTGGGACAAGTCGGCGACCCAGAAGAACGAGCTGTTGCGAAGCTCGATGGCGGTGCCGAGCATTGAGTAGAAACCGAAAAAGATCGGAATCTGGATGAGCATGGGCAGGCAGCCGCTGAAGGGATTCACTCCATACTCCTTGTAGAGCTTCATGGTCTCCTCGTTGAGCTTCTGCGGGCTGTCTTTGTATTTGTCCCGCATCTCGGTCATTTTCGGTGCGAGAAGTGCCATCTTGCGCATCTCGTTCGTCGCCTTGTTTTGAACTGGCCAGAGGATGGTTTTGATCAAAATGGTAAGAACAATGATGGCTGCGGCGTAGCTGCCGAGGAGGGCGTAGAGGTTGTTCATCGCCCAGAGCAGGAATTCGCTCACGAACCCGAAAATGCCAAAGCTCATGACCTGATCCTGTGTTGGGCCAATCTCGCGCAGGCGCGGAATTTCCTTGGGGCCTGAGTAAATCTGGAAGGTGCGTGTCTCGCGTGCGCCCGGAGCCAGGGATGGACCGCCTTGAGTGATGCCGCCTTGGACTCCGAAAACCGGAGAGCCATTAAGTTTCGGTGCGTCGAAGCGTTTCGCCCAAACGGATTTCGTGGGGACGCTTCCCTGCGGAGTCACGATGGTGCAGAAATACTGGCTGGTTACGGCGGCCCAGCGGATGTCGGGCTCGGTTTCGAGGTAGAGCAGGCGCTCCCCGTGAAGGGGGATTCCGAGTAGCGGAACAGAACTGGCGGAGAACCAATTCACATCAATGCTGGACATTTTTGCCTCATGTCCCCAATCGAAGCGGGTATACATGGGGAGGTCGTGGATGTGAATGGGAGCGGCTCCGCCGGCACCGATGAAGAAGTCCGGGACTTGGATGGCTGCGCTGCCTGAGTTGGTGAAGGTGACCTCCAGATTCACCGTGTAGGGGGACTTTATGCCATCACCCGGCGGAAGTGAGAAGCGCTTGGTGATCTCGAGTCCATCGGCTTGCATGCGCTTGAAAAAGACCTCGCCCTTCGCGCGATCGGTAGTCATTTCAAATCCGCCAAGCACCTCGCCGGGGTTGAATCCGAAGGCACCAATCGGCATGGTGCGGCTACGGTTCAAGGCGACATTGTCATGATTCTCACCAAGGTGCATGCGCAGGATGACCTGCTCGATGCCGCCGGCGTCGTTGTTGAAGACGAATTCCGTGCTGTTCGTGCTGAGACTCTCGGCGCGCGCCGACATGGTGGGAGGCTGCTGGACAAGAGGAGCCGGTGTGGCAGATGGCGTGGGGGCCACGGCAGCGGTCGGTGTGGAATCCGGCGCGGAGGAGGCCGAGGGCGGAGGTGTCTGCGGCGTGTAGTATTTGCTGACATACCACTGCCAGACGAAGAGGCCGGTGACGGAGAGAATGATGGCGATCCAGGATTTACGGTCCATTAATTGAGAGGTGAGAGAGGTTTGAATGCTGGCGGCACGGGGTCGTAACCACAACCGCCCCAAGGATGGCAACGC
>JBIIUB010000046.1:0-20060 GCA_044340205.1 Terrimicrobiaceae bacterium
GGATATCCGTAGTTCTGGTAAAGCTGCGCTCCTCGCGCATACCAGGTGTGCATCGAGTGTCCGGCCTCGTGTGCGAGTGTGTAGACATCCGAGAAAACATCCGCCTTGTAGTTCATCATGATGTAAGGCGGGCTCGTGAATGTGCCGTAGGAAAAGGCCCCGCTGCGCTTGCCTTTGTTCTCGTAGCGATCGCACCAACGGCCATCAAGCAGGCCGTGCCTGAGAGTGTCTGTGTATTCGGTCCCAAGCGGGGTGAGGGAGGCCATCACGCGTTCCACGGCTTCATTCCAGGAGACATTCGTCTTCACATTGCCGACCATGGTCACATAGGTGTCGTAGTGGTGGATCTCCTCGAGTTTCAGCACGCGGCGGCGAAGTTCGAAATAGCGGAAAAGCGCATCCAGATTGCCTCGCACGGTCGAGATGAGGTTGTCGTAAATCGTCGTGGGCACATCATCGGCGAAGAGTGCGGCCTCCCGTGCCGAGGGATAATTCCTGGCCCTGGCGTAGAAGACATCCGCCCGCACCGAGTTCGCGAGGCTTGATGCCAGAGTGAACCGGTGTTCGGAAAATTCTTTGTAAAACTGATGGAACGCCGCCTTGCGCACGGCGGGATCGCGTTGCTGAAGAAATGACGAAAACGAACTCTGGGTGAGTTCCCGTTCGTTGCCGTCCTCGTCCTTCAGCTTTCCAAAAAGCATGTCCACATTCGTGAGCTGTGAGAATGTCTCACTGTGTCCGCGCACGGCGGATGAGCCGAGTGCCAGCAAGCGTTCCTCCGCTGCGCTCAGGGTGTGCTTTTTCCGGCGGCGCAATTTGCGGAGCGGGATTGTCCAATCCGCAAGAGCGGCATCCGCGAGAAAGGCCTCGAATTTTTCGTCAGGGATTTCCTGGATTTCAGGCGAGATGAAGGAGAAAGCCTCACCGACCCGCACCAGCAGGCTGTCCAAGCGAGCCTCGCGGGAGAGCGCCTCGGCATTTGAGCTGTCGCCGGAAACGCTGAGGGCCGCGTATTGGTTCAGTTGCTCGACAAGCAGGTCGATGCCTTTTTCAAATTCCAGACACTTTGCCAATCCGGCAGCCGACTCAGCCAAGCTTCCTCGAAATCCGGCGACTTGCTCATACGACTTTTGGAGTTTCGCGAAATCCTCCTCCCAGCCTGCATCGCTTGTGTAGAGAGGCGTTAGGTCCCATTTATCGGATTCTGGAATTTCGGTGCGGAGTGGCGTGTGCGCGCTGGACATAAGGCCGCAAACCTAGCACGGGCTTGCGAAGCTGCAAAAGTCCCGAATGTCGATTAGATCAGGAGAGGAATTTTAACGCCCATCCCAACCAGAACGGGATCGTCACAAGGCTGGCCAGGGATGTGGCAAGGACCACCCGCAGAGCGGTCGGCATGTCACCGTCGTGCATTTTTGCCAGCACTACTGGAAAGACGGCGCTTGGCATCGCGGATTGCACAACAAGCACGGTCCGGAGCGCGGGATCGAGAGGCAGGAATAGTGCCGCGCTGAGAATCAAAACCGGCAAGAGGCCAAGGCGAAGGGCAAGCGCCAAAGTGATCGTATCCCAACCACTGCGCAACATGCCGGGCCGCATGTGGTCGGCCAGCACGGCGCCTGTGACCAGCAATCCGACAGGCACGGCACATACACCAAGCATGTGCCAAGCGCCATCCACCGCTTGTGGAATCCAACGGGCAGCACCCATGGCATTCAAAAATATAGCGGCGGCGACGGAAACGATGGGCGGGCTGAGGAGGATTTTTTTCCAGTCCCCTTTGGCCTGACCGCCGGGCATGAGCGCAACGCCGAGAGTCCACATCGCGATGTCGACGCCCATGTTGAAGGCAAGGAGAACGCCGACGACATCGCGGTCGAAAAGTGCGAGGCAGATCGGGAGCGGGATGTAGCCGTAATTCTGAAGACCTGCGACGGAGGCGAAGGTGCGGTATTTTTTTGCATCCCGCAAAAACAGTCGTCCGCCGAGGAGGCAGACCAAATAACCCAAGGCCGGCACGAGGAATCCAAAGAGCGGCGGTAAAATCCAGTTCGCCGGGCGCTCAAGCGCCTCGTTGCCGATGATGACATCCAGCGCCAGGCAGGGCACAAACAAGTTCACAAGCACACCAAGCAAGGAGCGGTCGCCCTCCTCGGTGAAAATGCCCGTGCGCCGCAACGCATAGCCGGAGGCGATGACCAGAAACACCGGCAGGACGAGATGCAGCAAATTCGGCGACGCGCTCATTTCCGCTCGGCCTCCTACTCGCAGAGTTGTCTAAAGGCGACTTCGTCTAGATGGAGGTCTCTTGGTATGTTAACGCTGCCGTTAACTTTGTAGTCGAGGTCTCTATTCATTGAATGAGTGCACTGCGAAGGCTTTCTTCGCGAATAATTCGGAGCTTGGACTTTGGATTTTTGATTTTTTTAAAAAACGCGCTTCCGAGTTTGCCACCTTGTAACAATTGCGTCCAACCGCGCTCCTTATCTTCTCCAAGGACTAAGTAATCTATGTCTTCTCCAAGGTTGTTGGATGTAGGCGTTAAGCCTCCTTTTTTTTGGATTTCTTGGTATGCCTTAGAGCGAGGTCCCATTGCTAATGTTCCGGTAAACAGGAATTTTCGCCCCGGGAATGAAATGTCGTGTTCTTCATCTATCAATTCGTGCTCGAGTATAAGAGCTGGGATCGACTGGTCATTCTGAAAGGCCATTTCTAATATAGCGTCCCTTTTGAGTTCCTCTCTTTTTGCTTGGGCAATCCGTAGCGATTCTGTCTCAAAATCAAGTTTTTGGATAAGGCATTTGCAACGGAGAATTGGCCGCATGGTCGCGAATGCATAAACCTTTTTAATTGAATCAAATCCAATTGACTTCAATCGGGGGAATATAATTCTTTGAAGCAAGTCGGTTGTTGCTTCGACATCGCCAAGTGCTGAGTGGGATTGACTGCAGCGTAGTTGATAAAAATCGCGCAGAAAATCCAGGCGGTGCGTCAGGTGTTCAGGAAGCGCACGCCGCGAAAGTGCCCATGAGCAAAAACCAGGTTTTCCGACTGGAGGGATGTTCAAGCGCTTGAACTCGGGAAATAAGACACGATTCCAGTCAAACTGTAGGAAGTGGGAGACAATTGGAATTTCTCCCAAATGCGAACGCAACTGAGAATATGCTTCTTCTGGAGGGAAGCCATTTTTACGTATAAAATCTGTTGTATAGCCGTGAACAAGTGTGGCTTCTAAAGGGATTTCTATTCCGTGGTTGATAAAAACCCGAAATGGCTCACCTACAGCTATTAGACCTTCAAATCTTTGTGCCGCCACCTCGATAGCATAAATTGGAGCATAGAGCCCATCTGTTTCGGTATCGATTAAAGCCCAAGTGTCCATAGCTGAAAAAACTATTTATCTATCAGTGATTGGTTGCTATTAATCAAATCACTCAATGCTTTTTCTGGTCCAAAAATAAGAAGCGATACGAACTCATATTGAGTCATTTTAAGCTCCGTAACCTTATTAAGCTTAGTTTTTTTAATATCTGATAAATATAAATCAGCGGTTATTCTGCCAGGAAATCTTAAACCTGTCTCAGAACTACTTGCTGGGACTGCTTGAGTTACTTGGATGCAGATATTTATTTTTTTGATAGCTTCAGACCATGTCTTATATGCTTCATTCGTGTCGTAGATTGTATCGCCTGCTGAAAAAGAAAAATCTGCGCCTTGAGTCCAGACCCAGTATGATTTTTTATCTTTTTTTCGTTCAGTATCTTTAATGTCTAGCGCATTATTAAAAAAATCAGGCAAACACATGAACCAAAAACCAGGTGATTCACCACAAGAAGGCTTTAGTAGCTGTTCCGTTCGCCTCTGCTTGCCTACTTGTGATGTGAGAAGCTGAAAATCGTTTAATGTCTTTTCTTTATCGGTTTTCATTCCTTTTTTGAACTTCCGAATTTAATTCAATTAAACTATTAAAGTCTTTTTCACTAATTATTTGAATATTGAGCTCGCGTGCTTTTTCAAGTTTTGAGCCAGATTCTTCACCAGCTAACACATAGGTCGTTTTTTTGCTCACGCTATCGGTGACCTTTCCACCAAAACTTCTTATGATTTTTTTTGCCTCGTCTCGCGGAATTGAAAGAGCTCCAGTTAAGACCCATACGGTTCCTAAAAATCTTTTGTCCAAAATCTTGTCGGATATTTCTGTATTTTGTGTGCTTACTCCTAATTCGCGCAACCTTTCTACTAATTCAATATTGCCGGGGTTCTCAAACCAAGCTCGAATGGCTTTAGCTTTTACTTCCCCAATACTATGAATTAGACGAATATCTTCATAAGTGGCCTGAGCGAGTTTACTAAGATCTTGAAAGTAGTCAGAGAGTTCTCTCGCCTTTATCTCACCGATATTGGGTATACCTAAACCATTTATGAGCCTCCAAATCGGATTTTTTTTACTTTTTTCAATTGCTGCAAGAAGATTTGAGGTGCTTTTTTCGCCCATCCGTTCGATCGAAAGTAAAGCATTCTGGTTTAGAAGGTAAATATCTGAGATGTTTTTAAGAAGACCGGCATCAACTAATTGATTTACCATAGCTTCTCCGAATCCATCAATGTCCATTGCTTTTTTTGAAGCAAAATGTTGGATTTTTCTTCGAACTTGCGCACTGCAAGAGGAGCTTACGCATTTACAAGCAACGCCATCCTTAATAACTTCTGATCCGCATATGGGGCAAACAAGCGGCATTTCAAAAGGATGCTCCATTCCATTTCGAAGGTCGGGGCGAGTGTGAATAAGGGCTGGAATTACCTCGCCAGCTTTTTCGACTACAACAATATCGCCAATCCGAATATCTTTGCGGTGAATTTCTTCTTCGTTATGAAGTGTTGCTCTGGAAACTGTGCTGCCCGAAACAAAAACAGGCTGAAGTTCAGCAACAGGAGACAGTCTTCCCATTCGGCTGACTTGTGAAGTGACAGAGAGTAGCTTTGTTTCAATACGCTCTGGTTTGTATTTGTAAGCAATTGCCCAGCGAGGGGCTTTTTCGCTTGAGCCGAATTCTCGTCGTAGCGAAAGGCTGTCTACCTTAACAACGGCGCCATCAATTTCATAAATAAAATTGTAACGCTCCTTTTCTAGTTCGCTTACGGAATTCCAAACGGTGTTCTCGTCTGAACCTGAGAGAATTCGTTCGGAAACTGGAATTCCCCAGGATCGCATCTTATCAAACATCTCATGCCCTGTTGCTGGAAGGTTTTCAGACCATTCTCCAAACCCGTAGAAAACAGCCATGAGTCCCCGGCCAGCGACTACGCTTGGATCAAGTTGCTTGATGGAACCTGCAGCGGCATTTCTTGTATTCGCGAAGGGAGGAAGCCCTTCATCTTCGCGTTCCTCGTTAAGTTCAGCGAACACCTTTTTGGGAAGGTAAACTTCGCCACGAATTTCAACCCGCTTTGGGAAGTTGCCTATGAGGTTGTGAGGAATATTCCGGATGGTTAGGATATTTTGAGTAACATCATCTCCAGTCACTCCATCCCCGCGCGTGGCGGCTCTTGAGAGACGCCCATTCTCATAGAGCAGAGACATCGCAACCCCGTCGACTTTCGGTTCGATCGTAAAATAAACATTTCTGTCTTCTGCCAGCTTACGAACTTTAGAAATAAAATCTCTCAGTTCCTCGGGGGAGTAGGCATTTTCAAGGCTCTGCATCGGCACGATATGTCTAACCGAGGCGAATTCCTCCAGCGGCTTGCCACCCACACGCAGGGTGGGGGAGTCCACGCTGGCAAGTTCGGGATGAGCCTTCTCGAGTTCCGCGAGTTCGCGTAAGAGAATATCGAACTCGTAATCCGAAATCTCCGGCTCTGCATGCTCGTAGTAGAGGCGGTTGTGGCGCTCGATCTGTTCCCTCAGTTCCAGGACTCTTTTGGAGGCCCGGGTGGAAGCATGGTCAAACAATTCCAACGGCTCGGAACTTGGCTTCGACATGGCGGAAGTGGCGGTCTGGCGCGCAGGCGTCTTCGATTTCCTTTGCCGAGAGGTGTGCCGAGACGGTTGGCTCCTCGGCGAGGTTCTTGGCGAGTCCGCCCTTGTCTTTCCAGGTCTTCATCGCGGCGCGTTGAACTGCTTCGTAGGCGTCTTTGCGCTCCATGCCTTTTTCTGTGAGCATGAGGAGTGCGGACTGGCTGGCGTAGAGGCCGCCGGTGAGCTCCATGTTGCGACGCATGTTTTCAGGATAGACAATGAGTTTGGAAACCAGCTTGGTGAGCGTCACAAGCATGTAGTCGAGAAGCGTGCAGCTGTCTGGCAGGATAATGCGCTCGACCGAGCTGTGACTGATATCGCGCTCATGCCACAGGGCTACATTTTCAAGCGCGGCCATGGCATTTCCGCGAATCACACGGGCGAGTCCGCTCAGGCGCTCGCCAGTGATGGGATTGCGCTTGTGCGGCATGGCGCTGCTACCTTTCTGTCCCTCGCTGAAATACTCCTCCACCTCGAGCACCTCGGTGCGTTGCAGGTGGCGGAATTCCGTCGCCCAGCGGTCGATACTGGAAGCGATGAGGGCGAGATTGGTCATGAACTCCGCATGGCGGTCGCGCTGCAGGATTTGGGTTGAAAGCGCGGCTGGCTTGAGATTCAGGCGCTCGCAAACGATCCGCTCGACCTCGGGGTCAAGGTGGGCATGTGTCCCCACGGCCCCGCTGATTTTACCAACGCGAATGCGCTCGCGCATTTCGCGCAGGCGCTCAAGGCTGCGGGTGAACTCGTCATACATGAGAGCCATCTTGAGTCCAAAGCTGATCGGCTCGGCATGGATGCCGTGGCTGCGGCCGATCATGGGAGTGAATTGGAATTCCTTGGCACGAACGGCCACGGCTTCGCGCAGGGCGAGCAGGTCTTTTTCCAAAATGTCGCAGGATTCGAGCATCTGCACCGCGATCGTGGTGTCGAGCAGGTCCGAAGAGGTCAGACCCTGGTGAATCCAGCGGGCGGCGGGACCCACGCGGGAGGCGACATCTTCAATAAAGGCGATGACATCGTGGTTCGTTCGTTTTTCGATTTCGCGGACGGCATTGATGTCGAAGGCGCCCTTGGCACGGATCGTGGCGGCGTCCTCCTTGGGGATCGTGCCGAGTTCGGCCATGGCCTCGCAGGCGAGGGTTTCAATTTCGAGCCAGATTTCGAGTTTGCGCTGTTCGGTCCATACGGACCGCATGCCGGGCAGTGAGTAGCGTTCAATCATGATGAAGGCGCGTATTTAAACCCGAGGAATCGCGCCGGTGCAACTCGCCCGTCAAAATTCGCGGGGATTTGCATCATTCCACTTGTCCTCCGGCAAAACACGGCGGATATAAACCCCATGTTCAAGTTCCTCTGTGCCACCCTCCTCGCGCTCTCACTCGGTCTTGTTGGCTGCAATACCAAGGAGCGCTTCGCCAAAAACAATGCCGCCGCCCAAGCCTGGCTCGCTGCCAATTCCTCCTCCGGCCACATGCGCGTCGCAGGGAACTGGACGCCTGACGACGAGGGCTGGGGTGAGGCGAGATTCCAGCAAAGCGGTCGCCGCATCACAGGAACAATCGGTCTCTACACCGTCGAGGGCCATGTGAAGGGCGAGGATGTCTATCTGGTCATGTCCGAAAATGGCTGGGCCTATTACTCTGCGGTTTTGAAGAAGAAGGGAAACGCACTTGTCGGCTTCTACTCGGATGCCGTGCCGTTCAGCACGAGGGATCAGGAAACATTCGTGCTGACCCGCTCGAAAAACTGACTCTACATCAGGCGATGGGATTCGTGCGCAGCCTCTGCCCAGCCAATTGGGGCCAGAGATTGGTCGAGCCGGGGGCAGCTTTCAGGCTTCGAGGGCCTGACCATGGGGCGTGAACAGCAAAAAGCGTCTCCGCGAGGAAGTAGGCAGGCTCGTAGTAGTGCGACCTTAGCCGGCAGAAAATCTTCCATGATGCCTCGCAGTCGTCCCGCAGGGTAATTCCGTTCTCGATGAGAAATCCCATCGCCCAGTCCCACTCGCTGCGAGTGATGCCTGGATCCTGAGCCGATTCGTCAGACTCCGCCTGGTGGTGGAGGATTGCGGATTCAATACGCCAAGTGCTCATGCCCTGGCCGTCAATTCGGGCATTCGTGCGGGCAAGCTCGCTGAGTCGGAGCATGTGGAGTGTGTCCGCCCCCTCGGCAATCAGTCGCACAAGCTTCAGGTCCGGTTCCTCGCGCGTCGCCGCGAGACGGATCGCGGCGGCATCCAAAACGCTCAGAAGTGTAATGACCCAATGTCGGTTTGGAATTGGTGAACGGAAATGATTCAGGATCGAATAAATGTAATGCGTAACGCGCAGGCTGCACATCCAACTGATCAGCTTTTCGCTGGATGTCGCGTCAACCGAACCCTGGATGAGTTTGAGACGGACAAGAAACTCGGGGCCCCAGGACGGTTCGCCGCAGAGCAGTGCGAGTTCGCTCATGGTGGTCTCCCTCGCTGTGTAGGCCGAGTAGAGGGTCAGCAGGTAGCCGATGAATACGCAGATCACCGTGCTGCCCATGAATGCCGCTACAAACACCACCGCGAGTCCCCAGGGTCCGAGTGATTCCGTGATGCCCAGTGCCGTGAGTCCTGAGCCCGCCTGACTTAGGGCTTGGGAGAAAGCAAGGCCGGTGATGCCATAGAAAATGAAAGCAAAGGCAGCCACAAAAATCCCGAGAAAGACTGCCAGAAAAAATAAAACAGTTGATGGCCCTTGCACAGCGAGGAACCTGTCGAGCATCTCGTAGTTCCTCATCCGTGAAGCGCAGGCGTGGAAAAAGACATACATACCCTTGGAAAGCCACCTCGTCAGCAGGCTCGAGGTCGGCCTTGGCACAAGCATGACTCCCACAGCCGCAGCGATCGCCGCCCACAGCAGCCAGATGCCACCGAGTAGGGATGCCAAGCGCAATGCGGCATTCATCCAGCCCTCCGCCGGGCTGGAGGCAAGGGCAAACGGGAGCAGGCCTGAAACAAGGATGGCGTTCATTTTTTAAGAAACTCAAAATATCGCCGCCGGATCACGAAGAAAACTTCATGAGCCTCAAGCGACGACATTGCATTTCGCTGCAGAATGGCCTTATCGTGCTTGCACCATGATCCCTCTGCTCATCGCCGGCGGTTCCATCATCAGCACATTCACAGCGCCTGAATTGCCTGAGATGAAGAACCACACACTGAACGGAACGCCCGTCAAAGCCCAGGAAGTCGTCTGCCGCACACGCTGGGGAACGCCCATGATGCCTGACGGCAAGGGAAGCTACAATCTCACGGCCGCGCCAAACCCCACCTACATCCAGCGCAGTCTCATCCAGCCGCCCAAGACCGATGCCCCGATCTACCGACCAGGCGCGCCCTATGTTTTGCCAACCCAGGTGGCGGCTGCGGATGCTCAACCGGCGCTTCCGAAGTAGTCGGGAAACGAAGTTGTTTCGATTGCGCCAAGCGGCGCGGGCACTCGCACATTGAAGAAACAGACCACACCCGGGGTTTTCAGCGTCCACTGGTTTTCACTGCTCAATGCGGTGTCCTTCCAGCTCATTCTCGGAGCGCCCATGATTCTTTATGCCAAGAGTCTCGGGGCCTCTTCGACCGTGATCGGTATTCTCGCGGCATTCACTCCGCTGATGACCGTGCTTCAGTTGCCCGCCGCCAAGTATCTTCCGATCTATGGCTACAAGCGCTTCGTCTTAATGGGGTGGGGGCTTCGGACCATTTTCATTTTTGTCGTAGCTGCCGTGCCGTTGTTGGTTTTTTTGGATGAGGTGGCAAAAATCGTCCTCTTGGTCGCCTCGCTCTTTGTTTTCAATTTTCTGCGCGGCATAGCATCCACCGCTTGGATGCCATGGATTGCCGCTCTCATACCCGAGGAAGAGAAGGCTGTTTTTTTGTCACGCGATCAGATTTTTATGTTCTGCGGATCCCTGATCGCACTTCTTTGCTCGGCATTGCTCATGTCCGGCGATGTGTCTTCCATGGAATACGCGCTCGTCTTTTTGGTCAGCGCGCTGACCGGCACCGGTGCGCTTTTTTTCATCAAACGAATCCCCGATGTTTGCGGCAGCGAGCAGATGAGAAAATCCTCTCAGGCGGTGCCCTGGAAAGAAATCCTGCTTTATCCGCCGTTTTTCTCGCTCCTCGTTTTCAATCTCCTTTTCGTCATCGTCGTCGGAAGCTTGGGAGTCTTCACCGTCGAGTATCTGCACGAATTCCCGGGTTTCAGTGTATCCGCCGTTCTTTATATGAGCGGCGTCTCCTTCATCGGAGCGCTAGCGAGCCTGCCGTTTTTGGGAAGGATGCTCGAGCGTCTCGGTGCTAAACCCGTCCTCACTCTTGCACTCGTCCTCTTCGGTGGAGCGATTGCCGGCTGGTTCTTCGTGGCAGCCGGCGTCATCCCCTGCAAATGGGCCACCATCTGTGCCCTGAACTTCATCTGCGGCGTCGCTGGAGCAGGATTCAATGTCGCCAATGCAAAGATCATCTTCGCAACCATGCCGGTGATGGGACGCAATCACTTCTTCGCCCTCTTCACAGTGATCAGCAGCCTCGGCCTCGGCGCCGCCCCCGTCGTCTGGGGCATCTCACTCGACTTCATAGGCACCTACGAAGCCATCACCGGCTCCCTCCACTGGAAGCGCCACAGCATCTACTTCGCAGCCCTCTTCCTGCTAAACCTCGCAACCCTCCTCCAAGTCCGCCGCCTTCGCGAGCCGAAGCCTGTGTAGGATTCTTTGAAATTCTCGACACGCAGCGCGTGAGGGGGCTCAAGCGGTTTGCAGCGCTTCGGGGTGGCTTTTTGCTACTGCTAGCAAACGGAGGGCAGCCCCGCTGGGTTTGCGGGTTCCATTTTCCCAAGAAATGGCAGTGACCTTTGGAACATTGAGAAGGGCTGCGAACTGGGTCTGCGAAAAGCCGAGAGATGCCCGAGTGGCACGAATCTGTTTTGGGGAAATGGCTTTGATTGGTTGTGGAATAGTAATATGAGTTTCCTTTACAGGTTCTGTTCCAACGGCAAAACCTTCGGCTCGTGAGATAAGAGCGTCGAAATTCAGGCTTATGTCTTTTGGTTTGGTTTTCATCGGTTGTATTGAGTTTTGATTGATTCGACCGCGGATCGTAGTCGGGAAAGTTGCGCCGCGCTGATATTCGCGCGCGAAGATTTGGTGTAGAGCATGAATAAGACGAAAATACCGCGATTTGGCAGCCAAAGATAAATAACTCGGGCTCCACCGCTTTTTCCGCGACTCGGGAGGCGAAATCTTGCCTTGCGCAGACCTCCAGATTGCTGAATGAGGGCGCCGGATTCAGGATTGGCGGCAAGTTCCATCTGAAACTCCCGAAGGCTTTCCTCATCGGCCACGCGCAACACTTCCTCAGTGAATGCCTGAAGCTCGATAAAGCGGAAAGTCATGACTCGAAGTTATACAATGTATTAGCCTTGTCAAGTTCTACGACACGAACCCTCCGCTGCTCAGATCGGTGAAAATCAGGATGCTTCGGAGCTGCGTTGTCTTGCGAGTTGGCGGGCTTCTTCGACGATTGATATCGTTTTTTTCCATTCCTCCAAAAGCAGGGATTCAAAGTCGCGAAGGGTTGTATGAGGTGGCAGGAGACGACTTCCGCGACCGATGCGGCCGACGGCGTTTTGGTAGCGCCAGAGGAGGTCGATATAGTCGCTTCGCCGTGACATCGGCACGAGGATCGGTGGAAAGCCTGCGGACAGAACCGGGAGATTGGCAAGCAGCCGAGCCATGCGTCCATTGCCATCGAAGAAGGGATGGATGCGAACGAAAATCATATGCGTCCGGAAATAGACGGCAACGGCCTGTGCGGGGCGATTGATCGCGCGTGTTTTGTTGAAATCGGTCAGCCAGCGATCCACCAATCGCGGCACATCGGCTGGGGCTGCGTATTCCATATAAACGCTCTTGCCGTCCACCGCGCCGGTCGTTCCATTGAAATCTTTTTTCCAGTCGCCCACGGGATTCAATGAATCCACCGCAGAAAGCGGCATCACCGCCCTGTGCAGTGCGAAAAGATCCTCGCGAGCGAGCGCGCGGCCGACCATTTCGTAGATCAAGTCGATCGCTCTGGCGTGCCCGTAAACCTCCTGATGATCCCGCAGTGGCTTGCCGCCAATGGTGAGTCCGAGTTCCAGAATTTTAACGGTTTCGCCAAGAGTCAGAGTGTTGCCCTCGATCGCTGTGGATTCGTGCGTCCACTCCGCAGCAAGGCGCTTGAGGAGTTGATCGCGGAGATCGGTGGGAAGACCCTCGTAAAAAAGTCCTCGCCCAGCGCGCGGTGCCGGTCGGCTTTTCAAGAAGGAAAAAACCGCGTTGTGGCTCACATTTAATCCATGCCGGCGATTGATCTCCTGCGCGGCGCTACGATAGCCGACCCCAGAGGCGAGGATTTCCCTCAACTCGGCTTCGTAAGGCTTTAGCTTGGATTGAAAAGGTTTGCCAGGCATGGATGTGAGCTTGTCACGAGATTAAACGGTAGAAGCAAGCCTTGTAACGAGTATAATTCGTAAAAGTCAAAAATTTGTCGTTACAAAATCGCTCAGGGAGCGCCAACGCCCCCGTTGGCTTCTTGAACGGATTCGTTGTTCTTGCACGGTTTTTTTCGATGAGCCGACGGGGACTCGTTGCCAACTTTTCTCACTTCGCGTGAAGGTTGCTGTTGACGAAGGTGGGATTTCCCACCATCTTGATTGCATGGTCAAAGTAGCCGATAAACCAAAAAACAAAAAGGGCGTCACCGTTGTCCGGGACTACGACATCGCCGCAGACGCCAAGAGCCGCATCAGTCTGCGTGGAGCCAAAACCAAATATTTTCATGTGATGGCGCTCTCCAATGGCAGTTTCGTGCTGGAGCCGAGGGTTCTCGTGGACCCTGAAAAAATCCCTGCACGGACGCTGAAGATGCTTGAAAGCTCCGTTGCGTCCCTCAAGAAGGGCGAGGTCTCTGCTCCAATCGACTTGTCACCTTTTATCGGGCACTGAGAAAGGCAATGGCTTTCGCAATCCGCATGGGGCAGCCTGAGATGGAAGATCTCTGGAAGAATCTCTCCACGCGAAAGCTGGCAGGCCGTTTAGACAAGGACGAGGAGAAGTTCTTCAAAAAGTTGGTTAAGGCGCTCGGTTATTTGGCGGCAGACCCCAGGCACAACAGTCTCTCCTCCCATGAAATCAGCGACCTAAGCCGCAAGCACGGCCTCAAGATCTTCCAGTCCTATCTCGAGAACAACACGCCCGGAGCAGGACGAGTCTTCTGGACTTACGGGCCCGACGCGAGGGACATCACGGTGCTTGCTGTCGAGCCGCATCCCGAAGATAAAAAGCGCGGAGCTTACGAAAGGCTCAAACTCTCCTCCCTGCCGCCTCCCTCCGGCAAGGCTGGAAGAAAAAGCAGCCAAGGTTGAGGGGATTCAACCGATGTGACCTCGGCGAGCTGAGATCTGGCGCAAATCGCAGGTGGTTTGGATGTTGAACCAAAACTGGGCGCTTTGTTTGAAGAATTTGCCGAGTTTGAGGGACATTTCCGGAGTGATGCTGCGGCGACCAAGCACGATTTTGCTGATGCTTCGCGGGTTGAGGCCGAGGGCCCGCGCTAGGGCATTTTGGGAAATGCCCATGGGAATGAGGTAGTCCTCAAGGAGAATTTCGCCGGGAGTCATGGCGGGTTTCATTTGGAAAATTTTGCAGCGTCGAGACAGTTGCTGCTGAATGTTGTTGCGTCCTTACCGCTCAAGCAAATTTCACGATCAGGCGGCGCCCGGTGGCGCGGGCGACTTTTTCCAATGTCGAGAGGGTGAGATTGGCCGGATGGCGCTCGTAGCGGCAGATGGCACTGCGCGTAGAGCCTATTTTTCGGGCCAATGCCTCTTGCGTTAGTCCTGCGCTCTCGCGGGTCTTGGCCAGAAGTTGGCCGAGTTCCCACTCTGCCTGCTCACTGTCGTAGGCGGCGGCGAACTCCGCATCCTTCTCTTTTCGCTGCGCAATGTAGCGGTCCAAGTCATCAGGTTTCTTTGTTTTCATAAATTTTCTTTCGGGTTTCGGTTATTTTGATTTCCTGCAACGGAGTCTTCTCCGTCTTTTTGGTGAAACCGTGCGCAAGGACCAATTTGTCCGTGCCTTCCATCCAGCCCAGTAGGCGAAATATGTTTCCGGCGAATATCACGCGCACCTCCCAAAGATCGTCCGTTGCCACCATCTTTTTCAGATAAACGGAAGGCGCCGGGTGTGTCAGCTTGATCGCGGAGAGCGTCCAAAGCGCCTTCGCCGCCTGCTTGGCATCAAGCCCATCAAGATATTCCGCTACGGGGGATTTCCCTTCCGCAGACTGGAAGAAATCGATGACAAGCATGAAGCCTATGTTGCTTTATAATGAAACAATGTCAAGAAGCCACTATGCATCTGCCCAGAGCGGTATTCGCAAAGTGGAAAAACGTAGCCGGCTGGTCATGTGCCTTCCGCTTTGCGACCGGATCATTTCGCTCATCAAGACAGAGCACCAATGTCCCTGTTGGCATTTTGCACGGATTCGTCATCCTTCACGGTTTTATTTTCGATGAGCCGACGGGGACGTCGGCGCGCCTATTTCTCCCAACTCATCAGCGACGGGATGGTTTTTTCGAATGGGGTGCGGAGTTTTTCCAGTGGCCAGGCGAAGGTTTTGCCGGTGGATTCGATGGTGAGGGTGGGGTCTTTGGTGACTTCTCCGAGGCGAGTGTGGGGGACGCTTCGGGATTTGAGGAAGTCGAGGATTTCGCTGGTGTGGCGCGGGGCGAAGGTGATGACGATGCGGGATTGCGACTCGTTGAAGAGGGCGACATCGGCTCGGGTGCCGGGGATTTCGGTTTTGGCTCCGAGGTTTCCGCTCAGGCAGGACTCGGCGAGGTTGACGGCGAGGCCGCCTTCGGAGCAGTCGTGGGCGCTTTTGACGAGGCCTTTGCGGATGAGGTCGCGGACGGCGTTTTGGACGGCGAGTTCCTTCGCGTAGTCGAGCTGTGGCGGGGCGCCGGCTTTGCGGCCGTGGACGGCGAGGAGGTAGTGTGACGCTCCGAGTTCGTTGCCGGGTTCGCCGATGAGGAGGATGATGTCACCCGCGGCTTTGAAGGCTTGGGTGGTGATGTGCTCGGGTTTTTCGACGAGGCCGACCATGCCGACGGTGGGCGTGGGGTCGATGGCTCCGGCGGGGGATTCGTTGTAGAGGCTCACATTGCCGCCGGTGACGGGTGTGTCGAATGCGCGGCAGGCTTCGGCGAGGCCTTCGATGGCTTCGCGGAGTTGGAGGAAATTTTCGGGTTTGTGGGGATTTCCGAAATTCAGGTTGTCCGTGACGGCGAGCGGGGTTGCGCCGGTGCAGGCGATGTTGCGGGCGGCTTCGGCGACGGCGATACGGCCGCCTTCGCGGGGATCTTGCTTGCAGTAGATCGCGTTGCAATCGGTGGATGCGGCGAGGATTTTATTGGCCTCGCGAACGATGAAGACGGCAGCATCCGATCCGGGCAGGACGGTGGCGCCGAGGCGGACCATGTGGTCGTATTGCTGCCAGACCCATTGCTTCGAAGCGATGCTCGGGTGGGCGAGGAGGGTTTCGAGAGCGGTGACGGGATCGGCCTCGGGCACGGTGGCGAGGTCGAGGGGCTCGGGAGCCTTTTTCGGTGCGGCTTCGCGGGAGTAGAGCGGGGCTTCGTCGGCGAGTTGGCGGGCGGGGATTTCGACGGCGATATTGTCGCCTTCGCGGACGCGCATCATGCCGTCGTCATTGACCACACCGACATGGGCGTAGGGGAGATCCCATTTTTCAAAGATGGCGCGGACTTTGTCTTCCTCGCCTTTTTTAACGATGACGAGCATGCGTTCCTGGGACTCAGAGAGCAGGATTTCGTAGGGCGTCATGCCGGTCTCGCGTTTCGGCACGAGGTTGACATCGATTTCCACGCCGGTGCCGCCACGGCTGGCGGTTTCGCAGGTCGAGCAGGTGAGGCCTGCGGCGCCCATGTCTTGGATGCCTGCGACGCAGCCGCTGGCGAGGAGTTCAAGGCAGGCTTCGAGGAGGAGTTTTTCGCGGAAAGGGTCGCCGACTTGCACGGCGGGGCGGTCTTCCTTGGATTCTTCGGTGAGCTCGCGCGAGGCGAAGGCGGCGCCGGCGAGTCCGTCACGGCCGGTCTCGGCTCCGACATAGAAAACGGGATTGCCGACGCCCTTGGCGGCTCCACGGGCGATTTGCTCGTGCTTGAGGATGCCGAGGCAGAAGACATTGACGAGGGGATTTCCCGAGTAGCTGTCGTCGAAATACACCTCGCCGCCGATGGTCGGTATGCCGATGCAATTTCCGTAGTGGGCGATGCCATTCACCACGCCCGCGAAGAGGCGACGGTTGGTGGCGGATTGTTGGGAGTCACCGCGAATGTCGCCGAATCGGAGGGAATTCATGGAGAACACAGGGCGGGCGCCCATGGTGAAGATGTCGCGGATGATGCCGCCAACGCCTGTGGCTGCGCCTTGGAATGGCTCGATGGCGCTCGGGTGGTTGTGGCTCTCCATCTTGAACGCGATGGCCCATCCATCGCCGATGTCGATGACGCCGGCATTTTCCTCCCCCGCCTTCACGAGCACGCGTGGGCCGGTGACGGGGAATTTTTTCAGCTCGAGCTTCGAATTTTTGTAGGAGCAATGCTCACTCCACATGACGGAGAAAACGCCGAGTTCAGTGAGGTTGGGCTCGCGTCCGAGGATGGATTTGATGCGTTCGTATTCGTCGGGCGTGATGCCGTGTTTGGAGATGATTTCGGGTGTGATGGCGGACATATTGGAAGAATTTTTAACCACGGAGGACACGGAGAGCACGGAGGTGAAGAAGAGGTTTCAAATGGAAAGGCGTTTGATGCCGCTTTTGAGGAGCGGGACATTGAAGTTGATCAAGAGGCCCGTTCGGAGGTTGGAGAGTTTCAGGTAGGTGAGGACTTGGGCTGTGTGAACGGGGAGGAGTTGGTCGATGGATTTGAGTTCCACCAGGACTTTGTTTTCGACGATGAGGTCGGCGCGGAAACCACAATCGAAGGTGAGGTTTTTGTAGCGGACGGGGATTTCTTGTTGCATGGTGACGGAGAAACCTCGGTCGGCTAACTCGAATGTGAGGCATTTCTCATAAACCGATTCGAGTAGGCCAGGACCGAGTTCGCGGTGCACAGAGATGGCCGCGCCAATGATGGCGTCCGTCAGGGAGTTGTTTTGAAACTCCTCCGTGCTCTCCGTGTCCTCCGTGGTTAACATTTCAACAAACTATCGAAGATCACTAATCCGTCGGTGCTGCCGAGGGCGGCGTCGCAGGCGCGCTCGGGGTGGGGCATGAGGCCGAAGACATTTCGGGTTTCGTTGCAGATGCCGGCGATGTTTTCGCGGGAGCCGTTGGGGTTTGCGGCATCGGTGGTTTGGCCTTGGGCGTCGCAGTAGCGGACGAGGATTTGGTCGTTCGCGTTGAGGGCGGCGAGGGTGGCGTCGTCGGCAAAGTAGCAGCCTTCGCCGTGGGCGATGGGGATATTCAGGACTTGGCCTTTGGTGGCGGCGCGGGTGAATCGGGAATTGGTGGATTCCACACGGATGCTTTGGTGTTTGCAGACGAAGTGGAGACCTTTGTTGCGAACGAGGGCGCCGGGGAGGAGCCCGCTCTCGCAGAGGATTTGAAAGCCGTTGCAGATGCCAAGGACGGTGCCACCGGATGCGGCGAAACTTTTCACCGTTTGCATGATCGGCGAGAAGCGGGCGATGGCTCCGCAGCGGAGGTAATCGCCGTAGGAAAAGCCCCCGGGAACGACGACGGCGTCGAAGCCGGCGAGCGAGGTATCCTTGTGCCAGACGAAGTCGGCGGAGGCGCCGGGAAGGTTGTTGAGAGCGAGAACGCAGTCCTGGTCGCAGTTCGAGCCAGGGAAGCGGATGACGGCGAATTTCATTATTTGCTGATCGAGTAGTCCTCGATGACGGGGTTGGAGAGGAGGTCTTTGGCGATGCGGTGGATTTCGGAGTCGGGCGTCGAGTCGGGGAGTTCGAGTTCGATGACTTTGCCGATGCGGACGCGTCCCACGCCGGTAAGGCCGAGGTGGCGGATGGCTTCAGCGGCGGCGGCGCCTTGAGGGTCGAGGACGGATGGTTTCGGCAGAACGGTTACGAGGACTTTCATGGTGCGGAGGTTTTCGTTTCGGGATGATCTGAACAAGAGGATTTTTTATTTTTTCTGAATTGGATGAGCGAAATGGCGAGTGCAAGCAGGCTTATGACCAGGCAGGAAATCGAAAAGACTTCGCCGTAGCGTGTGAAGAAGGTCGGCTGAGTGGATGTGGGGACATTGATTTTGCTGAAGAGAACGCCTTGGAGAAAGGTGCTGCCCGAGGGGTCGCGAAGGACCTCGCGGACGACGCCGAGGCGGTCGATGGCACATGTGACACCGGTGTTTGCGGCGCGGATCATGGGGGTTTTATTTTCTACGCAGCGGAAAATGGCGTTGTTGAGGTGCTGAACCGAGCCAGCGCTTTTGAGAAACCATCCATCATTTGTGACGACCACGAAGGATTGGGCTCCGAGCAATGCGAAGCGGCGTGCGAGATCGGCGACGGTATCCTCAAAGCAAACGAGCGGTCCGAGTTTCACTGGCTTCGATTGAAGTTCGAGGACGGTATATTCCTTTCCGGCGTCGAAGTCGGAGGGCACCAGATCGCCTACGATCTTGGCGAGAAGCGGGAATTCCTCGCGAAGTGGGACATACTCGCCGAAGGGGACGAGGTGCATTTTGTGATGGAGTTGTGCTTCCTTCCCCTGCTTGGTCAACAAGGCGATAGAGTTGTAGTCGCCATCGTTGCCCCAGTGGGCTGTTCCAATGAGGAAGTCACCCGTGTATTGCTCGGCGAGTCCTCGAACGAGGTCCCAGGTGAATTGATTGCCGAGAAGCGGGCTGGGAGTGGAGGATTCGGGCCAGAGAATCAGGTCGGGTCCCATGGCGATGGCCGGGAGGGTTTGGTTTTTTAGAGTTTCGAGAACTTGAAGTTCGAAGTTTGGATCGTTGCGGACATTTTGAGGAATGTTCGGCTGAATGGCGGCGAAGCTGAGTGGTTCGCTAGCTGGTTCCGGGCTGAAAAGTTGCCGGACGCCGTAGCTCCATGTCAGGGCCACCAAGGCTATGGTGATGGCAAAGTCATAGTGTGCGCGCCGCGCGCCGCGTTTGATCTCGAGGAGCAGGCGTTTAACGGTCGCCGCGAGCATGAGGTTGGTCATCGCAACCAAAAAGGAAATGCCTCCCACTCCGGTTATGTCGGCGATTTGAATGAGGGCGATATTTTCATGCAGTGCAATGCCGAGACCATTCCATCCGAAGGCCGGAAAAATAACGCCACGGAGCCATTCCAGCGCGACCCATGCGGCAGAGCCAAGGGCGCAGACGCGAAGATTGTGGATCGACTTCAGCCATGATTCTTCATTGGTGTGGGCATTGACCAATGCTCTGGCGAAAAGCGTCCATGCGCTAAAATAAAACGCGAAATACAAAACAAGCAGCACATAGCCAGGCCAGGTGAGTGTCGTGAGCCAGTATGCGCTCATCGCAAAAAAGACCAACCCGCTTGCGTAGCCGAGGCACGCTGTTCTCAGCCAATCCCGCCGCTTCGCCGGCTGGCAAAACCAGACCGCGCATACAAGCGGGGTTAGCGCCACCCAGCAAAGATCGCCAAGACCAAATGGGGGATAGCACAAACCAAGAAGCAGCCCGCTTAACAATGCCAAAAACCAAGGAAACACACGCGACATGGTGCGAAATACAAGACCCCCGGGAGTGAAAAGACAACGCCCTTCTCGCAACGAGGTCTGTGAGGTTCAGGCGATGCTGGAATTTGAGCGCTTTTCGGAAAAAGAGACTTTTAATTTGCGGTCGCCAGATTGCTGGATCAAGTTAGGTCAAATGCCCAGTCGACACTGCTTTCTCGCTCTCATTTTCTTGATTCTGGCGCAGGGATTTATCTTTGCCACGGCT
>JBIIUB010000003.1:0-65569 GCA_044340205.1 Terrimicrobiaceae bacterium
TCAGAGCTTCCCGGACAACCTCGCTCGCCGAGGAATAGAGACCGGTCTCGACTTTCCTCTGCACCCACTGCTCCATTTCGTTTGTCAGGGACACATTCATTTACCAACTTTAAGTAGATCGCCAAAGATTGTCAATCTTTGTCCAACTTGCTTCGTGAAAGAAATGGCGCGACTTCAAATTCTGTAATTCTGTCGAAAAAGTTGGCGAGGGCCTTATACGAGAAGATTCTCACTTTTCCAAAAGCACATCAAGCACCTGATCGACCCCATGCTTCCAATCGGGCAACTGAAGCCCGAAGGCGGTGCGGAATTTTGAGGTGTCGAGGCGGGAATTCGCCGGGCGGGCGGCGGGAGTGGGATATTCAGAGGTTGTGATGGGGAGGATGCGCTCGGGTGTGGCTTGGAGTGTGCAGTTGGCGGCGGGGGCCTTGGCGACTATATGCTGCGCGAATCCATGCCAGCTTGTTTCGCCGCCGGCGGCCAGATGGTAGAGGCCGAAGGGGAAATTTTCCCTGCCATTGCGGAGGTAGCGCGTGGCGATGTGGGTGGAGGCATCGGCGAGTAGGGCAGCTCCGGTGGGGGCGCCGAACTGGTCGGCGACGATGCGGAGTTCGTCCCGACTGGAAGCGAGGCGAAGGATGGTTTTGATGAAGTTTTTCCCGTGTGCTCCAAAGACCCAGCTTGTGCGGAAAATGAGGTGATCGGCACCACCGGCGGCGAGGGCTTTTTCGCCTTCGAGCTTGGTTTTGCCGTAAACGCCGAGCGGTTTCGTGGCGTCCTCTTCGCAGTAGGCGGATGGTTTTGTGCCATCGAAGACATAGTCGGTGGAGAAGTGGATGACGAGAGCGCCGAGTTTCGCGGCCTCCTCGCCGAGGATTCCGGGAGCGGTGGCATTGATGGCGCGCGCCAGATCCGGCTCGGACTCAGCTTTATCCACAGCCGTGTAGGCGCCGGCGCTGAAGATCACATCCGGCTTGGCTGCGCGCACGGCGGCGCGGATCGAGTCGGGACTCGAGAGGTTGCAGGCATCGCGTCCGCAGGCCACCACCTCGCCGAGCGGAGCCAGCGCGCGCTGGAGCTCGAAGCCGAGCTGGCCGTTGGCGCCAGTGACTAAAAAGCGGGGTGTTTTAAGCGAATGAGGAGAATTGAACACGGTGTAAAAAGCGCGGAGGTTTTGTCAAAGTGCTTGGGTTTTGCGCGTCAGCGCCCGACCGAAGGAAACGAGTTCACGGATAAGAGAATTGTAGCGTCCGTAGGCGTTGTGGCCTTCTTTTTTCAAGAGATCGTAGAGGACCAGCTCGGCTTCCTGGAAAGGAGCCTCACCAGACACGAGACCGGCTGCACGGAATTTCCCGAACGCAATGACCACGAGGCAGGAATTGATGGTGGTTCGCCCGTCGCGCCAGTCCTGAAGCCCTTGCAGCATTCTCTCCCCTCCGGGCAAACGCATGATTTCATCAGATGAAGGCGTCATGGTTGAGCGCAAAAATCCTGAACAGATTTCGCAAAGACCAGCTCATCGATCGCAGGAAATTTTTTAAGTGAAGGGCGAATATCCTCAAAAAAATCAAGCAGCTTTCGCCTATTCACCAGCCCTTCTGCCACAAAGGCCCGAGCATCCAGCATGTCTCGTTCATGTCTACGCTCCAGCTTGGCGAGCACTTGACTGTAAAAATCAAAATGCCGGAAATCCACCTCTCCAGCCCGTCGAATGAACGCGCTTCGCTCGCGCCAACATGGCACTTCTGGAATGAAAAGATCCGGACTGGCGAGTTCCACATTGGTGTCGAGGGATTCCTTGAGTTCGGCAATGGCTTCGAACAGTCCCCGGGGTTCGGGATCCGCCTTGATATCCACATCGATGGTTTTTGCCCGCCAGCCAAAAAGCAATGCCGTTGCTCCACCGGTGAGGTAAATCGTGCCTGGTCCCTTGACGCGCTGACCAAGGGCTTCCATGAACTCCTCCAGCTTCGCTCTATCTGAATCGGCCCTCACAGATATTTCTCACACTCCGCGAACGAAGCAGCCTCGGCATCTTTCGGCGAAACAATCGGATCGATGCCGATGGCCAGCGGCCAATCGATGCCGATGGCGGGGTCATTCCATCGGAGGGAACGCTCGGTCGCCGGAGCATAGTAATTGGTGCACTTGTAGTGGAAGTCCGCCATCTCGCTCACGACCAAAAATCCATGCGCGCAACCGGGCGGCACCCACAAGCGCTCGTGGGCATCACTCGTCAGCATGTAGCCGTCCCATTTTCCAAAGGTGGGCGAGCTTTGTCGCAAATCGACGAGGACATCGAAGACCGTTCCAGAAGTGACCCACACGAGTTTCCCCTGCGCCGCATCGCCACTCTGGTAGTGTAGACCACGCAGCACATTCTTCGCCGAGCGACTGTGATTGTCCTGCACGAAATCCGCATCAATTCCGAGTTTGGCGAAGGTTTCCTTGTTCCAGGACTCCAGAAAAAAACCGCGCGCGTCACCAAACACACGAGGCCGCAAGAGGTAGGCACCATCAATTTTTGTCGGATAGGATGTCATAAAAATATTCCAAACGAGGGAGAGGAAAATGTCAGTCGGATGCAGGCATGCTGCCGCCCTTGGTCATCGGCGGAAATTTTTCCACCGGTCCAGAGCAAATCCAAAATGTCTTCCCGTTTTTCACAGGTTTGCCGCGTAGGGCGGCGCGGGTTATTTGACTAAAAATTTCAAGAGCCAGGGCAACATGCTCTCGCCGCGCTCCAGCCAGTGTTTGAGCCGCTCGAGGCGCTCCTCGGCGGTCGCTCGGTCGCCCGATTCCATACCGCTCGCGAGGGATTCCATCGTGCCGATTCTCTCCAGAGCCCGATCCAGCCTGGGTTGCAGCTCCTCTTGGATGAATGCGGTCGCAAATTTACTCAGCTCCAAGTCCGCCACATAGTGATCCCGCCGGTCGCCGGGCATGTAAACCGACTTCACCGCGCCGACGGATCGCAGCACCTTCAACCCCTGACTCGCCGCTCCCAGACTTATTCCCAGCCGCGTCATGATGTCATCCATCGCCAAGGCGCGTGACGACACAAAAAGCAGACCGTAGATCTCCCCCACCGACTTCTGCAGGCCGATCAGCTTGAAAAAGCCGATGAAAAGTTCGATCGACTCGACTTCCAAGGCCGACAGCGATTCGGTCTGGGGTTCGAGCATGGCGGGAGCGACTTGCATTCGTGCGCAGAAGAACATCAGAAGCCTTCAAGGCCTTCAATAAAAAATGAAATGTCCACCGACACCCCTTCGAAGCCCGCTTGCCGTGAGGCCGCTAAAACAGGACACTACGATCTGTCATGCCACAGGAGATCGAGGAATTTCTGATGTATCTGGCCACCGAGCGCGGGCTTTCGGAGAGCTACCAATTGCTCGTGCAGCGCTCGTTGGAGGCCTTTTCTACATGGCTGGAAAAGCACACGCAGACGCGCGAGTGGCGGCGGGTCGAGCCCCAGCAGATCACCGACTTTCTCGTCTTCCGCAAACGCTCCGGACTCCAAGCTTCCTCGGTGAGGATCGATGCCGTGGCTGTGCGGATTTTTTTCCGCTTTCTGGTCGCCCGCCGCACATGGACTGAGAATCCCGCCGAGACGCTCACGCTGCCGCGCCCGGAGAAGCACCTTCCCGAAGCCCTGCATGTCGAGCAGGTGCGGAAACTCATCGAAAGCATCGGCCCGAATGATCCGCTCGGCCTGCGCGACCGGGCGATCTTCGAGCTACTCTACTCCAGCGGGCTCCGCGTTTCCGAACTCTGCGACGCGCGACTGGAAAACATCGACCTCGACGCCTCGTTCATTCGCGTCACCGGCAAGGGCAGAAAGACCCGCCTCATTCCCCTCGGCCAGCCCGCCTGCGAGGCCATCCGAGCCTACCTGCAACGCGAACGCCCCGAACTCGTCTCCAAAAAAACCGGCGCCGAGATTTTCCTTTCAGTCCGGGGAAAAAAGCTCACCACTCCCCGCATCCGCCAACTCATCAAACAATACGCCGCCCGCGCCGGCATCGAAGCGAATGTCTATCCCCACCTCATGCGCCATAGCTTCGCCACCCACCTCCTCGGCGGCGGCGCCGATCTCCGCGTCATTCAAGAACTACTCGGCCACGCGGACATCTCGACCACGCAAATCTACACCCACATCGAAAAAAGCGGTCTCCAGGCAGTGATCAAAAAATTCCACCCGCGCGCGTGAACGGATGGAGATGTGCCATCATTTTATCCTTCAAAAGAACGGAAATCCAATCAGTATCGTTACATATCGTGCCTATGCTGAACCGGATCAGAGAAGACGCCGTTGTGAAACCCTTCCACCCGCTGAAGGACATGTCCGACCACGCAGGTGCGATGAAATGCGTCTACGCCGCCCCCCAGACCCTCGCCCAGGAATTCAACGACGACGAAGCGGTCTGGCGCGCTTTTGAGAGCCGCCGATTGATCCGGCGCTTCCTTGGCAACCCCCACTTAATTTCTGAAGAATACCTCGACCAAGCCGATTGGCTCGAGGCTGAGCAAACTCGACCCGTGCGGGCTATCGGAATGCCCCTTCACCAAACATGAAAAAGCAACCTGTGTTGGAATCACTCATCCTCACCATCCGCAACCAGCGAGTTCTGTTGGATGCCGATCTCTCCATGATTTACGATGTTCCGACCAAGGCTCTGAATCAGGCGGTAAAACGGAATTTTGCGCGATTCCCTGAGGATTTTGTTTTTCAGCTTACAGTGCGCGAAAAGAAGGAGGTGGTCACAAATTGTGACCACCTTGCCCGGCTCAAATTTTCCAAAACTCTGCCCTACGCCTTCACCGAGCACGGAGCGATCATGGCCGCGTCTGTTCTGAACAGCCCTGAAGCGATCAAAATGAGCGTTTTCGTAGTGAGGGCATTCGTTCAGATGCGCGAGCAACTTGCCGCCAACACAGCCATCCTGAAAAGGCTGGCAGAGATCGACAAGACACTGCTCGAACAAGATCGCTCTCTTGGAGTCATCTGGCGGCAACTCCAGCCCTTGCTCACGCCGCCACACGCCCAACCTAAAAGACGCATTGGTTTTCATAGCGACGAGGAACAATGACCTCAGTGGGCGACATCGCTGCCCGTCTGCGCAAATGCAAGTAGGATTCGCGAAGTCATTGCCATCCGCCCGACGCTGGAGTAGTCCTTCAGCGCCTGAAGAAAGGCCAAATACCATGCATCGCATAACCCTGCTTTTTCTCGCTCCGCTCGCCCTTTGGCTCTCCGCTTGCTCAAGCACATCCCAGGTGAATCCCGCCGTGCTCTCAGCCGCGACCTCGCGCGGCGTGTCCGCCTCGACGACATCGAAAATGTCCGCCGGCCAGAAGCTCGACTTCTCCGACATTCGCAATCTCGTCGCCAGCAATGTGCCGGATGACAAAATCATCGCCTACCTGAACAGCACGCGGCAGGTGTGCAATTTCTCCACAAGCGAAATGTCGGCCCTGAAATCCGCCGGCGCCGATGCCCAGTTGCTCGGGTTTCTTTCAAACACGAGCGGATTCTACGGCCGCTCCCCTGCTCCACAAAACGCAGGCGCCCCGCGCTCTCCTGGCCAATACACCAACTCTCGGCTCTATCAGGACGAACAACCCTTCGCCTACAACGAACCGGCGATCGATGGCTTCTACAACTCGGGCTATGAGGAATCCCTCTACAGCCCGTTTTCATTCAACTAACCCCGCCGCAAGGCCCACCGGAGCGTGACTGCAAAAGCCCCGCTTTGGAATCAGCGCCTTCCCTTCGCGGGCTTGGCGGGCGCGGCGACTGCAGGGATTCTTGGCGCGTGGATCAGTGCGTTCGGCTCGGGGATGTTTCTCATTTTGGCCACATTGGCTCTTGCCGCATGGCTACCCCTCCGCCGTAGTCCCTTTGTTTATGCCGCTGTCGCGTTTTTGTTCGCCGCTCTGCAAGTCGTGCAGACCCGAGAGTCATCGGCAGCAAGACTCGCTGAAAAACTCGGCGGCTTGCCGCATGTGGCCCATATCGAGGGAATCGTTCGCACCGAACCCTCGGTGGGCGCGACTGGAAAATCCCGCTTCGTCGTTCAGGCAAGGCAGATCGAAATCGATGGAGAAAAAATCAACTTCCCCTGCGATATCCTCGCCGTGGTTCCCTCGGGCACGCCCGCCCTCGAAGACTCCGTGCGCCTCGTCGGCAGCCTTCGTCCAATTGCCCCGCCGCGAAATCCCGGCCAATTCAACGCGAAGCGTGTCATGGAGCTTCGAGGCATCACCTGCGAACTCGTCGCCACCTCGCCGAGGGATCTCGAAATCGCCTCGCCCGCCACAGGTTTCTCTCTGCCGCGCATCGCCGCATCCTGCCGAAAATGGATGGAGTCCACCCTGCGCGAGGGCATTTCCTCGGATCCCCTCGTCTGCAATCTGCTCGCCGGAATTGTCCTGGGCGTGACCTCCGACATCCCCGATGCGCTACAAGACGAGTTCCGCCAAACGGGAACATTTCATCTGTTTTCAGTCTCAGGCCTTCATGTGGGAATGATCGCCCTGATCCTCTGGCAGGCCTTCCGAATGGCAGGAGTGGGCCGGGGGATTGCCACCTGCGTGATCATTCCAGCGCTGTTTTTCTATGCGCTTCTCACAGGATGGAAACCCTCGAGCGTGCGCGCGGCGACGATGACTGCAATTTTTCTGATCGGCATGGCTTCGGGTCGACAATCAATCGCACTGAATTCACTCTGCGCGGCGGCATTCGTCATTCTGCTTCAATCCACGAACGAGCTTTTCAATCCCGGTTTCCAACTCTCGTTCACGGTCGTCGCCGCGATCCTGCTCGTTGCCGGGCCTCTTCAGGAGAGGATTCGAGGACGCCTTGAGCCGGACCCATTCATCCCCGTCCCTCTCTGGACGAAATGGCAAAAGAAGCGACACGAGCTGGCCGGACACACGGCGGGCTTGCTGGCGGTATCACTGGCCGCCTGGATCGGCTCGCTGCCGCTGACGGTTTTTTATTTCCACATGGTCTCCCTTTCGGCCTTGGCAGCAAACCTCCTCGTCGTCCCGCTTTCCTTTCTCATCATGGCAACCGCTGTTTTGTCGTTGGCAAGTGGCATCGCGAGCGCGGCTCTGGCTGCGGTTTTCAACAACGCGAACCTGGCTTTCACAAAAATCCTTCTTCTCATCATCCAAGCAGCGGCATCCCTGCCGGGGTCGTTTGTTCCCGTCGCTGGCTGGCAGGCGGCGCCAGCAGCGATCACAGTTTTCGATTGTGGATCCGGCGGCGCCACGGCGATTCAGAGCGGCGGCCGCCTCTGGCTCATCGACTGCGGGTCGCGGTGGGATTTTGAAAATGTTGTCACCCCCTGGATGCGCAGCACAGGCCACTGGCGTCCCGACACGCTGGTGCTCACACACGGCGATGCCGACCACATCGGCGGAGTCGGCACCCTTCTCGACACAAATTCCCTGCCCCGAATCATCGACTCACCGCTACCGGACCGCTCTCCCGTGCGCCGCAGACTTCATGCGGCGGTGGCCGCTTCCAATTTCCCTATTTCCAAAGCGCAGGCGGGCGACCGCTTTGAGATTAGCCCATCGATGACGCTGCAAATCCTGCATCCCCCTCCAGATCTTGTGGCAGCGACAGCGGATGACAAATCGCTCGTAGCTTCGCTGGAATCCTCCAAAACGCGGGTCTTGATCGTCTCAGACGCCGGGCCGGCCACCTTCGAGTGGCTACTGCAAAATCAACGCTCCGCCATTGCTGCGGATATCGTTATTCTTGGCCGTCACCACTCCGGCGCGCCACCCGAGGCCTCGTTCCTACGGGCCGTCAATCCCTCGCTTGTCGTGGCCACAGCGGCAGGCTTCCCCTCAAATGAACCGATCGATGAGCAATGGGCATCCATGGTGGAAAACCTCGGCATCCACCTCTTCCGCCAGGATCACACTGGCGCGGCGATGATCCGCTTGGAGAAAGAAGGCTTCGTCGCGAAAGGCTTTCTCAACGGAGAGACTTTCAGCCGATAACCACTCTCGCGCCCTCAGGCACCAGATCGAAAAGCTCCGCCATGTCGGCATTCCGAAGCCTTATACAACCATGGCTGGCAGGCGTTCCGATCAGGTCTTCGCGATTGGTCCCGTGAAAATAAATATATCGATCATGCGTGTTCGCATTCTCTTCGTCGAGGCCGGAGAGCCAGAGGATGCGGGTCAGAATGCCATCCTGCTCGCCGCCGGGCGCAGCCAAGACACCAGTGGGCTGGCGGCTTTTGAATTCCGCCCACAACGGCGCGCCGGCACCGATTTTTTCCTGCACAGCGAAGCGCCCCGTGGGCGTCTTAAAGCTTCCGGGCTCAAATCCCACGCCAAACCGGGATGTGGAGACGGGCCAGGATTTGATCAACTCTCCGCAACGCCGCAGGTCCAGCATCTGGCGGGAAATGTCCACTCGCATTTCCCATTCTTCCAAGGATTGCCGTGCGGGCATGTCAGGTGTCATAAATATCCATTATGTCAAAACCCCATAGAGTCGCAATCGTCGGCGCATCCGGTGCGGTCGGAGTCGAAATGCTCCGAGTCATGGAACGCCGCAACTTCCCCGTCGCCAACCTCCGCCTTCTCGCATCGCCCCGCTCCGCTGGAAAAACCCTCACCTTCCGTGGCGAGGAAATCACCGTCGAGCCACTGCATTTGAATTCCTTCGAGGGAATCGACATTGCGCTCTTCAGCGCCGGCGGAGCGATCTCGCGCGACTTCGCACACGCGGCCGTGACCAGTGGGGCCGTGGTGGTGGACAATTCCTCGGCCTTCCGCATGTCGCATGATGTGCCACTCGTTGTTCCCGAAATCAATGGAGCGGATGTCAAAAACCATCGCGGCATCATTGCCAATCCAAACTGCACGACGGCCATCACCCTCATGGCTCTGCACCCGCTGCACCGCGCCTTTGGCGTGACCCGCCTTTTCGCATCGAGCTACCAAGCCGTTTCTGGAGCAGGCGCGCGCGCGATCGATGAACTCCGTCATCAGACCGAAGCCCTCGCCAAGGGCCGCCCCATCGTGAAGGAAATTTTTCCGCACCAGATCGCGTTCAATGTCATCCCGCAGGTCGATTCCTTTTTGGACACTGGCTACACGAAAGAGGAAATGAAAATGGAAAACGAGGGTCGTCGCATCATGCACCTGCCCGACTTCAAGGCCTCCGTGACCTGTGTGCGCGTTCCCGTTTACCGCGCCCACTCGGTGGCCGTGAGTGCCGAGTTTTCAAAACCCATCTCGCTCGAGGAGGCCCGCACAGCCCTCAAAAATGCGCCCGGGCTCCAATTCGTGGAGGATGGATATCCCATGCCGCTCGACTGCGCCGGGAAAGACGACTGCTTCGCCGGCCGTCTCCGCCGCGATTGTGCGATGGAAAACGGCATCGCCTTCTGGGTCTGCGGCGACCAGTTGCTGAAGGGCGCCGCCCTCAATGCCATTCAGATCGCCGAACTCCTCTAATATGAAAATCGAGCGGCTCATCTCCCTGCCACCCGCCATGTCCGCGCACTTCCCCGGCACGGCCGAGGGGTCGGGATGGTTCGCCGCATGCGATCCCGCAGGCAGCAAACTCGGCTCCGGCGGAGGCGTGGCCCATCTGCTCGCCGAAGCCTGGCGCAGCAAAGGCGTGAACGCGCCGTTCGAGGAATGGTGCGACGAGCCTTCTCTCAAACTCACCCTCATGGCAGGCGGACAAAGCCGCCGCCTGCCTGCCTACGCCGCCACGGGAAAGATTCTCATGCCGTTCCCCGCCTTGCGATGGGCGGACGGCCAGCGACTCGACCAGACGCTGCTCGATGTGCAGATGCCCGGCTTCGGCTACATTGCCGCGCGCGCCCCTTTGCAGAGCCGGGTCATGGTTGCCAGCGGCGATGTCCTGTTGCGCTTTCCTGCGAGGCTTCCCGCCATGCCGGATGCTGACATCCTTGGCCTTGGAATGTGGGTGGATGCGCACACCGCCTCGCACTTCGGGGTTTTCTTCACCCCCAAGTCCAGTCCCGAGGAACTCGCTTTCTTCCTTCAAAAACCCAAGCCTGACGAAATAACCAAGCTCGCCGCCGACCATCTCTTCCTGGTCGATACCGGCCTATGGCTGCTGAGCGCCAAGGCGGTGTCCGTGCTTTTTAAAAAGTGCGGATGGAATGCCAAAGCAGGCGCATTTACCAAAGGCGTGCCGGATTTCTACGAACTCTACGCCGGCATGGGCCCCTGCATGGGAAGCCGTCCCGCCGCGCATGATGACGACATCGCCAGCCTGACCTGCGCCGTCGTGCCACTGCCAGATGCCGAGTTTTATCACTTCGGCACCAGCCGCCAGATGATCGAATCCGTGTCGGCACTTCAAAACCGCAGCCTCGACCAGCGCGGCCAATCCCACCTCTCGCTGAAGCCGCACCCGGACATGTATGTCCTGAATTCCGACTTTGCCTTCAGCTCGCGATCCAGCGCCAACAAGCTCATCTGGGTCGAGAATTGCATCCTCCCGCCAACGCTCCCGCTTACCTCTGAAAATGTTCTCACCAACCTGCCAGCGGAAATCGGAACGCTTTCCCTCACGCCCGGAGTCTGCGTGGACACTCCGCCCGTGGGCGAATCCGCACACTGCCTGCGCGTGTATGGCTTTGATGATTCCTTCAAGGGCGCGATCGGCGAGGCATCCACAGAATGGCTTGGCGAATCCTGCGCACTATGGTTTCAGCGGCGCGGCATCACTCCAGCAGACTGCGGCTTGTCCTCCACCACGGATATTCAAGCAGCCCGCCTGTTTCCGATTCTGGAGACCACCGATCTCACCGCGCGCATTGTTTCTTGGATGTCCTCGCAAGAGCCTGCAAAGGATGCCGAACTTCTGGCCATCTGGAAAAATAGCGAACGCCTCTCCGCGCAGGAAATCACCGAGCGCTTCAATCCCGCACGCCTTCTCGCCGGGAGACGCCTCCAGATCGCCGCAGTCACGCCGCGCCTGTTTGCGCAACGCGGTAACAATCCCTTTTACCGCCTCGACCTCGACAGCACGGCCCGGTTCTTTGCTGCAACCAACGCACCCACTCCGGAACTCGGCGCACCCGGTGGCTCACCGCTGGATTTTCTCTCAGAGGCCATGTTCTGCGCGCAGGTGGCCCACACGCGCGGCGAGGAAGCCGTTTCAAACCTCTACGAAAAACGCGCCTTCTCATTTCTGAGCGATCTGGTGGTCGATCGCATCGCAGCCAAAAAGTGCGCGCCAGTCCGGACTGCAGTGGATGACCAGATCATCTGGGGACGCTGCCCGATCCGTATCGACCTCGCCGGAGGCTGGACCGACACGCCTCCGTATTGCCTGAAACGCGGCGGGGCTGTCGTAAATGTCGCGCTCGATCTCAATGGCCAGCCGCCCGTGCAGGTCTTCGCACGCGTTCCAGCGCTCCGAGAAATCGTCATCCGCTCCATTGACCTCGGAGCGGAAACGCGCATCCGCACCTTCGAGGAGCTTGAGGACTTCACCCATGTCGGCGCCGAGTTTTCACTCGCGAAGGCCGCTCTGGCACTCGCCGGTTTCCATCCGCGCTTCACCGCCCACACCCGCGCGGCATCACTCGAAGCCCTACTCGGCGAATTCGGCGGCGGACTCGAAATCTCCCTCCTCGCTGCCACGCCGAAAGGCTCCGGTCTCGGCACCAGCAGCATCCTCTCCGCCACACTTCTTGGCACCCTCTCCGAAGTCTGCGGCCTCGGCTGGGATCACGAGGAAATCTGCTCCCGCACACTCGCGCTGGAGCAACTCCTCACAACGGGCGGCGGATGGCAGGATCAGGCAGGCGGAATCCATCGCGGTCTGAAAATGATCGAATCCTCGCCCGGTTTCACCCAACGCGGTCTTGTGCGCTGGCTCCCCCAACACCTCTTCGGTCCGTCGAACACCAACGGCATGGCCCTGCTCTACTACACAGGCATCACCCGCGTCGCAAAAGGCATCCTCCGCGAGATTGTGCGTGGAATGTTTCTCAACCGCCCGGAAACAATGTCCCTCCTCGACGAAATCGCCACCCATGCGCGCGATTCGTTTGATATCCTGCAACGCGAATCGTGGGACGGCCTCTGCAGCGTCGTGAGGCGCACATGGGAACTCAACTGCGCCCTCGATGCCGGCACCAACCCGCCCGCCGTTCAGGACATCCTCAACCGCGTCTCCGATTGGACCGCCGCCGCAAAACTCCCCGGAGCCGGTGGCGGCGGCTACATCCTCTTCCTCGCCAAGGACGCCGAAGCCGCCTCCCGCATCCGCCACGAACTCACCACCCGACCCCCAAACCCCAGAGCCCGCTTCGTGCGAATGGACATCTCAGACACCGGCCTCCAAGTCACGCGAAGCTGAACGACGCCAACATTGGTGCGGAATTTTTAGAAATTGATAGCCCAACCTCCACAGCGATACTCAAAGAAGTGCGCCCCCCGGGACTCGAACCCGGAACCAATTGATTAAGAGTTAAACATTTTGGGGTTTGCAATATGTGCTATATTGTCCCGAAATGATTACCGAAAATATATCTAAAACCAATTCAGTAAAGGACTCAAAGACTTCTAACGCCCGACTTGTTTCGGGTCAGAGCGAATCGGAGGGGCGCGGGAAAAGTGCAACGCAAGTGCAAATCAGAAAACCGAGGGGCATTGGCAAGAACTCCGCGAACTATTGGATTTCCCGCTTGAAAAAAACGAAAAATTCTTTGGGAGTAGAATCTCCTCACTGGTCAATCCAACTCCAGAGTGGTGGGACGAGGCGCGGTTTTTCGACAGGAACGGGCAATAAAGAAGCCGCAGCGAAAATAGCTGCCGGAATCTACAACGACATTCTTGTGATGGGATGGGATACGACCCTTGCCAAGCACCGCCCAACGAACGAACCCGATCCTACCCTTCCCGCACCAGTGACATCCGCGGGAGATTGGATCGTCGCCGCCCGCAAGGTTTCCGAGGCGAACAAATCCACATTCACATCCTACTCACGCGCCCTCCGCAAGATTGTTGCCGATATCCTCGCTATGGAGCGCTCGAAGAAACGCTTCGGGCCGCACAAAGGTGGAGCAGCGGATTACCGTGCAAAGATCGACGCGACGAGCCTTGAGGTTTTGACCCTTCCCGCCGTGCAGAAGTGGAGGCTGGAATATGCGAAGCAGGCAAAGACGCCAGCGGAGGAAAGCTCGCGGATGACCTCCTGTAACTCCACGATCCGTCAGGCGCGGAGCTTGTTTGCTGCAAAGATTCTCAAATTTCTGCCCGACCTCCGACTGCCTGATCCTATCCCGTTCCATGCGGTTGAGTTTTTCCCGCGCCAGAGTGCGAAATACTTCTCGCGGATCAATGCGAAAGCCTTGTTGCAAGAGGCGCACAGGGAGCTTGCGAAGAGAAATCCTCCCGCATTCCTTGCCATGCTCCTCGCCTTATCGGCGGGACTGCGGAAGGGAGAGATCGACTCTCTGCAATGGCATCAGGTGGACTTCAATCGTCAACTGATCCGAGTCGAATCCACGGATTCTGCAAGCCTCAAGACGGCAGATTCCCGCGACGAGGTTTCAATTGATGAAAACACCGTCGCGATCCTGCGTGGCTTCCATGCGAAAAAGAAAGGGCATTTTGTGATTGATGGAGACGGCGCTGCAAGTGGACCTAAGAAATGGGGGCAGAACTACCGTGCAGGAGTCGTCTTCGACAGTCTCACAGCTTGGCTCCGCGAGCACGGGGTGACGGCACGAAAGCCTCTCCACGAGCTGCGTAAGGAACTTGGCGCATTGGTCACAGCAGAACATGGAATTTATGCCGCATCGCGGGTATTGAGACATAGCAATGTTGCTACCACCGCTGCTCACTACTCGGATTTAAAAACAAAGCCTGTTGTAAATGTGGGGGGATGGCTTTTGGGTGAAATGTCACAGAAAGCATTGAAATCAAACAAAAAACCAACAGGCCGAATTAAGAAAACCACGCGCAGTCATCATTACTAATTCCGCAGAAGTTGGGGCACTGGAAAAAATTCTGATTTTTTTTGAACGGTGTAATAACCGTGGTGTCTATTTTCGCAACCACGGTATAATAACCGTGCAGCTAACGCGCCCTAGAACACAAAACACACAACACAAAATACGAATAAGATGACTATAACATCCACAACACCACAACTGCTTTCCAGGCGGCATCTCGCCTCACGGTGGGCAGTATCGAAAGAAACACTCAAGCGCCGCGAGAGGGCTGGCAAATTGCCATTCCTCAAGCTCGGGAGAGTCGTCAGGTATCGGCTTTCCGATATTGAACAAATCGAAGTTCAAGCGGAGGTGGCACTATGAATCAGCCTAAAAATACTACCTCCTACAGCCAGGTCGTCGATGATTTGAAGGAAGCAAACAAGCAAATCAAAGAAGAGCAAAAGACCTGGGCCAAAAATCAAGCCGCAGAGAAAGAAGTTAACTCTGCAATACAAATACCACCACCAGAAGCCAGAAGCGTTCTATCGTATAAAAACGAGACTCCTGACCCGTCAAAAACTTTGCTCGGGGATCGCTGGCTTTGCGTTGGTCAAGGTGCCCTCGCTGTCGGCCCTACTGGAATTGGCAAATCCACCTCGTCAATGCAACAGGACATCTGCTGGTCGATAGGTAGAGAGGCTTTTGGCATTAAACCGGCAAAACCTCTTCGCATCCTTGTCATTCAAGCGGAAAATGACAGTGGAGACCTGCACGAGATGGTAGTCGGAGTTATGGCGGGCATGGGCTTATCAGAGGAGGAAGAAAGACTGTGTGGTCAAAACCTCCTCATAGTCTCCGAACAGGAGAGGACCGGCGTTGGATTCATTCATGGGGTGCTTCGCCCGCTCCTTGAAAAACATCGTCCTGACATTGTTCGGATTGATCCGCTCATGGCTTTTGCGGGTTGCGATCTGACACAATCTGCTGAAGCGGCAAAATTCCTGCGCAATGGTATCAACCCACTACTCACAAAATTCAGTTGTGGAGTGATCATCGTTCACCACACGCCGAAGAACAACAAAAACGATACCTCGCAATACAGAGCCTCCGACTGGTCTTATGCAGGCGCTGGAAGCGCGGATATCATAAATTGGGCCAGAGCAATGTTGGTCATTGATCCGTGCAAGGAGGATGGAAAGTTCCGTTTCATAGCAGCCAAACGAGGGAGCCGAATTGGATGGAAAAGCTCTACAGGCGAAAACGAATTAAAGCGTTGGTTTAAGCACGCCTCAGGAGGCATCTGCTGGGTTGAAGCTGATTCAGAGACTCCTCGCGCTGTTCACACCGAGGACACCCTCTACGAGTTGATGCCTAAAGGTGTATGTATGCCAAAAAATGCTTTCATAGAAACAGCGACAGCGGCAGTGGGCATGCCCAAAACTCGCGCAGAAAGTTTATTATCAAAACTATTATTCAATGGTAGGCTTACGGAGGATCTACTGCCAAGAAGCGGAACACAGGCTCAGAAGATTATTAGACGGCCTGATACTGATCCTCTTCCAAATGCGATTGTGGATAAAACTCCCAAGAAGCAAACCAAGCTGGTTCGACGCAGAGCCATCGTTGTTGATATGACTGCCAGAGATAGAGAAGAAGCGTCTTCCTATATCGAGCTTATTGAAGATAAAGCCGTTTAAAACTGCCGTGAGAAGAGACACCTGCAAGGAGACTTTTTCACTCTTTTTTCGAGATTGTCTCTCGAACCAGCAATAGAGAAGAGACACAGACACTCCTCCCCCTTTAGGGGGAGTGGGTGGATGTCTGTCTAGCTCACATCGGAAGTCTGTTGAAAAAGCGCCTTCGAGTGTCTCTCTCAAGCACGAATTTGAGATTATCTTATGGATCCTGAACACCTATCACCTGAAGTATTGGAAATACCGCCATGCCCACCCTCCGGCGGGGGCTGTCATCGTTGGATGTATAAAGTCATACATATCTTCGTAAGGGCGGGACATGATGACTCATACATAGACGAATGGGTCTCATATTGGCTGTCCCGAGTGCCGCAGCCGCGAGAGATTGAGAATACCATCCGCTCGGTGCGATCTGAGGTCGATGGCTTGACGGCTCCAAGACCCAGTTTCCGTCGTGATATGCCCCGCGATGACTCCCTGATCGCCTATCTTACAAGAAACGGGCCGACCCCTGTTGAAGATTTCATTTCTCGAAGCCCAATCGACCCGGCCCGTGCAAGCCCAGGAACAGCCCTGCGCGCCCTTTTCCAACCGAATGAGAAGACGATCCTATTCACGCAGGAAAGAAGCCAAGGACAGCTTATATGGGACCATAGCACGCCTGATGAAAAGTTAGACTCGATCGTCCGCAGAAACAGAGACGGCGCTTGGTTTCTTTTGAATCCAGTGAGCGGTGAAATGCATTGGGCGGAACGCTTGCAAAAACGAACACGCCGCAGCACGGAAAATACGACTTCATTCCGGCATGTCTTGGTCGAGTCCGACTTGATGGAGATCGGTTTGTGGCTTTCCATTCTCAAGCAACTGTCTCTACCCATTGTATCAATCACGCTCTCTGGAAACACATCAGCACATGCCATAATTCGCCTGGAGGCTTCTTCATTTGAGCAGTGGAGCAATGCCGCCAGCGACATAGCAGAACAGGTCATTCCGATGGGAGCTTGTTCAGGAGCACTGACAGCCGTTCGCCTCACGCGACTGCCCGGAGTCATTCGCGGTGATAACGGAAACGAACAAAGGCTGATCTGGCTAAATCCAAATCCAACCGCGATACCAATAGAGCAGTTTTCAAAAATCCGATAGGACAAGCTAAAATGCAGGAAATTCTACTTCTATCTTTTATCTATCTAATAAAAAGTATATTATGTTAATTCCACGAGAATTGAACGCGCTGCCCTATTCCTTGTCTCAAATTGCACCTTTTACTTCTCAACAAAATCAAAGTTTCAGTTGGAGAGTAGCGAAACGCCATTTTCTTATTTATGCCCAATAAACTCAAAGCCGGAACCCTTCGCGTCTCCTATGTGGAGAGCATTGCGATCAACAGAGCCATCTCGATTCTCGCATCAGTCAAAGGCGTTACGATCAGTTCCCTGATTCGCGAGGCCACTGAGCAATACTTGGTGCGCGAAGACCCCAATGGCGCGATTCTCAAGACCGCCAAGGAGCTCGTAGCCGGGCAATCTGAATCAGTGGATCAAAGAGTCACAGAGCCAGTGAATCCTGAAGTAATCGCCAAGCTCACGGCGCTGATCAAAAAAGTTGGCTCAGGCTGAAAGCTGCATTGCTGCACTACTTCACGTGTTGCCTACCCGCTTTTAGTCTTGGTCTTAGTGCCCGTGAGCTTGGTGATCATCTTCATCGCGTTGCCAGCGGGATCGCTGACTCAGATTTGACAGCGCCTTTCGTTATCTAACCCTCGGCGCTGATCGGGAGGCTGGCTCTATGCCTCGGGGGGCGCGATGTATCGAAACCTCCCACCTCACGCTATCGCCTTCGATGCGTTCAACTACACTCCCCCGAAGTGGGGTATTAAAAAAGCGCAGCTATGGGACTGTTACTCCTACTACTTCACCACCCTAGAAAACCCACACATCAAAGGGTTCTCAATACGCACCAAGATCGACGGGAAGACATACCTCGGGGAATACTTATTCAATGTAACACACCTCCTTGATGGGTGGAGCAATGCGCCAGAGCAAGATAAAGACTTTTACTTTATTAAATTAGACAACAGGCGTCTTACCATTCAGCCAACGAACCGGATAACTTTCGTTGACCCCGCTTTCATCGTAGGCACGCAACCACCAAAACTCAAACTTAGCGAGAAGGTATTCTCCTGCGAGGACGTGCTTTGAGCGAAGAAGAATTTAATCAAGCCGTCGCCGAAAACTTTGCAAAGCTGGTCAGAACCGCCGAGGCAGTCCTAGGGTGCCACGATTCCGCCAAGGATTCGGTGCAACAAGCTGTCATCCGAGTCTGGAAGAACATCGCCACTTTCGATCCGAAGAAGGGGGCCTTTGTGACACTGCTTCATGTCGCAGTGAAACGCCAAGCCATAAGCCATCAAATCTCGCGCAAGCGTAGGATTGCTGGTATGGAGTTCTTGTGGGCAGAGACGGTTGTCCCCGAGCGCCCAAGGAAGGACGACCCGCGCATGGATCGGTTGATGGAGGCCCTGGGCGAGTTGCCCGAGAAGAAACAGGCGCTCCTTCGGAAACACTTCTTCGAGGGTAAGACCGTAGCGGAAATCGCCGAAGAGATGGGTCTGTCGCGAGCCGCCACGGGCGCACGGCTTCAGACACTCAATGGTGCTTTGCTTCATAAGAATGCGCGGGGTTGGGAAAGCTAAGGTCTGCGGGCCTTGCTGAATTGCAGTGAAGCACCCAAGGATTACTGACTCGAGGCTATATCGCGCTTCGCCAAGGTCCGCCAGCGTCCCAAATGAAAATCCCATCCTGCTTCTCCAGCGAAGAAATGACGATGGGGCGGAGGAATTCAGCAACGAAGTTCACGACATCTAAAAATGAGTCTGGAGCTTTGGTGAATCGATTCCGGCGAAGAAACGCAGTCCATTGGGCGACCTTTGATGGACTCATCGCGAACTCTTCCGTGAAACACACGGGACTGTCAATCAACGCTGTGCCTCGATTGGAAAAAGTCTGCTCGATCGCATGAGAAAGTTCCGGCCTGCGGAATTGTCCAGTTTTTGCCAGAAGCCAAACATCGAAAAAATCCTTCATGCGACTATTGAGTTCGCCCAGTTTGACCATCGTCTCGAACTTCTCTGCAATCACGGTTTCTCGATTGTAGGCGCGCAGAACGGGCGCGGCGTGACCAAGAATTGCGGGGTAGACGATGGTTGTGGCTTCTGGCGTGATAACATCACTAAAGCCAATATCGATCTGCATCGGAATGATCGCGTTCCCAAGATGTGCGGAGAATGTTGCCCGGACACCGTGATAGTCGGCGTCCTCGGCAATGCGTTCAGTGACTACCGATTCGTGATCGAAAACCATGCCATCCTCATCGGTCGGAATCCGGCAAATCGCCGCGATGGCATTCCGCACCAAGTCGAGGTCGTTACTCACTCTTCCGAGAAGATCAATATCCCTCGTCGGGCGGGAAAATGGCATCTCCCACGCCAGCAACATCAAGGCTCCCTTGAGAACGAAGTGATTCCGGTAATCGGAACGGGCAAGCCGGTAAAGCCACCTTTCAAGGGCGTAGAATTGAGCCAACTCATTGAATGGTTTACCCGATTGGCGTGACAGATTCAGCAACCGCTGATGCACAGAGGCTGAGACATTCTTGATTGGTTTCACAGTGTTGCCTCCAAATACGGACGGATCACATTTTCACCCCGGCAAACGCGGGCAAACCGCATCACGGCTTGATAATCCCGTTTCGGCTGTGATCGATAGGCGCGAAGAGCTTCAAGCGCGATATCAAGGCCCACTTTGTTCCGATACTTGAAAACATCTGCGAGAGTTTTTTCACGGCAGTAAACTCGAATGGCAACGCCATCGAGACTATGAGTTTCGATCCCGGCATTCAGGGATTCAGGAGAAAAGCGGAAAACTTTGATCGGAGGGTGATCGAGACGAGGTATCCGTGCCGTGCGAGGAAGGGCCACCTCCACTGCGTGCGGAATCTGTGTTGTCAGACGATGAAATGCGAGAGCTGTCAGCAAGCAAAACACAGCTTGCGGCACTTTCTTCGCAATAGTGAGAAGATCGGGCTCCCCCAACGGCGGGAGTTCGGCAAGTCGAAAAAGACCGCGTGCGATCTGCTCGATTTCTCCGCGATCACGCATTTCATAGAGTGAGCGGGGGTGAATTCCAGCCCGCAGCGCCTCGCAAGTCCGCAGCGTTCCATTGCGTTCTTTGAAGGTGCGATGTGCATGTTGCGTTGAAGATTGCATGCCGGATAATAATGCAAACAGTCTTTAACATCATGCTGCATTTTTATCCAGCTACTTTTCAGGAAAATAAGAAACAGAGAGTCAAAACCTGAAGCATTCTCAGGCGTATTTGGTTTCCAAATTTTGAAAACATCTTCTCGCGACCACTGTCGGAACGGCCGCCCCCTCTTTTGCACCGCCTAGCATGGTCCAGAGGGATTATTAAAATATTCACCCTTGCTGAAGCTGTATTGCTTCATGCTGCCTGATTATCGTCTTCGATTCCGCACCGCCAATTGAGAATCCATCAGCACCACCGGATACCTATTCTTCAAGCCCTCGCAGAATCTGAAGCCTACGGACTCATGGAGTTTGACAAGTTTTATTGAGATTGCTGCTTCACGGATGAAAAAATAGTTTTGATCCATGATTAGAAGCTTTTTTTTCGCCACCATTGCCGTGTCTGTGCTTTCTGGAACACTGCTTGGCCAAATTCAGATAGGTGCAGTTTACTGTGACGGGGATCAAAAAGTCCTTGATGAGCCATCCGCAATCGGCGCGCGTTTGGCTGTTGAGCAAGCCAACCGAGCAGGCGGTATCGGGGGACAGCAAATCAAACTTATAACAATCAATCCGGATTCTTCACCCGACTCTGTAAAAAACGCTGTCTCGGATGCTTTGGAGAAAAATCCCGGCATCACCGCATTTGTAGGGCTCTCGGATACAGATCTTGCCGTGGCCGCTGGGCGAGTGGCGAAGAAAAAAGGCCTGCCTTTTATTACATCTGGAGCGACATCTCCAAAATTGCCTAACGCACTAGGATCGCGTTTTTTTCTCGCCTGCTTCGGCGACAATGTGCAGGCAGCTGCAGCAGCTCAATGGCTCCGCGATATCAAGGGCTGTAAAACTGCGGCCGTGATAACTGATCCCTCTCACACATACACCCGCCTGCTTGCGGGCTATTTTACCAAGGCCTTCCGCTTAGGAGGAGGCAGAATCACTGCCCAATCGCGCTTTTATCCCGATAATCATTTCAAGATCACTCCTTCCATTTTGAAAGCCGATGCCGTTTTTCTCGCTGCGGAGACAGTCAAAGATGCCATTTCTGTGATTCATCGACTTCGCTCGATGGGCTTTGCTGGTCCGATTATTGGGGGTGATGGGTTAGATGATCCTGAAACTTGGAGTAACCAACCACTGGCCGCGAATGTTTTTTTTACCACTCACGCTTTTCCGTCAAGCGCTCCAGGATCCGCCTCTCAATCAGTAATAAATAATTTTCAGCGCGAATTTAACAACTTATCTGGCGGCAAAGCCCCAAATTCGTTTTCAGGTTTGGGCTACGATGCCACCCGACTGCTCCTTCAGTCCATCGCCAATGCCGGGAGCGCTAAACCCGATGAGATCACAAAGGCGATCGAGAAATCGCACCTCGCCGGTGTCACTGGCCAAATCCGTTTTAGTGAAGGCAACCGCGTTCCACTCAAACCCGTTTCGATCATCTCGGCAATGAAACCTCGCGACGCCGCGTTCCAAATCACCCCTGCCAAGGTTCCTGCTCCTTGATACCACGACTGATCTGGTCGCGAACAAACGCCGTCCACTGGGAAACAGATTGGGAATCCCTCACGACATCAAGGTGTTTTTGAGCGGGCAGTTGCTGGATGGAAAGCCGTCGGCAGGCGGGACGAAACAAGCCAAGGGAGCCATCGCTGTTTTCCTTGCTCGAAAAAAGGGTCGTTTCGATATCCGTTGGAGTGGGCCGATAGAATCGCATCCATGTTCGCCTCCACTCCCTATTCCGAAGGAAATTTTCTTTCACCAATCTGCGCTGCACAAGTGGTAGACCGACTCCTTGTAGCGGAGCCAAGACCAAGATCCAAATCCAAGGCCTCCACCTGCTCCAGCGCCAAACGGTGCGGATAGCTCGTGCCTCCAAGTTGGGAGGATCGACAAGGAATACACCTCCAACCGCTGTCTTCCGCCTTTGCAACTCCAACCCCGCCTCATGGGCTAGTAATGCTCCAAATGAAAATCCTCCTGTGAACACGGTGCGGTTCGCAATCTCCTCCGAATGGCAATCAATCAAAATCCGGGTGAGTTCATGAATGCCGTTTGAATTCTTCCCGACGGGATTTTCCATGCTCTTTTCATAATCCAAGCCCAGAAGAGAAAAGCTTTTGAGTGGAGGTTTCGCCAGAGATGCCAAGCCACTCCCGAACCACAACAGAATCGGATTTCGGCGATCGTTGCCTAAAAGAGTCACGGAGTGCGAAGTGGAGGTCCGCAGATTTTCAATCAATGAAGTCAGTGGCAAATCTGCCAGCAGTGTGGCGAGAGGGATTCTCCGCTGCATCTTTTCGGAAAGCTTTGCGGCGAGTTCGTGCAGGGATAGAGAGTCAAGATCCAGCGCCAAGAGGGAGTCGGCACCATGAAAAATCGCATCCTTCGCATCACCTCGCAGAAGCGCTTCCGCCATCTCGGGGATTCGGTTGGAAATTTTGAAGGAGGCGAATCTCCCCTCGAGAATGTTTGTGGGCGAGGCCAAGGCGGCAAGGTCTATCTTCCCGTGGCGGTTTCTCGGGAGTTGTTCGACTCCACGCAACTCGGTGGGGACAATCTGTCCGTCCAAGCCCTCCGCCAAGATGCGCGAAGAAATCTCTTCCAACACATGCGCTGAAACATCCTCAAGCCCACACCAAACCAAGGGATGAAGTGATCCCGCAGGCCAATCCACAACAAACTCCCTCACGCCCGCGCAGGATTCCAATGCACGGCAAAGCGGGCCGGTATCGACCCATCGCGCTCCACGCTTATACATTTTGCCTGAGCGGCCCACATGGTTAAAGCTGCCGCCTGAGTCAATCCACCCGACATCACCGGTTACAAAAAAGCGACTTCCAGCCCCGCTGGGAAAGGTTTCGAGGCGCAACCCATCCGCGTTGCGCACAAGGTATCCCTCCGCCAAATTCTCCGAAACGACCCGCAGCAAGCCAGTTTCGCCCGTGGCGAGTGCAGTTCCGGTTTCATCAGTTACCTCCAATTTTTTGCCTTGGAGTGGAATGCCGCAAAACGAAGCTGGCACCCCAGATCGAGCATCATGAATCTGATTGGCTGCAACACCAAACTCCGATCCTCCCAGCGCGTTCAAAATCCTTCCCTCTATTCCGGTCAATTTCATCGCTGCCTTCCACGCTAGGGGAGAGCAGGCTTCGCCAGTCATGCTGATCCATTGAAAACACCCGCCAAACTCTTCGGCAAAGGCGGAAATCTGGCCTGGAGTGCCGTAGAGCACATGACTCTCGCGGGAAGCACTTTTTCCAAAAGATTGAAGACAACCGGCCAGCAGACATCCCAAAAAATGTTTGGTGGATGCACCGAACATCGGATCAACAAGCATGGAGCACTTCATGCCCGCTGAAAGTCCCAGCGTATCCGCATAACACCGCCCCTCGTGTAATGCCTGCCGCCATCCGCGCACAACAGCCTTTGGATCACCAGTAGAACCAGATGTGAAATAAATCGCATGCCATGCGTCCTCCCCGGGGACGTGATTGTCGCAGGATAATTCGTCCGATCCCATCCAACCTTCCACAACAGACTCAACCAATCGACGTAGTGCCGGTTCCTTGTTCAGCGTCGCCTCCCGTAAAGGCACCGGCACACCACCCGCAAGCCATACACCAAGTAGTTCAGAGAAAAAACTGGGCCGGGAAACCTCAAGGCCCATTCGAGCACCGGCCCGCCAAGAAGCGAGGCTGCACAATCTCCGGGCCACGCCCTGTGCCGATGAGTCCAAATCCCGATAGTTTAGCGTGGTGCCGTTGATTTCGATCGCCGCCAAATCGCCATGGCGCGCTACATTTTCCGTCCAGATTTTCTGGAAACTTTCCGCCTGTTTAGGCTCCATGTTATCGAGTGCCGCAATCAATTGTTTTCAGGATGTTGAGCCGTTGGTTTGATTGCAGCATGGATGTTTTCCACAGCTTGATGAAGTCGGCGGCACGCCTCCTTGCGGTCGCTATGGGGCGAAAGCGGCTTACCGAAAGCCAATAAAGCCTCGAACGAACCGATGCCAAGCAGGTTCCAAAGATGGGCGGGCAGTTTCATATCGCCCCATAGCGCGATATCCCGTTCCACCGTGGCTGGCGGGTCCACACTGTAATGAATCGCAGCGGGGATGATTTCGAGGTCGTTTGCAATCGCGGCCTGCAGGAGTGAACTGCGGAAAGGAAGCACGCTTTCGCCGCCGGAACTTGTGCCCTCTGGAAAAAGAACCATGAGATGCCCCCCGCGCAACACCGATCCCAACGTCTCCACCTGGCGGGCCGCATCGGCTGGAGCTTTTCTCCGAACAAACACCGTTCCAGCCAACCGTGCCAGCAAGCCAAAAATCGGCCAACCATGCACATCGCTTTTTGCCACGAACACGCACGGGCAAACCGACCCAATGACCAAAATGTCCACATACCCGAGGTGGTTCGAGGTAATGAGACCACGCCGGGGAATTTGACCCGTCACATGCACCTTGCAACCCAGCATTGCAAGAAATCGCCCGCTCATCCATTGCATCCATTCCGCTCGGCGCTCCAGTCTCCTCCCGAAAAGGAATGAAATAAAAGCCACCAAGATTCCGCTCACGACGATCCCGCCGAAACAAAAAAGTCTCCAAAACGCCCGAGCGGTTTTCATGCTTTCGCGACAGGCGGACGATCCAGGAAGCGACCGGTTGCCGAGGGGGACCCGTTGAGGCAATCGAGCATCGTAAGAAACACGATCGTCTTGAACTCCTGGTCAAGCGCAGGAGGCGAACAAATGAGGGCTCCCACGCCGAGGTATGCCGAGAGCAACCGTGGAGGTGCCGGACAATCGGCGAGCGGCGAGGCGTCGGGAAGGATGAAAGCCCCGTTTGGCGCCGTTCGCCAATCCTCCCCAGCCAGTTGGCTCTCGCGTTCAAAACGCCGATACATCGCCCAGCCCAAAGCAGGGTCTTGCGAGGTTACGGAACTGCATCCCAGAAGATACCGGCATTCACGCGCTAATGCGTATTCGACGATTCCCCGCCATAGGAGCCCGATCACCGTGAAGTTTCGGTGATCTTTCCGCACACAGGCCCTGCCCAACTCCAGGATCGAGGCTCGGCGATCTTCATAGGCTGCGAAGTCGAATTGCCTTTCGCTGTAGTAACCCAGCGCCCCGCCAGCACGCACACCGGTTTGCATCCGGTAGGTGCCGATGATGCATCCCTCCTGATTGTCATAGGCAACGAGATGGTCGCAGACCTCGTCGAAAGCATCCCGATCGATACCCGAGGACCCTGATGAATCGAGCCCAATACCCATCTCCACATTGAAAACATCGAAACGCAGGCGGCAGGCCGTCTCGATCTCTGCCGAGGAATTGGCAATGCGAACTTCATAACGGGGCATGGTTGACATGACGGACTATTTTGGCTGTGTGAACGCTATCCACGTCGAGCCAAATTGAACGACTCCGATTTCGCAAGAAATCACAAGCCCGATTGTGAAAAACTTGCCAATTTTTCCGGCAACTGATTACTGAAAATCCGATGAGGAGATTTTTAATCGCAGCAGGACTTTGGGCTTTTTTCACGGTGGCCTTGCTGGCTGGCAATGATGGCAAGCCAGAGCAGTCGTGCGTCGAAATGACTTTTGAAATCCACTCACTCAAGATCGAGCGGGAGGATCCACAAGTATTCCGAGCCAGTGTCGTTTTTGTTTTCACCTGGAACTCCCGCGATCTTCCCGGTTTTGAAATCGAAAACTTGAATTTTTTAAACCGCATATCGGATTTGGATCAGCGACCAATTCCCTTGTCATCTACAACACCCGACGGCACTCGCGGGGTCTTGATAGCAGTGCGGGGACTTTTCGAGGCGACAAACGACTTTTCCGCGTCTCCATTTAACAGGGTTCGCTTGCCGATGATTTTCGAGTTGCCGAAATACAAGGGCATCCCAATAAAAATTATCGACGCCGAGGTCGCCCACCGGCACTCGCCCCCGTCGGTGATGGAATCCGACTCCTACTCCATCAAAAAAATCAGTCTGCAAACCGGACCGTATTTTGAAGTTTGGTCGATGGATAAAAATCTATCGGGATTTTCAGATGTCGAAGCACTTGGCGTCTTCGTCGATGCAAACCACCGTCCTTCGCGGTCGTTGATCATGGTTTTCATTCCCCTTTTTTTCATCTTTGCTGCGATATATTCCTCCCTGTGGTGGAAGGAGGAAGGCACCTCTTCCCGCGCTGTGATGGCCTCCCTCTTCGCGGCAACGGCACTGGCATTTTCCTCCATCAACCTCCACCCCAATGTTTCCTATCCAACGGCTAACACGGTTGCATTCATCATCTTGTATTTTAATCTTGCGATCGTCGGTCTGGCTTCGTTGCTGGCCTTCCGCGCGGCCAAACGAGGGGATTTGGAAAAGTTCCGAAAAATCCGTAGAACGTTTCGCTGGCTTGGGTTGGTCGTAGCCACAATCGGGTTCGTCGCCTTTGTGCTTTGGATTATTGATCTTCGTAACGAACCACTGCACGACTGGTTTCAGGATTCAAGGACTCCTCTGATGCTGGGCAGCGAGGCCGAGCAACGGGAGAAGTCCATTTTGAAACAATAAAGAAAGACCGGAAAACTCAAACGCTGCCCACCTTCGTCAAGTCAGCAATCCTCGTAGTGTAAAGCCAACCACACGGCATCTTGCGAAACCGAATCAACCCGATGGCGCTGGTGGGGCGGAATGACAAAGAAATCGCCAACCGACAAAGAATCCTTCGCACCGTTCTCCCATTCCAAAACCGCATGACCCCTGAGGAGCACGACCCACTCAGCCGATCCCTGATCATACCATTCATCCGGAGGCGTCGGACAACCGTGTGAAAAAATTCGCTCCAAGCGAACCCCAGGCATGCTGATCAGTTCGTCAAAAACCTCTGCTCCCCCTTGCGAGCCTATCGGTGAAAAAAGATTTTTTGGTTTCATTTGTATATCGATCCATGCTTCGCCGTGCCTCATCGTCCCTGGTTGTAGAGCATAACATGCCTCGGAATCCTTGCCACGCCGTTCCGATATTTGCATGATGAAGTCGATATGAAAAAACTCGCCCTCACGGTAGCTGCCTGCCTTTGCTTCACAGCCTCGATTTGGTCCAAAGACCTGCTTAACACGACATGGACCGGTTCTGCAGTCAAAGGCTACGACCCTGTTGCTTATTTCACCGACAACAAGGCGCTCGAAGGAGTCTCCGATTTCAAATCGGACCTCAACGGTGCCACCTACTACTTCGTCTCCAAGGAACATAAGGACCTCTTCGACGCCAATCCTTCCAAGTATCTCCCCCAGTTCGGCGGCTACTGCGCTTACGGGGTTTCGATCAATAAAACCGTGAATATCGATCCCACCGCGTTCCAGATCATCGACGGGAAGCTTTACCTACAATACAGCAAGGCAATCCTCGACAAATTCAATCAAGACGCGGCTGGAAATCTACAAAAAGCCCAGTCCAACTGGCCTGCACTGGTGGAAAGCGAAGGCAAATAATCTATGTCGAGCCATACCAAACCCGTTATTGCAATCCTCTGGGCCTGCCGCATCGCCGCCGCAGCCATCATGCTCCAGACTCTGTTTTTTAAATTCACGGCAGCTCCTGAGTCGGTGTTTATCTTTTCGGAGGTCGGCAAATTTGCACATCTCCCGTTCATGGAGCCCTGGGGACGCATCGGAACTGGCGTTGCGGAGTTGATGGCCTCGCTTCTCATTCTCATTCCGGCCACCACTTGGTTGGGAGCCTTGATCGCGCTGGGGATCATGGGCGGTGCGGTCGCCACCCATTTGTTCATCCTTGGCATTCAAGTTCAGGGTGACCATGGCACACTCTTCAGTCTCGCGCTGGCCGTCATCGTTTGCTCGATTATGCTTTTGTTTCTTGATCGCCGCCGGATTCCCCTCGTCGGCAAACTGCTGCCGTGAGTCCCGTAGATTCGATGGCGGCAGCCGCTAAGGAAATCCTAGAAAAAGGACAGCCGATCCTTGCCGCGATCGATCCACGCGATTACGCGAAGAAAGTTCCAGAGGCCTTCGACTCTTCGATCGGTGCCCATTTCCGCCACTGCTTGGACCATTTCCAAAACCTCCTCGATTCCTTGGAAGCCGGCACCGTGGATTACGACTCCCGCCAACGCGACCCGCTCATCGAAAACGACCCCTCTGCGGCGCTGGCAAAAACTTCGGAACTCCTCGCCCGCTTGGATCAAATCGGCAATCACTTGCCGGAGGCCGTTCAAGTCCGATGCAAAGTCTCCTACTCCTGCGATGAGACAACGCCGGTTCCCTCCACTCCAGCCCGCGAACTCATGTTCTGCGTCTCCCACGCGATCCACCACCACGCCATGATACGAATGATCGGCGCCATGCGCGGAATCGATCTCTTCGGCACCATGGGGGTGGCTCCCTCGACCGTCGCCCACCGTTTGCAAACAGCAAGCGCTCCGGGCGCATGAGGTCAAGTCCGCCGCACAAACTTCTGCAGTGGGAATTCTGGCCGTCTTGGCTTTTCTACATTCCGGTGGCAGCGCATTACGCTCTGCTCTCCGCGAGATATGGAAGCGCGACGCTCCCGACTTGCGCGAATCCCGGCCTCTACACCGGCGGACTGATCGGCGAATCGAAATTTTTGATCCTCGACGCTCTTCAGAAATCCAGCCCGGTTTTTACGGCACCAACCTATTTTCTGCCCTCTGGCCAAAACAGGATTGAGACCGTCAAAAACTTGATCACGCAGGGTCACCTCGCTTTTCCATTCATTCTCAAACCCGACATAGGCCAGCGGGGAAGCGGCTTCAAGGTGGTCGGTAGTCATGGGGATATCGAAGACTATTTTGCGACGATGACCGCCTCTGCGGTGGCTCAACCCTATGTCAGGGGCCCCCACGAAGCAGGGCTCTTTTACTATCGTTTTCCCGGGGACTCGCGTGGCCGGATTCTCGCTATCACCCACAAGGTTTTTCCGTATCTGGAAGGCGATGGATGCCGCACGCTGGAGCAACTCGTGCTCGACGACCCCAGAGCCTCCCTCATTGCTTCAACCTATCTCGCCCGCTTTTACAATCGGAAAAAAGACATTCCCGCTCCTGGCGAAAAAATCCGTCTCGTCGAGGCGGGCAATCACGCACAGGGCTGCATTTTCAAGGATGGCATGGAGACGCTTTTTACCGAGAGCCTGGAATCTCGGGTGGATGAAATCTCCAAGGGTGTCGAAGGCTTTTTCATCGGACGCTACGATGTCCGCTACTCCTGCCCGGAAAAGCTCCGTCGCGGCGAGGAGTTCACGATTTTGGAACTCAATGGAGCCTCGTCCGAGGCCACCAGTGCCTACGATGCCGCGAAATCCTTGCCCGAGAGCTACGCCCTGCTTTTTCGCCAGTGGAGACTGGTCTTTGCCATCGCCGATGCCAACCGCCGCCGGGGTCACCACTCCGCGAGCGCCGCGACGATCGTTAAAGAACTCCTCCGCTACCGCTCGCTCAAGTCCACCCACCCACCCGCCGACTGATGTGCTCGCTTTCCTTTCTTCCGCATTCCAAGGGGGCATTTTTGGCTATGAATCGCGACGAACTGAACTCCCGCCCGATTGCGCTTCCGCCTGCCTTGGTTCATTGCGGGAGCCTTGCGGCGATTTACCCCGCCGAACCAAGTGGCGGCACATGGGTTGGAGTCAATGAGTGTGGACTTTCACTTGCCCTGTTGAACTGGAATATCCGCCCGGATTCGGATCACCCGGCAAGCGAAAGCCGGGGTCGGGTGATCCCGCTTCTTCTCGAAAAAAGCGGGTCCCGGGAGGCTGCCGCGATGTTGGAGCGCATCGACCTCGGTCGCACAAAGCCCTTCCGGTTGATCATGGCTGTTCCCCGGGAACGCCACCTGAGCGAGTGGATGTGGGATGGAATGACATTGGAATCAAGGCCCCATGATTGGGTGCGAACCCATTGGTTCTCCTCGGGCATTGACGAGGCCGGTGCGCAGCACGCCCGCTCATCCGCTCTGTGTGATGCGGAGAGCGCCCCCCATGCCGGCTCGCGGGAGTGGATTCTCAGCCTGCACCGCTCGCACCTTCCAGAGCGTTCCGCCTACTCGATTTGTATGCACCGTGCGGACGCCTCTACGGTGAGCCTGACGACGATCGAAATGACAGTGAGTCAGGCCCGCATGAGCTACCTTAATGGGCCACCTTGTCTTGATCTAACGCCGCTGGATATGGAATTATCTTTGACTGCAAGTTCCGGAGAAATTCCATGATTCGCTGCTCCATCCGCCACCTCATGCCAGGAATCCTTCTGATTCTCTTGGCTTCCGCCGCGCTACTCCTGGGCGATCTGGGATCCCGCCGATCCTCGCGAATGATCATGGGAATGGAGCCCGAGCGGATTTTCCGGATTGCCTTGGTGCAGCACGGATCGACTCCCGCATTAGATAAGGGTTCCGAGGGCGTGCTTCAGGAGTTGGCCGAACGGGGTTATGCCGATGGGGCCCGTGCAACAATCCGCCGTTTCAATGCCCAGGGCGACTCGGCCACCGCGACAGCCATCGCCAAACAGGTCACCTCGGGTGTCTACGATCTCATCGTGACGATCAGCACCCCGTCACTGCAAACCGTCGCCGCCGCGAACCACAACGGCACACCGCATGTGTTCGGCCTGGTTACGGATCCCTTCGCTGCTGGAGTGGGCATAGATCCAGCAGATCCATCGATTCATCCACCTTATATGACGGGCTCCGGTTGTTTGCAGCCTGTCGATGACTCCTTCAAAATTGCCCGCGCTCTTTACCCGGAATTGCGCTCGGTTGGACTCGTCTGGAATCCCTCGGAATCAAATTCTTTGGCCCAAACCATGCTGGCACGCCAGGTCTGCGGTGATCTTGGGATCGATTTGTTGGAGTCACCGGTGGACTCGACGCCGAATGCTTTGGAAGCGGCCTCCGCACTCTGCGCCCGAGGAGTTCAAGCCATCTGGATGAGCGGTGACATCACGGTCGCGCCAGCCTCGCAAGGCATTATCGGAATCGCCCGCCGAGCGGGCATCCCGGTATTCACCTCGCAGCCGCTGGATGTGAAATCCGGTGCGCTTTTCGATCTCGGAGCCGATTATGTCGAAGTGGGACGGGTAACCGGCGGGATCGCTGCAGATGTTCTGAGCGGCACAAGTCCTGCCTCAATTCCTGTAAAAAATATTGTTCCCAAGTTGTTCCTCTACAATGAAACCGCCCTTGTCGGCTTGCGCGACCCTTGGCGGATTCCCGCCTCGATCCGAGCCAAAGCAAACGGATGGATTACTGCCGACGAAACCAAGCTTCCTGACGGCCGCCTGAAACCGCCCATGCCCACGCCCGCCCCGCATCGCACCTATCGTTTGGGCATCGCCTATTTCGCCCACGAGGAGCAGGTGGACCTCTGCATGAAGGGACTCTTTGACGGCCTCCGCGCCGAGGGTTTGGAGGAGGGAGAAAACCTGACCGTCCGCCGCATTCATGCCCAGGGAGAAATCTCCAACATCCCCGCTATGATTCAGACTTTAGCCTCGTCGGATGTCGATTTGATCTTGGCGATGAGCACGCCGGTCATCTCGGTGGCTTGCAGCACGGTGCGAAACAAACCCGTGGTGCTCACATATTGCTCCGATCCGATCGCAGCAGGCGCGGGCAAGTCGTTCATGGACCACTTGCCTAATGTCACCGGCATCGGATCCTTTCCGCCTGTCATGGGCATGGTCGAATTGATTCGCGCGATGATGCCACAAGCCAAGACGATTGGAACCATCTACAATGCCGCAGAGGCGAACTCTGTGAAAGTCATTGGCGTTGCGCGGGAACTTTTCCCCCAAGCTGGGCTGAAACTGGAGGAAGTCACAGTAGCCTCGAGTGCCGATGTGCTCCAAGCCGCCCAGGCTCTCGCGAGTCGTGGCGTCGATGCCATTTATGTCCAAGGCGACAACACCGTCTCGCAAGCTTATCCGGCCGTCGTTAAAGCCGCATCCGACGCCCGCATCCCGCTCTTCACCGATGATCCGACCGGGCTGCAGGGCGGAGCGGTGGCTTGCTCGGGCACGGGATTTTACGAGCCTGGCCATGAAGCCGCTGGCATGGTCGCCCGAATTCTATATGGCACTTCGCCGTCCGAATTACCGATTCGCAACGTCGGCGAAAAAATCGAGTGGGTCGACCGCCCCCTCGCCACTTCCTATGGACTGGTGATTCCCGCCAGTCTTCCCGACGAACCAGCCACCTCTCCCACTCCATGAGCCTTCTTGTCGGAGCCTTCACCATTGGTCTCATCCTTTCCCTTCTTGCGCTGGGCGTTTACCTGAGCTTTCGCGTTTTCAATTTTCCCGACATCACGGCCGACGGATCGATCGCTTTGGGAGCCGCAGTTTCGGCGACGCTTATTGTGAGCGGCTTTTCCCCCTTGATCTCAACTCTGGCAGGGTTCGGCGCGGGATTTATCGCGGGCACCTGCACTGGTCTTCTGGCTACAAAGTGCGGGATCAATGGTCTCCTGAGCGGCATCCTCGTTATGACCGCCCTTTACTCAATCAACCTCCATGTTATGGGAAAAAGCAATGTGCCGTTGCTGAATCATCCGACACTGCCCAGCGAGGCGGAGCGTCTGGCCGGTCTTTTTTTCGGGCTGCACGGCGATATTCATATCGTGGGTTGGACACTCGGACTGCGTGACGCCCTGGCCCTTGTCGGCATGGTTGCAACAACTCTTCTCGCCGCCTTGATCCTCTACTTTTTCTTCCGCACCCGGCTCGGCACTGCGATGAGAGCTTCGGGGAACAATCCTCAAATGACACGGGCCCTCGGTGTGGATGTCGACGCCCTTCTCATCCTTGGCCTCGCCCTCTCGAACGGGCTAATAGCCCTATCTGGATCGCTTTTGGCCCAATACAGTGGCTTTGCGGATGTCCAGATGGGCATCGGCATGGTTGTCTGGGGTTTGGCCAGCGTGATCATTGGCGAATCTCTTGTCGGCTCCAACCGCCTGGGTCTGATCATTGCCGGTGCGGTCATGGGCTCGGTTCTCTTCCGCCTTCTGGTTGCCATCGCCCTGCGCTGGGGACTCGATCCGAACGACCTGAAAATCGTAACCGCCGCGTTTGTTTTCATCGCGCTGGTAGCCCCCAGATTGTTGAAAAAATGGAAAGGTCCCCGCCATGCTTGAGATTTCCGGCCTTCATAAGACTTTTCACCCTGGCACACCTAACGAAGTAGCCGCCTTGCGGGGAGTCTCGCTCACGATTGAACCGGGCCGTTTCGTGATTGTCATAGGCACCAACGGCTCGGGAAAAACCACGCTGCTCAACTCCGTGGCAGGAACATTTCCACCAGATTCCGGAACGATCCGCCTCTCGGGGCACGAGATCACCCGCTGGCCAGAACACCGCCGTGCGCCCCTGATCGGCCGAGTTTTTCAAAATCCCTTCAGCGGCACTGCGCCCGACATGTCGATCGAGGAAAACCTGGCCTTAGCGGCGCGGCGCGGTCTCTCCCGTGGCCTAGCATGGGCTCTCGACCGTAGCCTCCGCCAAGAAATCCGGGATCGAGTGGCGACGCTCGGCATGGGGTTTGAAAACCGTCTAGACAACGCAATCGGTTCGCTTTCTGGAGGGCAACGCCAGTCCTTGACGCTACTCATGGCTACCTGGCGGCGTCCGGATCTTCTGTTACTCGATGAACACACGGCCGCGCTCGACCCCAAAAGCGCCGACAAGGTGGTCGAACTCACCCGCAGCATCATCGACCGCGACCGTCTCACCGTGCTTATGGTCACCCACTCGATGCGCCAAGCCGTCGATCTCGGAGACCGTCTGGTCATGATGCATCTGGGCTCCGTGCTTCATGATTTGCAGGGCCGGGACAAATCGGACTCCACTCCCGAGTCGCTGTTACAACGCTTTCATTCCGCAGATCACGCCCCATGAAATGTCCCTCCTCCATTTGCAGGGCCTTTTTCACTCTGCTCCTCAGCCTTTTTGTTTTGGCAGTCCCTGCTCGCGCCGGGAGCGGAACAATGAGTTATGCCTACAAGGAAAACCGGCAACTCATCGCCTTGGTGAACCGCGCAGCGGACCGAATCCGTCAATCGGGCGAGGCGGCATTCACCGACTTCGTGAGGATGGATTCAGAGTGGCTAGGCAACGAGCGCTACCTTTTCGCCTATGACTCACAAGGCCTCTGCGTGCTGGATCCCATAGAGGCTGGATTTGTCGGGAGGAATCTCTCCAACTTGCAGGACTTCCGTGGCCAACCAGTAGTCTCTCAGATGCTCGATTTACTGAAAAATCCTGATCCAACTGCTGCCGGATGGTTTTTTTACCTGTGGGAAGATGCTCGTCATTCTTCTCCCATTTGGAAGGGTGCGTATGTCCGCAAGGCGATATCCCCCTCCGGCCAAGCTTATGTCGTAGGCAGCGGACTCTACCGCGTGAAAGTCGAAAAGGTTTTTGTCGAAAATCTCGTTGCGGACGCTGCGGATTTGCTGGCCTCAGGCGGAAAAGACGCCCTCTTTGCCGAACTCCGGAATCCCGGCTCGCACTTTCATATCCTCGATCTGCACATCTCCGTAATTGCAGAAAACGGCGACATTCTCGCCGACCCCGCGTTTCCTAACCTCGCCAAGAAACGGAATCTCGGGGACTACACCGACGGCGCGGGGCGTAACTTTTTCAAAGGCATCTGCGAGTCGCTATCAAAAACCGACAGCGCTTGGAGCCTTCGTATTCTGCCGCGCTACACTCGCTCCGGCATGGCCCGTCATCTTGTTTATGCGCGCCGAGTATCACTCGGCGGCGAGACCCTCTACCTCAGCACCAACTTCGTTCCCCCCACACCGGTCTGGATGAAGTAGCGCTTCCCGTCATCATGTCCAATAAGCCCAAAGACATCATCTACAGCATCGACGAGCGCCCCCCATGGGGCATCGTCATCCTTGTTTCCCTTCAACACATTTTTCTCATGTCCAGCACGCTGGTTTTACCGGTTGTTCTGATTACCGAGATCGGGGGAACTTTTGAGCAGGTTCGGTCTGTGGTCGCGCTCACCATGATCGCGTGCGGTCTTGGCACCATCCTGCAGGCACTGCGCTGCGGGTGGTTTGGATCGGGTTTTGTGTGTCCGAATCTTTGCGGCCCGAATTTCTTTGCGGCATCAATGGAGGCAGCGTGGGTGGGCGGTTTGCCTCTGCTGCGCGGAATGACAATTGTCGCCGGCCTCGTCGAGGCGATTTTCGCCCGATTTGTCGGCCGCTTGAAATTTCTCTTTCCACCCGAGGTGACTGGCTTGGTTGTTTTCATGGTGGCCGTCGGATTGGTGCCGCTGGGCCTCTCGAAGTTTCTGGGAATCGAATACGAGGGCGAATCCATTGACCCGTCGACCTTGGCTGTCGCTGCAACAACACTCGCCATCATGATCGGCCTCAATATCTGGAGCAAATCTCTGCGACTTTATGCTGTATTGATCGGGCTCGCGAGCGGCTACGGCCTGTCTTCAGCATTCGGCTTAATCAATATCTCCAGTCTGCGGCAGGCGGTCGACGCACCCTGGATTGCCTCGCCTCTTTTGGAGGGGCTGCCGAATCTCGCGTTCGACTGGTCGCTCGTTCCGGTTTTCGCCATCGTCTCAATCACCGGGGCTTTGAAATCTTTTGGCAATCTCATCATGTGCGAAAAGATCAATGACGACCGATGGACCTCTCCCGACATGAGCCGCATCTCCGGCGGGCTCATGGCGGATGCCGCCTGCGTCACGGCCTCCGGACTCCTCGGTGGTATGGCCTCGGATACCTCCGCCAGCAATGTGTCACTCACAAGAGCCAGCGGCGTCACCAGCCGGATCATCGGATACTCGGTTGGACTGCTGTTTGTCCTGTTGGGTTTCTCGCCACTCATCTCGGGCTTCCTAGCGGTCATGCCGCCGCCGGTCATGGGAGCCATTCTTTTGTATGTAACTAGCTTTATGGTGGTTGCCGGAATTCAGATAATCTGGTCCTCGGGCCTCGATATGCGAAAGACCTTTGTGGTGAGCATGCCGCTTATATTTGGTCTTGGCCTCGCGTGGTTTCCCTCCGCCGTTCTCAGCCTTCCGGTCGGCCTGAGGGCCTTTGCCGACTCCCCACTCACGCTGACGACAGTGCTGGCCGTTGTCCTTCACCAGATCCTCCGGATTAAAAAATGAACCGCCGCCGCCCGCCCCATTTTGCAGCTGGAACTGGAGCCCTTGCTTGCATGGACTGGTTCGCCACTCATTGATCAGCAATGCCATCTCATCGCTTCGCGCTCGTCTTGATTTTTCTGGCGCTACTCATCTCCTCCGCCCTCACCTGGCCCGCGATGAAGGCGGGATCGGAATTGATTTCTCCTCTCTGGTTCGGCTTCGGTCGGGTCGCTGTCGCTATGAGCGGGATTTTTCTGATCCTTGCCGCCACCGGATCGCTGGCATGGCCGAAACGCGGTGATCTCAAACTGATCTTTGTGGGAGGCACATTCCAAATGGCGCTCTTCATCGTATTCGCCCACCTCGGTATCCAACACCTGCACGCCGGGCATGCAAATATCCTCTGCTATGCCACGCCGTTGTTCGTGGTCCCTGCGGGAATCGCTTTCCACGGGGAAAAACTCAACCGCCTGAAAGCCTTGGGATTCCTGCTTTGCCTTCTCGGCATCCTCACGCTTTTCAGCCCAATGAACCTCGACTGGAGTCATGGCGAAGCCTGGTTCGCCAGTGGACTCCTTCTTCTTGCGGCCGCAGGCTGGAGCATCTCGATCCTCGTTGTGCGCCACACTCCCCGCGTGAGCTCGCTGCCGGTGGTGCAAGCTTGGCAATCCCTCCTCGCCTGCCTTCTTTGCTTGGTGCTGGCCCTCATTTTTGAACCCTCCGCCAAGATCGATTGGAATATCAAAACCATCGGCGTGCTGCTTTTTACAGGACTTGTCGCCGGGGCTTTTGGCCAGTGGGCCATGACGCATGTGCAACGACATCTTCCCGCTCCAATTTCCTCCACCGCGTTTCTGGCGATTCCCGTGTTCACGCTGATCACATCGGCAGTCCTCGTGGGGGAACCCCTCACCACGGCAAAAATACTTGCCGCTCTCCTTGTTATTTCAGGTTCCTTGGCAGTAGTGCTGGGTGAAAAACAAAATGAGCCGTAGGATCGCTACCTGCTCTCACCTTAGCAGCCAGATCGCTTTTTCTCCAGCACCGGGCTTGAATCCTCTAGCGATCAAGACGCACCTCCGCATCCCAATCTTTTGGAGAAATGCTCCAGATGCAGCATCCAATTAAACACCACAAGCCGATCCGGAGGAATGGCGAGGTAGTTCGGTCCGGGTAGGACATTCCGGCTCAGGAAGCCGAAGAGCATACGCTGCCAGCGAGGTAATTGGCCAGGTTGGCATGTGAGAATGATTTCCTGTGCGAAAATAAAAATGGATGATTCGGCATCAAATTCTCCGCCCGACTTCTGTGAAGCCAGCACGAGGATTCGGGGTGCGTCGGGTTCGACCATGTAGCCGTGTGTGGCATGAATTTCCCAAATATTGCCTTCGCGTCGTTCGATCCCTCGTATCTCGGCCTCAGAGAGTGGGGACTCCCAGTCGGTATCGAGAAAAAGTAGGACGATTTTTTCCGGCAACGCATGAAGTCGCTTTCGTTGCTCGAGAACCCTGGCGGAAGCCATGGTGGATGATCCTTGCCGAGCCAGGAAAACAGTCGTTCCTGGAATGCGAAGGATGTTTTCCCGCGCGATGAGTTGTCCCAGTGCCTCGGTCGTCATCGCATTGGCTCCTACCGAGGCATGCACAAGGTCGCGGCCTTTTCTCCAAGTGAGCATGATGATCGCGACACCAGCGGCAAGGACGAGAGGCACGAATCCGCCGTCAAACAATTTGGTGAGGCAAGCCCCCGCAAGCGGCAGGTCGAGGATCATGAGCCCGGTAAACAACAGTGCCGCTTTCCACAAAGCCATGCCTTGGCGTTTCCGGGACATGATCACAAAACCATACGAGGTGATTGCCATGGCCGATGTCACAGCGATTCCGTAGGCGCCCGCTAGTGACTCGCTGGATTTGAAGGCCAGAACGAGCAGAATGCAGGACAGACCAAGGATGCCGTTAACAACGGGGATGTGAATCTGGCCGCGCTCCGTCGCGCTTGTGTGCCGCACATGAAGACGAGGCAGATAGCCGAGGTCCATGGCTTGGCTGGCGAGGGAAAAGACCCCGCTGATCAGGGCTTGCGATGCAATAATCGTGGCAAGGGTAGCCAGCATAACCAACAAGACACGCGCCTCGCCACTCGGCAACATCATGAAAAAAAGACCGGTATCCGCAGACTCTCCTGGATTCCCGGCCACCAGGGCGGCCTGTCCCAGATAATTGAGAGCCAAGGACGGGAACACCAGCCATCGCCAGGCGTTCAGGATCGGCATTCGACCAAAGTGCCCTAAATCCGCATAGAGGGCTTCGGACCCTGTTACCACCAGAACGACAGCACCGATGACTGGCCACACGGTAAAGCCGCTGGCGAGAAGGAATCTGATGCCGTAGATCGGATTCAAAGCCATCAAAACCTCGGGATGCCGGAAAATTTGAAAAATCCCCATCGCACCAAGGACCAAAAACCAGACCAGCATCACAGGCCCAAAGACGATGCCGAGCTTTCCCGTTCCGAAACGCTGGCAGAGGAACAGAGCCAGAAGGATCGCCACGGTAATGGGAACAACACCATCCTTCCAAGAGGGGTTGATCGTCACCAATCCCTCCACCGCGCTGAGCACGGAAATCGCAGGGGTAATCGCCCCATCGCCAAAGAGCAGGGCCGCCCCGAAGATCATCATGCAGGCAAAAACACATCGCCCGGTGCCAGGCATTGGGCGGCCATTAAAAAAAAGCGCGAGCAAAGCAAATACTCCGCCCTCGCCGTGGTAGTCAGCCTTCGTAACAAGAAAGAGGTATTTCACGGCAACCACCAAAACCAAGACCCAGAGGATCAATGAGACGATTCCGATGGCATGCTCCGCTCCCGCGAGGTTAACAGCAGTCTGGAAAGCATAGAGAGGACTCGTTCCGATATCCCCGAAAACGATCCCCAAGGCGAGGAGCACACTCGCCAAGTTTTTGTGTTTGGTCATCAGAGTCATCTTTGCGCGAATAACGATTCCTTGACGAGCACTGCCTAAGGAGTCGCTCCACCTGCCAAAATCCGCTGCACTTGCTTTTCCAAAAAGGATCTCGCATCGTCCGCCGGTGATTATTGGCGAACCGGACTTTCGGCACTTGGGAAAATCTCAATTTTCGAAGTTGGGCGGTCTCCTCATCGTGGCGTTTCACATGATTTTTCGTGACCGGGCGAAATATCTGACTCTGGTCGGAGGGTTGGCATTTTGCACTCTGCTGATCTCGCAGCAATTCGGCGTTTTTTGCGGGGTGATGCTTCTAACCGCCTCGACACTCCGCAATATCGGAGCCGAGATTTGGGTGATGGACCGGGACGGCCGTCAGGTGAATCAAGTCGTGCCAATGCGCAGCATCGAGGTCCAACGGGTGCGCAGCGTGCCGGGAGTCGGCTGGGCGGTGCCGCTGATCTGGACGGTGACCAGCGCCCGCTTGCCGGATGGGTCGACGGAGACATTTCAACTCGTGGGATTGGATTCCGCCTCGCTGGCTGGCCGACCAGGGCGGATGCTCGAAGGTCGCGTCGAGGATTTGCGCATGCCCAACGCGGTGATCCTCGATCAGGTGGCTATCGAGCGCTTCGCGCAAAAAGGCGTGAAGGCTAATCTGGGCTCGACGCTGGAGATCAATGACCGCGAGGTGCGGGTGGTGGGTTTTTGTCATACCGACCGGAGTTTCCTTGGCTATCCTTACGCGTTCACTGCCTACGAGACGGCCTTGGATTGCATTCCTCCAGAGCGGAAAACGCTCTCCTACATCCTCGCCAAGGCTTCTCCGGGAAATTCGCCCGAAGATGTGGCAGCGGCAATTGGCCGATTGCCGGGATTGCGCGCCCTCACTTCGCGGGATTTTGCATGGGCTACCATGGTGTGGTTTTTCAAAAACACTGGCGTTCCGCTGAGCTTCGCGATCGTGGTGGCCATGGGACTCTTTATCGGATTGTCGGTGACCGGTCTGACATTCCTGATGTTTGTGCAGGATAACCTTCGGCATTTGGCGGCCATGAAAGCGATGGGTGCAGGATTCCGCGACCTTTCCTTGATGCTGGCCTTTCAGGCCCTCTTCGTTGGGTTGGTTGGCTATGGAATCGGACTCGGGTTGACCGCGCTTTTCGGAGCCGCTGTGCTGCCCAAGGGCGTGCCCGCGTTTTTCCTCCCCTGGCAGGCTCCATTGGTGGTGGGAGTGCTTCTGCTGGTGGTTTGCCTGTCCGCCGCCGCATTGGGAATCGCCCGTCTCGCCCGGTCCGAAACCGCCATGGTCTTCAAATGAGCCAGGTCGCCATTAAATGCCGGACGGTTGAAAAATCCTACGGATCCGGCGGGGGACGGGTGTGGGCCCTGCGTGGTCTCGATTTGGACGCTCGCTTCGGAGAATTGCTCATGATCGCCGGACCATCCGGATGCGGAAAAACCACACTCCTCAGCATTGTTTGCGGCATTCTCCAAGCTGACAAAGGTGAGGTGGAACTTCTCGGAACAAGCCTCTCCACCTTGAGTGACAGCGCCCTCACCGCCTTCCGCTCGACGCGTGTGGGCTTCATCTTCCAACAATTCAATCTCATCCCCACGCTCACTGCCCGAGAGAATGTCGCGATTCCCCTGGTCTTGAATGGCCATCCGTATCCCTCCGCCCAAAAGCAGGCGCTCGCCATGCTCGCCCGCTTGGGATTGAAAGACCGTGCTGACCACTTTCCTTCTCAATTATCCGGCGGTCAGCAGCAACGCGTGGCCATCTCCCGCGCCCTTGTCCACAACCCGCAACTTGTCATTTGCGACGAACCAACCTCGGCACTCGATGCCGCAAGTGGGCTTGCTACCATGAGCCTGCTTCGCGAAGTAGCCCTCGCCCCCGATCGCTGCGTTGTGGTAGTGACCCACGATTCTAGGATTTTCGGATTTGCAGACCGGATTGTTTCCATGGAAGACGGGGAGGTGACTGACATCCGCGAAAAATCCGCCCCATCGCCGATTCCAACTTAAAACCATGATTCGCTACCTGACTCTTCTTGCCGCTGTCCTCGGCGTCGTGGGATTTCTTTTGATCTCCCGCCAGATGCACCAGCCCGTGCCCGTGCCACCTCCGCTCGTGGAGCCCAGCCTCTCACCGTTTCCCCGCTCGATTGGCGGCACTGGACTTGTCGAGGCAGTGGGAAAAAATGTCGTCATCGGACCGGTCGAGTCGGGTTCGGTCGAGAAGGTGTTTGTGCAAATCGGCGACCGCGTCCAAAAAGGTGATCCCTTGTTCCAGACCGAGTCCAGCGCCCAGCGCACGATGCTGGAGTCGCGAAAAAAGGAAATCGGTGTCTTCGAGGCAAATCTCGGCGTGGCCCTCCAGACCCTGAATGAAAAAAAGGACTTGGCCGACCGCATGGGCCGCCTCCGCGTGAACAACGTGAACAGCGAGGAGGACTCGGTGCAGGCTGGTTTTGAATACGAAACCGCCCGGGCCAAATATGCGAGCGCCTTGGCCGATCTTGACTTGAGCAAAGCCAAACTCGCCGAGACCCAGGCGGCATTTGATCGCACCATCGTCCGCGCCCCAAAGGATGCCGATATCCTTCAAGTCAACATCCACGAAGGCGAATTCTCCCAACCGTTCTTCGACGACGGAGCCATCGTCATCGGCGATACCAGCAGGCTGCAATTGCGCGTAGACATCGATGAAACCAATGCCTCGCGCTTTTCCCCGCAGGCGAAGGCGCTGGCCTTTGCGAAGGGTGATACCGGAAAACCCATTCCCCTCGCTTTTTCACGCATCGAACCTCTCGTCATTCCCAAAAAATCCCTCACCGGTGAAAAACCCGACCGCGTGGACACGCGAGTTCTTCAAGTCATCTACACTTGCGACAGGCCCGACTGGCCGCTCTATGTCGGGCAACAGGTGGATGTCTTTATCGAGGCCAATGACGCTGGAGCTGCGGGTGACAAAAGCCCTATCAATGTTTCTTCGGCCGCCCAACCTTCCACCCCGTAAAGGAGAGTCCCAAAACGGCGATACCAAGCACGGCTATGTAATACGGCGAGACGCCGCGCCCGATCCATCCGCCGGTGTGGAGGTCCATGAGAAAATCCAGCGTCTCGTCGGAGCCATCACGCAGCTCGACAACCCGGTAGGCGACTCCGGTGACCACGGAGACAGCCAGTGGAAACAGGAGCACCAATCCCAACAGACGATGGACTAAGCGAAAGGCTTTGGGGGACTGGAAAAGTTTTTTTCGTGTTTGCCAGAGCATCGATATCGCGCTGGCAATCAAGAGAACGATACCGCTGCCGAGGAGAACCAGCATGGCCAGCGATCCCCAACCACCCAGCCAATCCCAGGAGTGCAGGGAGAGCAAAACCCCGCCCTTGCGCGAGTCTAGATCAAACCACGAACGGCCGAGCCGGAAGGCCATTCCAGTTAGGGCAAAAAAGATAAGGCCCACTCCGATCCATGGAGCGGCCTTGCGATGGAAGACTCGAGGGTTCACGCCGAAGATCTTCAACGGGCCGCCTCCAGCTGGCAAGCCGGAGCTGCCTCGCTGTTTGACACAGCCATGCGCTTGGAGTGTTCTTGGAGAGAAATGCCCGTTTTTCTTTTATGGATTTTGATGTCGGCGCTTTCTTGCCGATTGACGCTGGCCGAGATGCCGTCCACTGAAGGCGAGGGAAGCGCTGAGACCACTGCGCCGGTGGCGCCTCTGCCTGAAGGCCCTCTCGCAACGGCTGCTTTGCGGCTAAACGATCTCGCTGGCAATCCGCAGCCATTTGCAGGTTTTCTTGGCCCCAATGCAACAGTCACTGTGTTTCTTCACCCGTCTTGTCCGCTGTCACAACGGGCTGTGCCTTCCTTGAATAATCTGTCCACCGCCTTGGCGGATCAAGGTGTGCGCGTGTTGGGGGTCATCCAGCCGGATGTTCCCATCGAAGAAATCCAAGCGTTTCAGAAGGACTATGTGATCGGATTTCCGCTCGCAATCGACCTCGGCGGGGCTACTGCGCAAGCGATGGATGCGACGGTGACACCCGAGGCGTTCGTTTTGGATTCCCGATCCATGCCGCGATACGCTGGTCGGGTGGACGACCAGTATCTCGTGAGGGGCGTCCGCAGGCCCGCCGCGCAGCGCGAGGATTTGGCCGAGGCGCTCGACGATGTGCTCGACGGCAATCCTGTGCGTGTTCCGCGAACCACTCCAGTGGGATGCCCCTTGGAGCGCAAAGTGGCCGAGCCCCAGCCAGCAGCCACCCCGGAAAAAATGCTCACTTTCCACAAGGACATCGCGCCCATTCTTAATGCCCACTGCCAAATGTGCCACAGCCAGGGGAATGTAGCCCCGTTTGAATTGATGACCTATGATGACGCCTCGGACTGGATGAAACCCGGTCTCCGTGAGATCGAGGCTCATCGCATGCCCCCCGCTCAAGTCGAGAGCGACTTTCCCCTAGCTCATGAAAATTCCCTCACGAAGACAGAGATCGAGACAATCAGGGAATGGCTTCACTCAGGCATGGAGGAGGGAAATCCAGCCGACTCCGCGCACTTGCCCCCGCCTCCGAACCTCAACGACTGGCCGGAGGATTTGGGACCGCCCGATATCATCCTTGAGCAATCCGCCCCCACCACACTCGTTGGCAAAGGCCCCGACCTCTACCGTTATGTTCCATTCACCCTCGACAACCCGGAGGATTTGCACATTCGCGCTATGCAACTGCTTCCCTCGAATCGCAAACTCGTGCACCACGCTCTGATTGGCTACTGTCCTAGCGAGGATATTCGCCAACTGGATCCCGCCCTCCTTCAAGAAAACTACGGCTTGCTGCCCGGGGATTCCGCTCCGGGCTATTCCACACGCCACTCTTTTGGGATCAAGCCTCACACGGGCAACGCCGAGGACGGTTTGCCCCTCGTCTCCGGAATCATGGGTTACCTTCCTGGTCAGTCAGCCACTCGGTTGCCAGACGAGGCCGATTTGGTCATTCCCGCCCATTCCGACATTCTGACGCAGTTCCACTTTCACCGTTCAGGCAAGATGGAGACGGACAAATCGCGGATCGGCATCTGGCTTCACAAGGACACCGAAAAAAAACGCTATCTCGCCAGCAGCACATTTTTGTCCGGAGATTTTACGGTTGTGCCGAAGGGGTTAAAAAATTTCGCTGTCAAAACCGCCGACCCCATCCCGATCGACGCTTGGATTTACATGATCATGCCACACTGCCATCAACTGGGAAAAACCATCGATGTCACAGCGAGGTTACCCGGCACCGACAAAGATGTGACGCTGGTTCGTTGTCCAAATTGGGATTTCAACTGGCAATCCACCCACCAGCTTGCCGAGCCTGTCTTCCTGCCCAAGGGAACGATCCTAAAAAGCTCCGTCGTCTACGACAATACCGACAACAACCCGCGCAACCCCTTCCGCCCGGCACAACATGTTTTTCAAGGCGAAAACAGCTACGATGAAATGCTCCTCCCGATCCTGTTTTTTTACGCGGATCAAGAAGTCGATCCCCAAAACGCCTATTGGTATCGCTATGGAACCAAATTCCGCCGCGCGATATTTTTCCGGAGCCTCCTCGAGAAAAAATACGATTTCGAGGTTATGGCCGACGGAACTGTGGCCCGCAAACAATCTCCGATGACTCCAATCCATGACTAATTCCACAGAGCCCGCTCCCGGTGTAGGTGTTTCTCTCCAAGATGTGACCGTCCGCGTCGCCACTCCCAAGGGATCGCTCACCCTGCTTGAAAACATTTCCCTGAGTGTCGCCCCCGGCGAGTTCGTCTGCATTCTCGGTTCGAGCGGAAGTGGCAAGAGCACGCTGGTGAAGTCGATGATCGGCCAGATTCCAGTCACCTCTGGTTCGATTCGCCTCGGTGCGAGTCTCGTTGCGGGGCATGCAGGCCGGATCGGGTATGTGCCCCAGCAGGATTTAGTGCACGAATCGCTCACGGTGGCCCGTGCGCTTCAATACGCCGCAAGGCTCCGCCTTCCCGAAAGCACCACAGAGGCTGAGATAGAAACCTCCATCCGCGAGATCGAGGAGGCCTTGGCCATTTCCCACCGGCACGATACGGTTCTTTCCAAACTCTCGGGCGGCGAAATCAAACGCGTGAGCCTTGCCGCCGAACTCCTCGCCCGTCCGCGACTTCTTGTCGTCGACGAGGCTACGAGCAGCCTAGACCCCGCGACGGATGCCCGCATCATGCGCCTCTTGGTGGACTACGGTCGTCGCCACGGCACGACGATCCTTTGCGTAACTCACCACCTCGAAAACGCCGACTTGGCCGACCAACTCGTCATTCTCGCCAAAGGGCGGATCGTTTGGCAGGGAAAGAGAGATCACGCCCTCGCGCACTTCGCAGTAACCCGCCTCTCCGAGGTTTTTTTGTTGTTGGAGGATACTCCAGTGGAGGACTGGGTTCTCCGATTTAAAGGCCGTTCGACTTCTGTGGAACCTCCCCCGACTTATCCCGCCTGCTCTCGCGCCAAGTCACAGGGGTTCTGGTTTCAGTTCCGTCTTCTTTTCACCCGGCATTGGGAGGTGCTTCTCGCCGACCGTCGCACCGTCGCCTTCCTGCTTGCAGTGCCGGTGATCATGATCCTGCTGACCTTCGCCAGTTTCGAGGGACAGGATTTTTCCAAACCCTACATCTCCACACGCGTCCTTACCGGTGATGAAAAAGACCTCCTAGGCCAAGTCTGGGGGAATACGCAGCTCGCTCTTGGTCCCACGGACTTCAACTCCTCAGACGATGCCCTCAGTGACAACACCTCCATCGCCGCGCAATTGCGCGTCTTTTTGGATGCCTTCCCGCAAATCCGGGATTCCATTTCCCAGTCGGGATTCCAAAACATGATTCAACAGAGCCTGGCTCAAAAAATCCCCATTCTCCCGATACAAGTCATGGCTTTTCCCTATCCCACATTCCAACTCGTCTACACCACGCTTTTCGGCATTGTGCTTCTTGGGTTTTTAACCGGGATCACGGAAATCGCCAAAGAGCGGGCCATCATCGAGCGGGAAATCGCCGGCGGCATCCGACCCTCCGCCTATGTGGCCTCCAAATTCACGGTGGTCGCCCTCATCCTCCTTATTCAAGTCGTCTGCGGATTCATCCCGTTGAAGGAATTTTTTTCCGCTGCCGCCATCTGGCACCTGAGCACGCCCGTGGCGGAATACCAGCAACCGCTGCTCATCCAAGCTCTGGTTTTCTGGCTGGCCAGTTGCGCCAGCGCCGGAGCGGCACTGGCCATTTCGGCAGTCGCCCGCCGGCGCGAACAGGCCCTCTTCGCGCTTCCCGTTCTGATCCTCCCCCAACTCTTGCTTGGTGGCATTGTCGTCAAACTCCAGGGTGGGCTCCTTACCATCCTCGCTCAAATTTTCGTGCCCGCATACTGGGCCTATCGCGGCGCAATCGTCGACAATCCCGCATGGCCGAAAGACCTCGTGCAGTTTGGTTCCATGAATTCCTCGCCATGGATTCCCATCCTAGCCCTGTCCGCACAGATTGTTGTAACTGGTTTCCTGACATGGATACTCTTGCGACGATCCCTCAACTTGCCTCGCTAACGCCAAACAACCCGCAAACCTTGACCCATCCTATGAAAACAGCACTTGCCCTCTTGCTCCTAACCGCCACTTTTCTTTTCGCTGATGACGACCAACCGACTGTCGTGGCCGTTCAGATGAAGCAAATCGCTGAAAACTATAAATCGTTGAAATCCCAAGCCGATGATCCCGCTCAAAAGGATACGTCGCTCGCTTTGGTCGCCGGAATGAGGCAAGCCGTCGCCACCGCTCGCACCGGAACCCCGGAGCCCGCTGAAAAACTCACGGGCTCGTCCCTCGACAACTATATGAACGAATTTCGCAAGGGTCTGGATGAGCTCGATGCCGACCTCCAAAAGGTCGATACCGCCATTCGCGAGGGCCAAACCGCTTCGATCGCCTCCATCCTCGACGACATGAATGCTCTAAAAAAAACCTACCACAGCGACCTACGGTAAGAGCGATGGCGACCACTCCCGACTCCGACGGTGTCCGCTGGATTCCCGTGGAAACGCCTAAGGGAACTTTTCAAGTCTGGACACGGAGGTCCGGCGAAAGCCCCAAGGCTAAGGTTCTCCTCCTGCATGGCGGTCCGGGGGGCTCTCCCGACTATCTAGAAATTTGCGATGCCTTTCTCCCACGCGAAGGCATGGAGATTTACCACTACGCTCAACTCGGCTCCGTGCCGAGCGACCAACCCGACGAACCCTCGCTCTGGAAGCTCGAGCGTTTTGTCGATGAGGTCGAGCAAGTGCGTCAGGCGCTTGGTCTCGACGCCTCCAATTTCTTCCTCTTCGGCCAATCTTGGGGCGGATTGCTGGCGATCGAGTATGCGTTGAAATACCAGCACCATCTCAAGGGACTCATCATTTCCAATATGATGTCGAGTGTTCCTGCCTACAATGCCTATGCTCGTGGCACGCTCCTTGCCGGAATGGATCCTGCCGTGCAGCAAGAGATCCTCGCCATCGAGGAAGCCGGGGATTTTGAAAACCCCCGCTACATGGAACTCCTTCTCGCCCATCACTACCCGCAACATATCCTGCGTCGACCGGTCGACCAATGGCCTGATGCCGTGAACCGGACCTTTTCCCGAGTCAACCCCGCCATTTATATTCCGATGCAGGGTCCGAGCGAGTTTGGAGCTGCTGGCGACTGCGCCCTGAAAAACTGGAACCGCTCCAGCGATCTCCTGCACATCACCGTGCCCACGCTCGTCATGGGTGCCCGCTACGACACCATGGCCCCTGAGCACCTGAGGTGGATGTCCACCCAGCTCCCTGCCGGACGGTTCCACTTTTGCGAACACGGCAGCCACTTATCGATTTACGATGATCAGGAGTCCTGGTTCAGCGGATTGATCGATTTTCTGAAAGGCGCTTCCTGTTAGGCAAACACACTTGAAGCTTCTTGTGAACGCCACCGCTCCGGACACCGACCAGCGCCTCCACGGACTCGATGCCCTGCGTGCCTCGGCGATGCTCTTGGGACTTGTCTTGCACGCTGCGATCCCCTTCATGCAGGCCCCCTTTTTTTGGGTGGGCCGCGAAGCGGCGACCGGATGGTTCTTCGATTTTCTTTTCACAAGCGTTCACAGTTTCCGTATGCCTCTTTTCTTCCTGCTGGCGGGTTTTTTTTCCCATCTGGTCTGCGCTCGCAAAGGCTGGGCCGGGTTTCTCAAACAGCGTGCATTGCGCATCGGAGTGCCTTTCCTGCTCGGAATGGTGACCTTGGTTCCGTTCATGATTGGGATTTTCCTTCGGATGACTGGAGCAAGTCGGCAACAGGAAGGAGGCTTTTCCATCTGGGACTATCCAACCTTCCACCTCTGGTTTTTGGAGGTCTTGCTGATTTTTTATTTCTGTTCGGCACTACTGGGTCTCGCGGGCAAGATTTTGCCGCAAGCACGCAACACTCTTGATACCGCAGTGAATTGGGGTCTCTCTCGTGGATGGCCTGTGGCGCTGCTGCTCCCGCCTGCGATGGCCTGTCTCTGGTCGGGATCACCGGGTGGCTGGTTGCCCGATGGAGAGCGGTTACTTCCATCACTTCGCGTGCTGGTTTTTTACTTTTTGTTCTTCGCCTCGGGGTGGCTGATCCACCGCGCGTCCGGCGCATTAGAAAGCCTGCGACGGAATACCCGCCCGTTTCTGGTAATCGGCCTTGCGGGTCTCGGGGTTGTGTTGGCCCTGCGGATCGGCCTCCTGAGCGGAAAAATTGACGAGTCTCTTTCCGTCCGCCTTGCTGGCTTTGCCGCTGATACAGCGTGTGCGTGGTTTCTCTCCCTGGGTCTAATGGGAGCAGGCCTGAGCTTGGTGAAAAACCAGCATCTGACCATCCGCTATATTGCCGATGCATCATTTTGGATTTACCTCATTCACCTCCCCGTTATGTTGCTCATTCAGCAAGGAGTTCATGCCTGGCACATTCCGATTGCGATCAAGTTCCTCACAACGCTCGCCACAACAACCGCAATCGGCTTTGCGTCCTACGCGCTCTTCGTGCGCCACACCCCGATCGGAACCCTGCTCAATGGGCCCCGGAAAAGATAGTCCGGTGTGAGAAAAACTGGCCGATGTTAATGGATTGTTCTCCACACAAAACTTGCGTGTGTGGTCAACCAACCCTTAGGTTTTTTGAAAGCTATCATCCCGTGCGCGGGGGAGCTCCTTGTGTTTAGCATCGTTAGTCATAGACGGCTAAAGAACAAAAATCGGACAAATCCTGTTATCAATCGCTTGAAAAAACTCCCGACTCTCAAAGTTGCCATTGTGGGCACCGGAAATATCGGCACCGATTTGCTGCTCAAAATCGAAAGATCGGAGCGGCTCGAGTGCACACTGTTTTCCGGACGCTCAAGCGATTCGCCTGGCATCCAGCGGGCCAAGAACCGAGGTGTCCATGTTTCAGCCGTCGGCATTGATGCCGTGGCCGAAAATCCCGACATCTGTGATGTCGTCATCGACTGCACATCGGCGCACGACCATGCACGCCATTGGGAAATCTGCCAAGCGCTGGGCAAGCCCGTGGTTGATATGACTCCCTCTAAGCAGGGGTTATGCTGCGTGCCAGCTATTGCCACATACCACGATGTCGGTGACGAACTACAAAACATCAATATGATCACCTGCGGCGGTCAGGCGACCATTCCCATCGCCTATGCTTTGAGCCGCGTGCACAAAAACATCGAATACATCGAAGTCGCCTCGAGCGTCGCTTCGTTGAGTGCTGGCCCCGCCACGCGGCGCAATCTGGATGAATATCTCGACACCACACGAGTCAATCTGCAGGCCTTCAGCGGAGCCGCTGCCGCCAAGGTGGTCTTGGTCTTGAATCCGGCCGAGCCACCCATCTACATGCAATCGACCATTTACGCACAGATTTCATCGCCAGACGCGGATGCCATCCGCGAGTCGGTGAACCGCATGGTGGCTCGAGTCCAAGAATATTGCCCCGGATACGAATTAGTCATCCCGCCGGTTATCGAGGGAAACTTGGTTACGACTACAGTGAAAGTGACGGGGGCAGGCGACTACCTGCCTCCCTATGCCGGAAACATCGACATCATCAACTGCGCCGCGCTGGAGGTCTTGAACCTTCTCGCCGAAGCCAAGCACTCGCTTCGAGAATGAAAAAAGTCCTCATCAGCGATCCCACCTTGCGCGATGGCAACCACGCAGTCGCCCATCAACTCACGGGCGAAAACATTGCCGCCTACTGCAAAGCTGCCGACGCGGCTGGCATCCCAGTTGTTGAAGTAGGCCATGGCAATGGGCTGGGGGCCTCGTCCATTTTGATCGGCAAGGCCAAAGTTACCGATGAGAGGATGCTCTCGACAGCCCGAGAGAATCTCAAAACTTCGCGATTGGGCGTTCTTGCTGTTCCAGGCTTCTGCACGATCAAGGCGGATTTGGCCCGTGCTGTTGATCTGGGTGTCGATGTCTTCCGTATCGCCAGCCACTGCACGGAAGCGGACATCACACAACGCCACATCGAATTCGTGCGCAACGCCGGGAGGTCCGCTTACGGCGTGCTCCTCATGAGCCACATGGCTGATACAGCCAAGTTGGTCGAGGAGGCGAAAAAAATGGCCTCCTACGGCGCGGAGGCGATCATCATCTTTGATTCATCGGGTCACTACCTTCCTGAAAATGTGACAGAACGCATCGCTGGACTTGCCGACCAGCTGAATATCCCCGTGGGCTTTCATGGTCACAACAATCTGGGAATGGGAATTATGAATTCCGTAGCGGCAGTGCGGGCTGGCGCGGGCATCATCGAAGGAACGATTCGCGGTTTTGGAGCCGGTGCGGGTAACGCCCAACTCGAAGTGCTGGTGGCCGTTTTTCAAAGACTTGGTTGGGAAACCGGTATCGACCTCTACAAGGTGCTTGATCTGGCGCAATTGGCGGAAAAGGAATTCAATCCCATCGCCGTGACCATTAATCAGCTGGCCATCGTCAGCGGCTTGGCAGGTGTGTTCTCCGGTTTTGCCAGACCAGTCGCCAAGGCCGCAAGCGACTACGGGGTCGATTCCCGCGATATTTTCTTTGAGTTGGGCAGACGCAACGCGATTGCGGGGCAGGAGGCGATGATTCTGGAGGTCGCACAGGCCTTGGCCAAACGCACTTCCGGGGGGATATCCCGAGATCCGGCAGCAGGAGCACCCTGAACCACAAATGGGATCACTCTTCGAGATCGCGATAATCATCTTGGCAGGTTTTCTCGGCGGTTTTTTTACTACTGTTGCCTCGAGTGGTTCGGCCGTAACTTTACCGCTACTGCTGTTCTTGGGACTTTCGCCAGCCGTGGCCACGGGCACCAATCGGTTGCCCATAGCAATTTCGGGAGCAATGGCTTGCATTACCTTCATCAGGGCAGGCAAGGTCAACCCCATCATGGCTGCGAAGGTCGTCGTGCCCACCTTGATCGGCGGCGTGATAGGCTCGCTTTTCATCAATCCGATACCTCCGGTTTATCTGGAGGGGATCATCGTGGGATCGGTTGTCATTGCTTTGATTCTGCTCCTGACGAGCATCAAACAAACGCTACTAAAGACACACGAAGAACCTCCGCGATTTCGCCACCGGGATTATTTATACCTCTTTTTGATCGGCCTCTGGGTCGGTTTGATTTTCCTCGATGGCGCCACTTACCTCTTGATGGTGCTGATCCTCTCGATGCGTTTTCACCTCGCGGAAGCAAATGCCTACAAAAACATAGTCGTCTTCACGGTCACGACAGCCACCCTCGTTGTCTTGGCGGCCAATAACGACATCGATTGGGGTGTCGGCTTGACCCTATCGGTGGGCGGTATTGCAGGTGGATACATCGGAGCCAAATTCTCCATGCATCAACTGGCCAAGAAGTGGACCTATCGTATGCTTTTAGCCATCATGATTTTCGAGTTGGCTCACATCATTTTCCTCTACTCCACGGGCACTTTGATCTCGGGCAGCAACATGATGAAGTTGATGCACGCCGCCCCTACGAGATAGGCGAACTTAAATCCGCCGCCGACCTGGTTGAATCGCCACTCTCCGCCAGCAAACTTCCCATGGGATTTCTTGTTGAGGTCGCGAGTTTATGAAAGCACCTCGTTACGATTTTCGAGAAGGGCATCGAGTTCTGCGCGCTTTTCCTCCAGGAGTCCCGATTCGGCTGCCTCCAGGACCTGACACAGGGCATTCGCCTCCGCAAGGCGGCCGATGCTGACAAAATTGGCTCCGGCGGCGTAAAGCTCCGAAACTTGCGGGAAGTTCTCCGCCGTCGCGACAATCAGGGCGCTGGGATTGAGTTCGCGGGCCTCCCGAACAAGGCGAGCATTGCTGGTCCCTTTCAAAATTGCGTCGGGAAGTGTAGAAAGAATGACCTGAGCATGGCCGATCCCCGCGTGGTGGAGTGTATCCCTCTGGCTCATGTCGCCGTAGATCGCCTGAATGCCGCGTGATTTCAGTGTGCGGTGCACCACCGGATTGAAATCCAGAACGGCGATATCTTCCAACAGTGGGGAATTTTTTCGTGTTAGCTCTTCGAGCAGCGAACTCGCTGTGCGGAAAAATCCCAGAAAAACAATGCGGGCCGATCCGTGTCCCAGGGAATCACTGGAGGACATTCCCGGTCGATCGAGGTCGTGGATGCCGCACCTCTTGGCAAAAGGAATGATAGCGCGCACGAGTGAGCCGGATTTGGTCATGGCAAAGGTGCTCAAAGTCGCCAGAAGAACGAAGGCGAATGTTACCATGCTGCTTGATTCGGCGCTGATTTGATTGCTGCCCAAGCCGAGCGCGAGAAGAACCAGCGAAAATTCGCTGATTTGGCAAAGATTGATCGAAGGCAGAAGGCTAGTGCGAAGGCCTTGCCGCAAAAAATACAGCGGAAAAAATGTCGTCACCCAGCGACTGGCGATCACAAACGCAGCGAAGACGACAGCCCACAAGGCCAGGGAAAAGGTCGGCAACGGAATGATCATGCCAAGGCCTACGAAAAACAAAATAACGAAGAAATCCCGAAGGCTGGTGACCTTGGCGGTGACATCCAGCGCGTAGGGGAATGTCGATAGCGAAACTCCAGCTACGAGCGCTCCCATCTCCACCGAAAGCCCCAGCCCTTCCGCAAAGCCGCCCACCAGAAAGCACCAAGCGATGGCTCCCACAAGAACCAGTTCTGGAACACGAGCCACCAGATGAAAAATCGGCGGTAGAAGAAAGCGGCTTGCCGTGAATGTCCCTGCAACAAGCACAGCCACTTTGATAAAGGACAGCCCAATCGCGCTGAATTGCAGGTTGTCGAGTGTGGGCTGAATCGCGAGAAACAGGATGACGAACAAATCTTGGAGAACGAGTAGCCCCAGCGTGATGCGCCCCGGCAGGGTATCGAGTTCATGTTTGTCATAGAGAATTTTGACAATGATCACGGTGCTGCTCAGCGCTGCTGCAATGCCCAGATACAGGGCGTCGAAACGACCATTCGATAGTGGGAATCCGATGAGCCAAAAGAAGAGAACACCAAGGACGCATCCTCCAAGAATCTGGGAGATTCCTGTGATCAGAATCGGGCGACCTGAACCCATGATTTTCTTCAAATCGATCTCAAGTCCGATCATGAAGAGAAGAAAAATCAGCCCCAATTCGGCTATGGTGGAAATGGATTCCTGCTCGTGCACAAGACCGAATCCCGAGGGGCCAAGCGCAAATCCCGCCAGGAGATAGGCCAAAATCACCGGTTGGTGCAGCGCCTTGGCGATAAACCCGAAAACCCACGCTGCAATGATACAGAGAGCTATGTTGTGAACCAATTCATCCATCTCACGCCGGTTTTTAAATGCTGAATTTGCCAGACGAAAGCCGAATCATTTGTGCAATCCAAGAACCTGCGCACCTCATTCAACGAGAGCAAACGCTTCCAGCATGCTGAGAGGACTTGCCGTGGTCTTGATGGAGGGTGATTGGAATACCGATTCGCCCTCAATAACGGCCTTTTCGGTGAAGCCTGCTATTTCTCCTCCAGCGAACTCCCCTGCAATTAGGTCATTTACCGCAGTGGCTTCCGCTTCGTTTTTTGATCGCTACCCGTGCTTGCGCTTGGCGAAGCTTCTCGCGGAAAAATGCTGGAGGTAAAATCATTCAGCACTTACACAGTTCACTTCAGACCTGTCGTATGCGCTTGTTTTTAAAAAAACCCAGTTTCTCTTCTCTTGCGCCACTTAGGCGGGTCATTCGATCGCTCCCCGTGGGTCTGCTCATCTTGGCCTTTGCCACCGTCTCCTGCACCACAGGATGCAAGAAGGAAAAGAAAGCTGGTAAAAAGCCGAAGACGCAGCCGATTTCTCAAACCACACCGACGCCAACACCGAGCCCTTCGCCTGCTCCCACCCCGCAACCCACTCCTGGAGCGGTTTATTTCCTCTCCAACCCGGACGGACTCAATACCGTGGAAGCATTCAGCCGGAATTCCACGACGGGCTTCGTGACCTATTTGGGATCCTTCCCTTCGGGAGGAAACGGCAGCGCCGCCATTCAAGGTTCCCAATCCCACGCAGTCCTCGCGAATGGGTCTTTCCTCTATGCTGTGAACTCGGGGAATGGCAGCTTCTCGACCTTCCGCTTGGATGCCGACGGGCGCCCTACGCTCTTTGCCACTACATCCTCAAATGGCACACGGCCTGTCAGCATCGCGATTCATGGGAATCTGCTTTTTGTCTTGAACCAAGGTATTCCTGCAGGAGACGGCGGCTCCGTAGACGGCGGCTTGGTGGGGTTTTCCATCGGAGCGGATGGCATCCCTGCTGCCATTCCTGGAGCTATCACGCCATTTGATTCCGAAGACATGCCCTCGGATGTCTTTTTCACAGGTAATGGTCTTCGCTTGGCGGTCATGCGGAGCGGAGCAAAATCGGTTTCGACATTTGCCGTCGACCCTTCCGGGGCGCTGTCCGATCAGCGAACAATAAATGTGGGAAGCCAACCCGTGGGCGGCGCGGCCACCTCCCGATTGCCATGGGCAGGATTTGCCGCTATTGTCTCTGTTGTAGAAGATTATGGCCCTGCGAGCGTGGTCTCATTTCAAGCGGAGAGCGCCTTGACGATCGTTTCCCAAGTAGGGGCGGATGTTGACACCGACCCTTGCTGGGCCACCACCAGCGTGAATGGCCAGCGGCTCTGGACGTCGAATTTCCAACCTAAAACTCTAACGCTTTACAGAGTCGATTCCGATAGTTCGCTCGTCCGGGAAGGACTTTACGAACCGGCTCCAGGTATCGGCCCGGGTTCACTCGACTTGGATGTGAGTGCGGACGGACGGTTTCTTTATCGCCTCCGCGCATTTAATTCCAATGGATCTCCGACTCCGCCGCACCCATTTCCGATCGTCGAGGTTTTTCAAATCAATCCTTCCAACGCCAACGGCGGGCTGTCTTTGATACAATCTGTGGAGGTGCCAATCGTTGCCCTGCAATACGCCTCTCCCACTGGCATGGCTGTGGCGGATCTGCAGTGAGTTTCGAGGCGCTTAATTTGCTATGTCGATTCTTTACTCTCTGCTCCTGAACAGATCATTTCTGAGAACCCTCATTTTAGTAACATCAGGCCTCTGCCTTTATTTTGCCTATAGGGACTACCTTCAGTTCACCGCATGTTGGGAGTGCTTCTCGGCTGGAAAGCACAATGAGGATTTGGAACTTCGGCAGGACAGCATTGCCTCGATTCTGGTTGCGGTGGGAGTTCTGTTTGAATCCTTCGAGCTTCTCGCGAAAAGAGCCGGTGCGCGCCGTCCAGACCTGCCGCCACTTCTCATTCATGCAACGGCCGAAGCCTGCGCTGTGAAAGGAGCTTTCGTGGTAGTCGTGGGACTCATCATCGAAATGGTGAATCAAGTTTCAAAAACCCTCGACGGCAATCATGCGCTTATCCACATGGTCAAGTCCCTGATCAACCTCCCGCTGATTCTCCTCGCTTTGGTCCTCTTGCTGGCTGCATTCCGCGACCTTTTCCGCAGCCCGGTTTCGCATGAATGATCAGGCCGTTTCCCAACCTGAAGTCTGGGTGGATTTGCATGGCGATGTCCTTTTTCGCTTTGCCCTGACCCGCGTGCGTCGGCCTGAAGTCGCTGAGGATTTGGTTCAGGAAACGCTGCTGGCTGCTTTGAAAAGCTCCAGCAACTTCGATTCGGATTCCTCGGAACGAACTTGGCTCGTTGGCATCCTAAGGCACAAAATCGCCGACCATTTTCGGAAATCCTCTCGCGAATCCGCCTTCACCGACCTCGATTTTTGTTCCGGAGAATTCGCAGAAAAATTCAATCGCGGGTTTTGGAATCATGATCAGGGACCGAGCGAATGGGGAGCCAACCCCGAGTCTGCAATGGAATCCGGTGAGTTTTTTCAGACCCTCGACTCATGCCTTCACAAATTACCCGACCGCATTGCCGCTGTGTTCGCGCTGCGAGAGATGGACGAAATTCCGAGTGTTGAAATTTGCCGTAATCTCGGAATCTCGGAAGGCAATCTCTGGACAATGCTCCACCGCGCCCGCATGGCTCTACGCGAGTGTCTGGAGCGAAATTGGTTTTCGTCCCCATGAATCCAGTCCGCAAAATCGCCACGCTCCTCAAGCTCGCCGTCACGCCCCGTTGCTCCGACATCACCAGGATTCTTTCTCAGCAGCTCGACCGTCCTCTTCCTTGGCTCTTGCGCAAGCGGCTCGAGTGGCATCTTGCCGCTTGCGACTGGTGTCGCCGCTACGCGACACAAATCGGCCTCCTCGGTTGCCTCGCGCGTGGTTTTTCGGAGCAGCAGTGCAAGTCCGGCCACACTCGCCTTTCGCCTCAGGCCGCCGATCGCATCAAAAAAAATCTCCGCAACGCAAAAGATTGAAAAAAAATTGAAAGGTTTCGCTCCCCTTGCGCGACAAACAGGGTGAAAGACAAAATATGAAAACCATCATTCTTCTCACATTCCTCGCAATCACCCTCTACGCGGGCTTCGTGCTCGCATCAGCACCCGTCAACAAATCCCGCCCGCTTCCCGAAGGCGGTAGTGTCACCGTGCGCTTGATGAAACCCGACGGCAACCCAGGAGAGCCATTGAGCCTTCCCCGGGTTGTGAAAAGTGATGCTGCTTGGAAAGCGATGCTTACGCCCGAGCAATATCGAGTGTCCCGCAATCATGGCACCGAGAGCCCGTTTTGTGGCGTGTTTCACGACAATCATAAAAATGGCGTCTACTCCTGCATCGGCTGCGGACTGCCACTTTTCCGCTCTGCCGACAAATTCGACTCGGGCACCGGTTGGCCCAGCTTTTTCCAACCCTTCGCCACCGAAAACATCGGCACCCGTCGCGATATCTCCGCTGGAATGATCCGCGAGGAAATCCATTGCGCCCGCTGCGAAAGTCATCTCGGCCATGTCTTCAACGACGGCCCCGCGCCCACCGGTCAGCGCCATTGCGTGAACTCCGCCTCGCTCGCCTTCGAGGAAACCGCCGTGCTTCCGAAATCCGAAACCATTTATTTCGGGGCCGGATGCTTCTGGGGCGTCGAAGCCGCCTTCGGAAAAATCCCCGGCGTGCTCTCCACCAATGTCGGCTACGCTGGCGGACACACGAAAAACCCCACCTACCGCGAAGTCTGCTCCCACACCACCGGCCACGCAGAGGTGGTCCGCGTCGAATACGACCCCACAAAAGTAACGCTCGCCAAGCTCCTGGATGCATTTTGGAAAATCCACGACCCCACTACTCTTAATCGCCAAGGCCCCGACGTCGGAGACAACTACCGTTCCGCCGTCTACTTCACCCACCCCGAACAAGAGAGTAAAATCCGCACCTCCTTAGCTGCGCAGCAGCAAAAACTCACCCGCCCCATCGTCACCGAAATCACCTTCGCTGGCCCCTACACCCCTGCCGAGGACTACCATCAGAAATACGCTGAAAAACACGGCGGAGCCGCCTGCGGCTTGCCATTCTAAAAACCTGCACAATGCGATTTGACATCGCGGTGGAGTTTGACCTTCGCCGCGAGGTCTTGTAGCGATGAACCCTTTGAATCGAAATCCCGTGCAGGGTTCCTCAAAGTTCCATCCCCCGGGGGGCCATTGATTCGGATTCTTGAGGCGTCTCATAGCGGGGTGTCCATGGCTCGCTTGACGGTGCCATCGACTGCTTTGATGCGATTCGTTGGAGCGATCCTCTTTGAGGGATCGCTCAGCTCCTATTTCTTGTAGCCCCGCTGCGAATCATCGCGATGTCCTCTTTGCCAATTGAGCCAGCGGATGTCGCGGGTGAACCTTGAAGCAATGAATCACTGAAGCAATCGCCAAGCATCTCGGCGAACATGACGCCGCACTCGAATACGACAGTGAAGACCGCAAATACCTGCGGCAACTCTTCGTGCAGCACGCATTCATCTTAAACGCCATCGAGTCGGAGCCGGAGTGTCAGGAGCTTGTCGAGAAAGTCATGGCTTCGTTTATGGCCGATCAGCGGGTCGAGTTGAAACCTGCCGCAGACGAGAGTCCCAAGATCATAACCCCCGATAGATTCTAATGTCCCGCAGGAAAAAAGACGCAATCACTGGAAAGCCTCGTCCCGACTGGATCGCCATCAAAGCGATGTATCTGGCAGGGACTAAGTTTTGCGATCTTGCGAAGGAGTTCAAAGTCCCCGAAGGAACGATCAAATCCCGCGCTTATCGGTTCAAGTGGCTCGGCGGGGAGATGTCCCCTAGGGTCATCAAGAAGGTCCAAACCCAACTTGAAAAGACCGCTACTGAAAACATCGAGCAGCTATGGCGCGACAGGTCTCTACAAGTGAGAGAAGCTGAGTATAAGGCGGCTCAACGCATACTCGATTACACCTCCGAGATGGAAGACAGGGAACTCCTTGCCAAGGTGGAGAAGATCAAGACCGCTGCCGACATGGGCCGTCGCTCCACTGGGCTCGAAGAGAAGCAGACCGCTTCAAACGCAATCAACATTGCCGTGTTGAGCGACATTGATTTTTTAGGCGCGGAGGCAAAGATATTCCGACGCGCCGACTCCGAAGCCATCGAGGTCAAAACTATCCCTCTGCCCAGCCATCGAACTCCTCGGGAGCCTTGAGGACGATCTGTTCCTGAATGTCCTCTTCGACTCGGTCTTCGCGTCCAAGGTAGTTGACCTCTCGGTGAAGTTTGACCTTCGCGGCGAGGTCTTGAAGCGATGAACCCCTGAAGCGAAAACCCGTGGAGGGCTCTTCGTAGTTCCATCCACCAGGGGGCCATTGATTCGGATTCTTGAGGCGTCTCATAGCGGGGTGTCCTTGGCTCGCTTGACGGCGGCGTCGGCTGCTTTGATGCGATCCTTCGGGGCGATCTTCTTAGCCGCATCGCTTGGCTCGTATTTCTTGTAGCGCCCACTGCGAATCATCGCGATGTCCTCCTTGCCGATGCGATTGGCTTTGATAATTTCCTCGGCCTTCTTCGGAGAGATTTTGCCCAGCCCGATAGCTGCCAGCACATCGTCACGGAAATCAGCGGTGAGGCTGTAGGTCGCTTCGTTGGCACGTTCGTAGGCATCGGCGATGTCCTCCGGCGAGCGAGTGCCCTTCGAGTTAAACTCGCGAGTGAAGAGGGATGAGGCATCGCGGATGTCGCGGCTAAACTTTGAAGCCTTGAAGCCAAGAGCCGCTTCGACATTGACCTCGGTGATGCGTTGCCCTGCTGCCAAGCCGAGGAGTTCGTTGGCGAGATTGTAGGCACGTCCGCTGTCGCTTACATCACCCGCTCCTGCCTTGATGATTCGCGCTCCGGTATCAAATGCCCCAGGGCTGAAAGCCTTCCAGAGCCGCTCGGTGGTCTTCGAGGCGATATTAAACCCTGTGTCCTGCGGGTTGTAGATTTGCCTGCCCGCCGAGTCTTGGTTGCGGAGGATGTCGGTGACTGCTCCCGAGACTATACCGACCCCCAGAAAAACTGGACCTCCGGAAAAGTGCAACGCAAGTGCAACTCACGAAAAACACAGAAATTTTATTTTTCTCTGCAACTCCTTACCGCAGAAGAAGTGCGCCCCCCGGGACTCGAACCCGGAACCAATTGATTAAGAGTCAACTGCTCTACCATTGAGCTAGGGACGCGTGGAATTTGGGAGGCTTTGGAATGGGTTCCGAAGCCGACCGTGCTTTGTCAAGCGAAGCACGGGTGTGCTTACGGACAAATCAGAGGCAGAACACTAAATTCGCACGCTGGCGGATGGCAAGTAGAAATAGCGCGGCGGGCCCGTCAATTTGCCGGCACAGAGTTGCGCTCCAGCCAGGTTGCGTAGGCTTCTTCCGAGGTTTCGCCGGCTGCAAGGGCGAGGGTTTCGAGGACGGCTTCTTCTTCGGGGGCTTCGAGAGACCATCCATTAACTCCAAGAAAGATGTAGGCCGACATAAAGCCGGTGCGTTTATTTCCGTCCAAGAAAGGGTGGTTTTTGACGATCCCATGGGAATAGGAGGCCGCCATCTCAAACAAAGTCGGGCTGCCATAGGAGACGAGATGCTTGGGCCTGTTCAGCGCGGAATCGAGCAAGCCTTCGTCTCTGATGCCTGACAAACCTCCGAAGCGGTTGAGCAGTTCGGCATGCACCGCAAGGAGGATGTCCTTCGTGATCCAGTTAGGCTCGTTCATTTGGCGAGTTCACGAAGTGCGTTGCGATATCTCTGCATGCCCTTTTCGGCTACTTGCATGAATTGTTGAAAGCCCGGGCGCTCGGGAGTGACGCGGAGGGAGCTTTCGGGGGATTCCGTGAAATAGAGGATGGTTCCTTCTTCAGCGTTGAGCTGTTGGAGGGCTTCTTTAGGAAGAACCACGCCGAGAGAGTTGCCGATTTTGCGAACTTTGGATTGAGCGATCATGGAATAACATTAGTTACCACATGGCGATTGTCAATTGGGGCAGTCTGGGCTCGCTTCGCGGCGCGGAAATCCTTTTGGGAAGGATTGCCAATGGCTCGTGCTGGTTTTATAAGTCCTACCCCGATCTTCATCTCATGAAATCCTCCTCCTCGCAGTCTTCCTCTCCTTCCACCCAAGCCGTGTCGGTCGCCGGCAAGAAACTTCTTGCGGCGAACCGCAGCGAAATCGCGATCCGCGTTTTCCGTGCCGCGACCGAGCTGGGCATGCGCACGGTGGCCATCTACGCGCAGGAGGATCGTCACACGATGCACCGCTTCAAAGCAGACGAGGCCTATGTGGTGGGCGAGGGCAAGGGACCAGTGGGAGCATATCTGGATATCGATGGCATCATCAGCCTGGCGCGTGAGCACGGGGTGGACATGATTCATCCGGGCTATGGATTTTTATCGGAGAACGCAGCTTTTGCTCGCGCCTGTGTGGAGGCGGGGATCACTTTTGTGGGACCGGACTCGGAGTTGCTCGACACGATGGGCGACAAGACCGCCGCTCGGGCACTGGCGCAGAAGCTGAATGTGCCGACGCTGCCGGGCACGGAGGATCCCGTAAACGAGCGCGGCGAGGCGCTGCGCATCGCAAAGGGGATTGGGTTTCCGCTCATCATCAAAGCGGCCTTCGGCGGTGGCGGGCGTGGGATGCGGGTGGTGACGCGTGGCGAGGATTTGGCCGACCTGCTGGACGAGGCGCAGGGCGAGGCCGGGCGGGCGTTTGGAAATTGCGCCGTCTTCCTTGAAAAATACATTCCCCGGGCAAAGCATATCGAGGTGCAGATCCTGGGCGACCGCCATGGGAATGTGCTGCACCTGCATGAGCGCGATTGCTCGGTGCAGCGGCGCCACCAAAAAGTGATTGAAATCGCACCATCCGTGGCTCTCGACGAGGGCGTGCGACGCGACCTCTGCGATGCCGCTGTGCGCTTGGCGCAGGGCGTCGGCTACAACAATGCCGGCACGATCGAGTTTCTCTACGATGTGGATAAAAAAGAGTGGTTCTTCATCGAGATGAACCCGCGCATCCAGGTCGAGCACACGGTGACGGAGCAGGTCACCGGCATCGATCTTGTGCGCTCCCAGATTCTCGTCGCGGCTGGAGCTTCGCTGCACGGCCCCGAGTTGGCGCTGCCGCTGCAGCCGGACATTCCCTGCAATGGCTATGCCGTCCAATGCCGCGTGACCACCGAGGATCCGGCAAACAAATTCATGCCCAATTACGGCAAGATCATCACCTACCGAAGCGCGGCGGGTTTCGGGGTTCGCCTCGACTCGGGCATGGGCACGACGGGCAGCGTCATCACGCCGTTCTACGACTCTCTTCTCACAAAAATCACGACTTCCGGGCAGACCTTTCCGATGGCCCTCCAGCGCATGCTCCGCGCGCTCCGCGAATTCCGTATTCGCGGGGTGAAGACAAACATCCCGTTTCTGGAAAATGTCATTCAAAACGAGGCATTCCAGTCCGGCGCGGCCACGACCACGCTCATCGATACCACGCCGTCGCTCTTCGATTTCAAACCCCGCCGCGACCGCGCCTCGCGCCTGCTTTCCTTCCTCGCGGATGTGATCGTGAATGGAAATCCCCAAGCCAAGGGACACCAGATTTTCGCGCCCTTGGAGGCAGCGCGACGACCATCCTACGATGGCAAACAGGTGCCGCCCGAGGGAACGCGCCAGCTTTTGCTCAAGCTCGGACCCGAGAAATTCGCCGAGTGGACGCGCCGCCAGAAGCGCCTGCTTTTCACGGACACGACCTTCCGGGACGCGCATCAATCGCTCCTCGCCACGCGCGTTCGCACCTACGACATGGCGGCCGTGGCGGATTCCGTCGCGCGCCGGGCCTCGGAGCTTTTCAGCTTGGAAATGTGGGGCGGCGCGACCTTCGACGCCTCGATGCGCTTCCTACACGAGGATCCGTGGGATCGTCTGCGCGACTTGCGCGAGCGGATTCCTAATATCTGCTTCCAGATGCTCCTGCGCGGCTCGAATGCGGTCGGCTATTCGAACTACCCGCCGAATGTCGTGGCCGGCTTCATCCAACACGCCGTGGCCTGCGGCATGGACATTTTCCGTATTTTCGACTCGTTAAACGACCTGCCGAACATGAAGGCAGCGATGGAGGCCGTGCGGAAATACAACGGCGTCTGCGAAGGCACGCTCTGCTACACGGGCGACATTCTCGATCCTGCCCGCACGAAGTATTCGCTCAAATACTACATCGGCCTCGCCAAGGAGCTGGAAAAAATGGGAGCGCACATGCTCGCGGTGAAGGACATGGCCGGACTCTGCCGCCCCTTTGCGGCGAGGACACTCATTAAGGCGCTCCGCGAGGAAGTCGGCATGCCTGTGCATTTCCACACCCACGACACCAGCGGCGTGAATGCGGCTTCGATCCTCATGGCCGCCGAAGCGGGAGTCGATGTGGTGGATGCCGCGATTTCTTCGATGTCCGGCTCGACCTCGCAACCGAACCTCAACAGCCTTGTCGCCGCCCTGCGCCACACGCCGCGCGATCCGGGCCTGGATTTGGATGCGCTGAACGAATTTGCCGACTACTGGGAACAGGTCCGCACCTTTTACGCGCCCTTCGACACCTCGCCAAGGACTGGAAGTGCAGAGGTTTATCTCCACGAAATGCCCGGCGGACAATTCACCAATCTCAAAGAGCAGGCCGCCAGCATGGGGCTTTCCAGCCGCTGGCCGGAGATCGCCCGCTGCTATGCCGAGGTGAATGAACTCTTCGGCGACATCGTGAAAGTGACGCCCTCGAGTAAAGTCGTCGGCGACATGGCGCTTTTCCTCTTTACCCGTGGCATTCGTCCGGCGGATGTCCTGAATCTCGAACCCGGAACGGCGTTTCCGGAGTCGGTGAAAGACATGCTCGCCGGGGGACTTGGCGAGCCGATGGGTGGTTGGCCGAAAAAACTTGTGGAAGTGGTGCTTGGAAAAGCGAAACCCGCCAAGGCCCGTGCGCCGAAAGTCGACCTGGCAGAAGTCAGCACTGAACTCACCGCCAAGCTCAAACGCGAGGCGAGCGACGACGACCTTTACAGCCATCTCATGTATCCGGATGTCTTTGCGGACTTTTCGAAATTCGAGCGCGAGTATGGCGATGTGAGCAAACTGCCGACGCCCGCGTTTTTCTATGGATTGAAGCCGGGCGAGGAAATAGCGGTCGATATCGAGCAGGGCAAGACCTTGTTCGTCAAGTTGATCAATGTCGGCGCACCGGCTAAGGACGGAAGGCGTGTTGTTTCCTTCGAGTTCAACGGCACGCCCCGCGAGGCGACCACACTCGATCGCTCGCTCCAGGCGAAATCCGTTTCCAGACCAAAAGCCGATTCCTCGAAACCCAATGAGGTCGGCGCACCAATCCCAGGCATGGTAAGTTCATTGTCCGTCGGCGTTGGGGCAAAAGTCGCCAAAGGCGATAAGATTCTCACCCTTGAGGCCATGAAAATGCAAACAACCCTCTATGCCCCAGCGGATGGCGTGATCGATGAAATCCTGGCGCAAGCCGGCGAGGCGGTGGATACGGGTGATCTGATTGTCCGACTGCGGGCTTGATTCGGTGTAAAAAACCAATCCCACCCAAAGTTGCTGAAGCGCTCATCGGGTTCGGCACCCTTCAACTGCAAATACTATCCATTCTCTTTCGCGCGAACCAAAAATTTGGACGATCGTCCAAATTTTTGGTATTATACAAATTTTTACAATTAAGTAATCTGTGTAAAATTTAGACGGAATTTTTATAAAAATCTGCGACGCTTGAAGGCAAACCTTTTGGACGATCGTCTAAAAAGTTTGTCCAAGAAGAGCGAGGAGAGGCTTTCAAGGTGGTGGAATGGGATGGACGATGTTTGATGATTCATGGGTCAAGCGGGGTGTTCACCTCATGCAGCGGACGCCCATTTTTGAACAAAAAAAAGAAGCCGACTCTTGCGAGTCGGCTTCTTGGTTTAAGTTAAGCTACGAGTTGGATTAGAACGCGAAGCGAAGACCAGCGCGGCCGAGAACGGCGCTCTTTGGCTCTTCGGCGGAGTAAACCCAACGGGCATCGGAGAAGAGGCCGATGTTGTCGGTAACGCGGTATTCAAGACCACCACCGACATTGCCGAAGCCATGTCCTTTGCCGGTGCCGTAAGCAGCACCACCGCCAGCGAGGGCGTAAGGAGCGAGGTTCAACGAGCAGATCGGATAGCGGAGGAAGAGGTTACCAGAGGTAGCCCATTCAGCGTTGGAACCACCACCAACTTTTTCACGGCCGAGGATGTCTTGTTCGACACCGATACCGATGAATTTGGTGAAGAAGTAGTTAACTCCGAGTCCACCACCCCAGCCTGGACGGCCTTGGTTGTAGAAAGCGCCGGCGGCAAATGCGTCGACTTGGAGTTCCTGATCGCGGAATTTGCATTCTGCGGCTGGAGCTACTGTTTGTTTGAAGGTCTTGGCCGAGGTGCCTGCGAAGGCG
>JBIIUB010000133.1:0-5346 GCA_044340205.1 Terrimicrobiaceae bacterium
GATGAGTGCGACATCCTCATGGCGCACGCCGCCGAGTCCGGGCATGTAGATGCCGGGTTCGACGGTGATGACCTGACCAGGTAGGAAGGTGGTGTCGGAAAAACGCGGCGACTCGTGGATTTCGAGCCCAAGTCCATGGCCGGTGCCGTGAAAGAAGCCCTGCCAGCGTCCGTTTTTGATTTCGGTAGGGTATCCTTGGGCGGCGAAATGGTTTTTCACCATGTTGTGGATGATGCGGCCCTCGGTGCCGGGCTTCATGGCATCGTGGGCGAGTTTTTGTCCGGCGAGGCATGTTTCCCAGAGGTGGCGCTGGGCGTCTGTCGCCTTGCCACGAACAACTGTGCGGGTGATGTCGCCGAACCAGCCGGTGCGGGCGTCTCGGGGGAAGATGTCGAGGATGATCAGCTGGTTTGCAAAAAGCGGGCCTGAGCCGCGCGAGTGGGGGTCACAGGCCTGCTCGCCGCAAGCGACAATCGTATCACCACGGGCTTCGCCCCCGTTGCGCAGGACGGCGGTCTCCATTTCGATGCGGAGGAGTTCCGAGGTGAGCGCCTCGCCGTTGAAAGACAGGCTGCCATCCTTGCGGATGCGCGAGGCGCGGAGGATTTCGATGCCACGAGTCATGCCGGCTTCGGCGATGCGGAGGGCCTTTTCGATGAGTTGCACCTCCTGCCGGGATTTGATTTCCCGTTCTGGTTGAAACGCTCCACGCGCCGGCTTCAGATCGAGCCCCTCTTTTTTCAGGTCGCGTGCGAGGCCGAGTGGAAAGTCATTGGGAACCTTGATTTCGCGAACGCCTTTCGAGGTGATCCAGGCGGCGGTCACCTTTGCCTGTGAGGGCTTTTTATCGCTCGATTGGCGGACTGTTTTTTCGACTTCCGAATAGGAATCGACCGCGTCCACCTTGGCTTCGACCCGACCGCGATCGACTTCGAGATCGCTCAGGAGAATATGTTTTTTTCCATCAACCTCAAGGTATGCGAAAGAGTCCGGCGCACGGAAATGTGTGGCGTAAAGCAAGTCCGCGCAGGTCTCGGGGGATCCGAAAATAAGCTTGGGTCGCGACATCCGACAACCATAGCAACCGCTTCGGGAAATGCCAGCGGGACTCAAAATGATTTCAGCGGCCGCATCGCTGTGACAGAGTCATTCCATGTTGCCAAATTTTGTTCTCATAGGGTTCATGGGATGTGGGAAATCCAGTGTCGGTCGGAGGCTTTCCAGCCTCACTGGACATCGCTTTGTGGACACGGACGAACTTGTCGTGAAGGCCGAGGGGCGGAGTATTCCTGAAATCTTCGCCGCTTGCGGCGAGGAGGGGTTTCGCGAGATCGAGCAAAGGGTGCTTGCCGATCTTGTCGGCGTCGCCGGTGTGGTTCTCTCAACCGGAGGCGGGGCTATTTTGCGCGAGGCCAACCGCGAGGTGCTGAAAAAGATCGGAATTGTTGTGTGGCTTGATTCCGATCCGAGCATTCTTTTCGATCGTGCGATTCGAAGTGGGAAGCGTCCGCTTTTGCAAACGGCGAGCCCGCGTGAGACCTTTGATCAACTTCTTTCCGCGAGAAGATCGATTTATGAGTCGGCTGCGGATTTTCGCTTCGACTCGACCCATGTGAATCAAGACGAGGCGGCGCGAAAGGTCCTGGAGCAGGCGATGCGCCTCCAGTCCCAGAGACCCTGAGGCTGGCTCAGGGTAGCGGGAACTGGGCTGTGAAGCTCGTCACCTCGCGGCGCAGTGCTGCCAAGCGGGATTCATCGTTCCGTGCGTCGAGCGCTGTGTGGATGAAGTCCGCGACCTGCATCATGTCATCCTCGCGGAGGCCGCGGGTAGTCATGGCAGGCGTGCCAATGCGTATGCCGCCGGTTTTCATGATCGACTCGGTATCGAACGGAATCGCGTTTTTGTTCACCGTGATCGCGGCCTTGTCGAGGACCACCGAGGCTTCGGCGCCGGTGATTCCCGCAGGGCGGAGGTCAACAAGGAGGACATGGTTGTCCGTGCCGCCGGAGACGATGCGGTGGCCGAGTTTTGAGAGTCGGGCCGCGAGGGATTTGGCATTGTTCACGACCTGTTGAGCATACTCGCGGAAATCGGGCTGCAGGGCTTCGTGGAAGCAAACGGCCTTCGCTGCGATGACATGCATGAGCGGTCCGCCTTGCACGCCCGGGAAAACTTGGCCGTCGATTTTTTTGGCGAATTCCTCTTTGCACATCACGAGGCCAGCACGCGGACCGCGTAGGCTTTTGTGAGTGGTTGTGGTGACAAAGTCGGCGTAAGGGAATGGCGAAGGGTGCACCCCGCCGGCGACGAGTCCCGAGATGTGAGCCATGTCCACGAAGAGGTAGGCTCCAACAGCGTCGGCAATCTCTCGCATCCGCTTGAAATCAATGATGCGAGGGTAGGCGGATGCACCGGCTGTGATCATTTTGGGACGCACTTCCTCGGCTTGGCGGGCGAGGGCGTCGTAGTCGATCGTCTCGGTTTCTTGGCTCACGCCGTAGTGGTGAACCTCGTAAAGTTTGCCTGAGAAATTCGCCTTGTGGCCGTGTGTGAGGTGGCCGCCGTGGGCGAGGTCCATCGTCAGAATTTTATCGCCGGGCGTGAGCACGCTGAAATAGACGGCCATATTCGCCTGGCTGCCGCTGTGAGGCTGCACATTGACATGCTGTGCGCCGAAGAGTTTCTTCGCGCGCTCGATGGCTAGTGTTTCCACGATGTCCACATACTCGCAGCCTCCATACCATCGGCGCGCGGGATACCCTTCGGCGTATTTGTTGGTGAGGCAGGATCCCTGGGCCTCCATCACGGCGCGACTGGTGAAATTCTCGGAGGCGATCAACTCGATGTGCTCGAATTGGCGTTTGTATTCCTTCTCGATGGCTGCTGCGATTTCGGGGTCGGTTTCAGTGAGTGTGGAGATTCCCTTTTGGGATTCGTCGGGTGTCGTCATGGGTTTTTGATTAATGATTCGTAATACGGATGGCATGGCCTGCTCGATGCTGCGCTTGCACTCGGCATAAACGGCGCGTCCTTGGCCAATGGGATCGGGCACATCGGGCGTGCCTTTTTCATCAAAGCGGAGCAGGCGGACCTTGTGGATGTATTCGGGGAAAAACATGTCCACCAAGCGGTGATGCTCGCGCGTCATGACGAAGACATGGGATGCCTTCTCCAGCAAATCCTCTGTGACCGGCTGGCTGCGGAATTTCGAGAGGTCGATGCCTTGTGCTGCGAGGACATCCACCGCGTCGCGGCTGGCCGGGGCTCCTTGAGGGGCGCTGAGTCCGGCTGAAAAAACGCGCACATCATCCAATCCGGCGGATATGCTGCGGAACAGCGCCTCGGCCATCGGGCTCCGGCAGACATTTCCAGTGCAGATGAATAAAACGCTTCGTTTCGATTTCTGGCTCATTCGTTATGTCGCAGTTTAGTTTGGCAGGGGATCAAGTCAAACGCTGTCAGGTTCGATGAAGTGGGAGATCAAGGTTCCGTGGCATCTCCAGCAGCCGTAGGCGCGCTGGTGTCTTTATACCAGAGGATGCCATGCTTGCGGAGGTTCAATACCAGAGCGCGCAGGTTGTTTGCCATGTCCCGATTGCTGATGAGGGTGCCGAGCACGCCGCTTCCCGATTTGGCCTGCTCGACGAGTTTGTGCATGGCGGAGAGTGTATGCTGAAGCTCGTCAGCGGCTTTTTTAGCAGAGTCCATCGTCGCTTTGCCGCTGGCCAATGTGGTGTCGAAATTTTTGGAAGCCTCTGCGATTTGTCCTGTGGCGGTTTGGAGGTTCTTCATTGTCGCCGAAATGGAATCCAGCTCGGCCTTGGAAAGCACGGTCGAGTCGAGCTTCTTCACAACGGCATTGATATTGCCAACGGTGGTTCGCAGATCGGCGATCAAATCCCCCGCTCCGGCCGCCATGCCTGCGATGCCTCCGCTATTTTCGGTGCCTTTGAGGACTGTTCCAGGCTTGATAAAGCCGGTTTCTTTGCCGTCACCATCGAGGGCGATTTCGATGTATTTGTCTCCGAGGAGGCCGGAACTGCCTATGGAAAATACGCTGCCCACAGGAATTTGCACCTGTTCGAGAATGCGGACATCCACATAGACCCCGCGCATGTCGGGAAGGATCGTAGGGTCGTTTGTGATGCGGCCGACCTTCGCTCCGGCCAGCAGAACCTCGGACCCGCGGAGAAGTCCGCTGGCGTTGGCGAATTCCACCCGCACATTGTAGTAGTTCGAAAATCCCTCCCCGAGCCGTCCGAAGTAGACGACCATGAGTCCAACGGTCACCAGTCCGATGAGGATGAAAATTCCAACCTTGATTTGTGTGCCTCTGTCTTCGCTGCTCATGTGTGGGTTTCTAATAAATGGTTTCTCCCGATCTTCCATCCACAAAATCCCGTATCGTGGGATCTGTGGTCGCGCGGAGGTCGTCCGTGCTTCCGGTGAAATAAATGCGCCCCTCATTCAGCAGGGCCACGCGGTCGGCAATGTGGTTGCAACTCACCATGTCATGCGTGACGACGACCGAAGTGACATGCAGCTCGGACTGCAGGCGGCGTATCAATTTGTTAATGCTGTCTGAAACAATGGGGTCGAGGCCGGCCGTGGGTTCGTCATAGAGGATGACATCCGGTGGCGAGATGATCGCCCGCGCCAAGGCCACCCGCTTGCGCATGCCGCCGCTCAGGTTCACCGGCATTTTTTTGTCGTGGCCGCGCATATTGACCATGCCAAGCGATTCCTCGACCTTGCGCCGGATCACAGCTGGGTCGCGCTCCCCGCGTTCCCGAAGAGGGAAGGCGACATTGTCGAAAACATTCATCGAGTCAAAAAGGGCTCCATCCTGGAAGAGCATGCCGATTTTTCGGCGGACCGGTTCGAGTTCGCGTTCCTTGAGGCGGGTCACCTCCTGGCCCTCGAACAAAATGCTTCCCGAGACCGGGCGCATGAGCCCGATCAGATGCCGCAGGAACACGCTTTTGCCGCCGCCACTTTTTCCGAGCAAGACGAGCGTTTCTCCCTTGTGGATATCCAACGAGATGCCCTTCAGGATTTCCTGGCCGCCTATTTTTTGGACGAGGTCCCGGACTTGGATCAATGGCGTGTTCATCATTGGCCAGCTGGAAAGATGACATTGAGTGCCATGGTGAGGAAAAAATTCACGATGAGGATGGCGAGCGAACAATTCACAACGGTGGATGTCGTGGCGCGTCCGACTCCCACGGCTCCATCCCTTGCGTTAAGACCCTCGCGGCAACTGATGAATACGATGACTCCCGCAAAGAAAAAGCCCTTCACAAGCGCCATGACGATATCACTCGAATCTGCGAACTTCTGGGTGT
>JBIIUB010000166.1:0-5315 GCA_044340205.1 Terrimicrobiaceae bacterium
CGGATCGTGAAGTAGAAGTTTCCCGGCGTGAATGAGATCAGAAACCCTGCATTTTCCTGATCCTGCACGGCAACCGACTTGGCAAAGAGACCCGAGATTTCCGAGGGGAACATGACCGTCGTGGTTCCCGTCTTCGAAGCCACCGGGATGTCGTAGATGATGAACTCATCGAGCCGCTTCTGGACAATGGATCCAGCGTGTGCAAGAGAGCCGGCGAGGATAATCGAGGCGAGGATTGGGAGCTTCATTCCCCCCACAATTTCAGAAAAAAAGATCCCTGGTGCTCCCGATCGGGAGCAACTTTTCAAGACGGCTTATCGTTGTAACCGCTCTGCTTCAGCCAACTCAAGGGACCAATCGACCGCCATTTCCGCGCCCACGAATTTCGTGAAGGGAATGATGTTGCGTGCGACCGAAGCTTCTTCGAGCGCATCCATGTAGGCTTGCCTGCGTGTGACACGCAGAATCGTCCATGGATATCCACCGGAGGCCAGCATGGCATTCATGAGGAACCTTCCGATACGACCATTCCCATCGGAAAAAGGATGGATGTAGACAAAGAGGAAATGTCCGAGGATCGCCCGCACAGAGGCTTCCGGCTCCGAGGAGAGTGCCTGATGAAAAGCCTCCATACCATCAATCACACCAAGCCCCGGCGCTGGCGGCACATGGCTTGATCCCCTGATATAGACTGGCTTCTCGCGATACCCCGCCACATCGGCCATCGAGAGTCGTCCCACTTGGACGAAGGGCTTGTGGAGTTCCGAATACCAGTAAGGGAGATCCGACTCGACTGTCTTTCCAGGGAGCCCCCCGCTAAAAATCTTGCCGATGCTTTGAAGCACGGACTCATGGGCCATGCTGTATCCTTTGGCAGCGAGCCGGTTATTTTCCTCCCGGATCGATGGATTATCGGGATCGTTACCGGCCGCAATACGAGCCACTAACTCCGGAGTGACCTGAAACCCCTCGATGGAGAGCGAGTGATAGGCGTCGTATTGGTAGAGATGATGAGCTTTATCCAGATAGCTCTTTGCATCGGCTTTTCCAGCCGATGCAGGGAAGTGTTTCAGAACCATGGGACGCATTTGCTCCCAAAGAAGCCGGATCCGATCTGCATAAGGGCTCTTGGGAATGAGGCGGCTTGAGAGGAGCGGCTCGGCATCAGGGAACGGATTGGTCGCCTTCTTCCAGCCCGTGAGAGCAATGAGTCCCCTGACTTGGTCCGCCTTTTCCTTGAAACCAAGCGTCTCCAGTCCGCCAAGGATTCTCATCGATCCCGCCTCGTTATCCGTCTCAATGATTCCGGAGGCGAGTTCTGCCGCAGCAGTCGTCCGCAGCAGCACCTCGGCCTGCGGGCGGTTCGTCCGGAAATAAGTCGGAGAGACCCTCGCCAAGGCATAGCCCACAGGCATCAGATTCAGTCCCCGGTAGGTGGAGCGCTGTGCAGGAAGCTTCCCGGTGTAGGTCAGCAAGGAGCAGGAAATGTTGGTTTCCGCAAACTGCAGCGTGACTGTGTTATTCCCTCCACGCGCCAGAAGAGCCGTTGCCTGAACCGGCGTTGCCGTCTCACCGCTCTGGAGATCCAGGGAGATTTCCGGGCTTAGGCAATAATCATTCCCCACCCGGTCCTCGAGATAGAGACTCAGGAAAGCCCAAAAGTTTCCATGCCACAGTGCCGTCTCACCACGGGGTGCATGGGGAGGAATCAGAAAATACCATCCCTTCATGATCTCCAGCAGACACCCCTGTTGGATCAGAAATGTCCTAACTCCAGCAGGCAAATCCCGGCCACGCACGACCTGCTCTCTCGCAACCTTGAGAGCGGTCTCCAAGGCTTTGGCCAATCTGGCGTGGGTCTTCATTTTTTATTGAATGCACAATGAAACTTTTTATTGAATCCGCAACAATATTCTTATTGTTTTCGCGTTTCATACTTTCTGAAAGCTTGTTGCCATTCCCTTTTTTACCCCTATAGAGGCGTCTCCTCGTATTTGAAATCCTGAACCACGAGCGGCAGACGACCGTTGCCCATCAGGTCTGGGTTACGGACGAAGAAGAAGGTGATCTTGAACTTGGCCACCTCGCGGAACTCGATCTTGTTGAGAGTCCCGGTGCGTATGAGGTTCCCCTCAGCCTCGACATCGACGGCCTCATACGAAACTCCTGCCCCGTCCTTCATCTTTCGGGTATCGAGAATGTCGAGTTTTCCAACTTCCACCTTCTGGTGGATCTCCTTTTCTTTGAACTCCGGGTTCTGCTTCTTGTAGAGGGCTGCTGCCTTTTTACGCGCAGGCTCCTCCAGATACATCCGCTTGAGAAGATCGGGAAGATCAGGGCCGATCGGGTTGCGCTGAAGAAGGGCCAGACAAGCAAGACGCACATGGTAGGCCTGAAGTCCGGCTGCCTCTTCAAAGCCCAGAAGGGGCGAGTAGATCAGGGTCCCACCCTGATCGAGGATGACCACCTTTTCCTTCTGCTTCATCGCCTGGATGGTCAGGTAGGGAGAGGTGACGGCCAAGGCCCCGCAGATGAGGGCAATCGCCATCCAGAATCTCGCGGCGACGATGTTGTTAGTGATGGAGGTGACGGCGGTGAGTTTCATGGGTTGTTTTTATCGGGTTTGGATGCGGAGGGCTTCGCCTTGGAGGGATGAGAGTTGAAAGCCGCCTGAGCGGCGTGAGGGGTTGAGAGGCTACCCTTGTGATGAGAAACCGTTCCCTTGGATTGATCGGTTACTGAGAACGACTCAGGAGTGGTTTGCTGGGCCACCATAGCTGGATTCGCCGGATTAGTGATCACGCCTCCTTCTTCCTCGGGAGGAGGAGGCACGGATCCTCCAGAACTTGAGGAAGCAGAACTTCCAGCAAGGTCGTTGCTCATTCCTTTGCCAGAGCTTGCGGCACTTGCCGCACCAGCGACTGCTTGACCCGATGCCATGGCCGCCTGAGCGGCAGCCGATCCCCCGAAAGTGGCTGCGGCCCCTGCAACTGTGGCTCCTGCTCCAGCTACAAATCCAACTGCCTGAAGTGTGTTGCTGATCCCGGCACTGAGAGCCGAGGTGGTGCCACTGGCCCCCTTCATGATGGCTCCGGCCACGAAGGGAACCGAGAGATAGAAAAAGAGCGTCACGATCGACGCGAAGGCCATGATGAAGGGAAAAAGCAGCCAGTTCTGAACGAGGATCGCATTCTGAGCCACTTGAACGATCCCCCCAGCAGTGATCGGAGCGAAGAGCAGATCGCTGATCGCCACGATCACTATGTCCACCAGACAAATTCCCAGATACCAGAGCATCACCGTGAAGGAGGTCACTGCGAACTGGATCCCGAAGGACTGGGTCGGTGAGAAAAACAGGAACCCCAGAAGCAATGGGGACACTGCGATCAGTCCGGCAATGGCGAACTGCTGAAAGAAGTTCATCACAACCATCATGAAGCGCCCGATGCCCTGAAAGAAGTAGCCCACGGCTGCCGGGACGATCTTCCCGAGATCGGTCCAGGAATCCGAAGGTTGGTTCTGGATTCTGGAAGTCAGGAGTTGGATGAACTTCGCATCCTGAGCATTGGTGAACTTCTGGCGCATCTCCTGAAACGCCTCCATCCCCTTGTTCATCATGGTCGGATACCCCGCAATCAGGGCGACGATTATCGTCACCTTCAGGATAACGCCGAGGATCGACTTGGCATCCGAACCGGCTTTCCACCCCATTTCGCCGATGCCCAAGATGCAAAGCACGAAGGCGAACGGCATCATGTAGGAGCGGATCTGATCCGCCGCGTCGAATAGATTGGATAGCGCTGGCATCATGGCTCAAAAGCCCGGAGGCATATCGCTTTGGGAGCTGGACTTTGCGGCAGAGGCCTCCGCATCCGAGCCCATCTTGGCACTCTCCCGATTACGGGCCCGGGAGATGTCCTCGGCAGCGATCGCCTCGCTGGCAGCCCGGTTTTCATTGAGCATATGGAGCAACCTCACCTGGTGCTCTGCCCCATCCATGATCCCGTCGAGATCCTTGAGCGAGGTCTGAGCCGTGGTCAGCGATCCCTGAAGCTTCTGCACCTCGGCATCGTCCTGGGCACCCTTGAGCTGATCGTTCAGGGCAGCAATCTGGATATTGAGTTCCTTCCGCTTGGTCTGCGCCTGCTGGAGCATCTCTTGGAAATTCGAGTAGGCGTTTTCCACCGCTCGAAACTGTTTCAGAGGATCCTCCTCATCACGGAAGGAAGCCGTTCCCTCAAATGGATTCTCGATCCGCTTGTAGGCATTCAGGTCGATGGGCCGATACATCTGCTGAATCGCCGTGGACTGCCTCGCACCCTGTTGGGTAATGTTTGAAAGATCGCTGAGTGTGTCAGTGATTCCCGAGTTTCTTAGGTAGGAGGAAAAGAGCCCGCTCTGGATCATCCCCGAAATCGCAGCCGGATTCCCGATGGCCTGTTTCACCTGCTGAGCCACCTCCAGCTCGCTCTTCACTGTATCGAGCGTCTGAGCGAGGCTGGAAAGCTGCTGCGCCCACTGCGTCTGCTCCCAAGCATACTTCAATTGGTCGAAGACATTCTTGGCCATGGTCGCCTGCTCCACCACGGGATCGGAGACGACCCACTGGGCCCTTGCAGGGATCACCGCTGCCAAGAAAACGAGAGGTAGATACTTGTTCATGGCCTTAGTTCACGATGGGGATTCCGATTTCATAAGGAACCATCTTCACCTTGGCATCGGGATCAGGTGGCACGGTCAGCTTGTAGATGGAGATAGGCTTTTCAGGATTGTTCCCTGGCTTCTGGCGGCTCTGCTCGATCCAATACTGGCGCTTCACCGTGTCAGCGGCTCCACGCTCATAGCCTTTTTGGAACTGGGATCGTCCGGCGCAGCCGGTTGCGAGTAAGCAGAGAATTAGGAGAGGATGTTTCATAGGTTGGTTTCATGGATGATTCCGGCCACGATGTCTTCGTGACTACGGAGTTTCCGGCTGCGTTCGTCGAAGTCCTGCCCCGTCGAGGAGGAGCAGAAGAGCATCTCGGGAGAGACCCGGTTGTGGATCGTCCCGCACCGCGCCTGCCGCACATCGAGGTGGTAGTAGGTCAGGGCGGCGTATTTGTTGTGTTCGGGGAGATGCTCTGGCAGTGGATAGCGAGAGACCGCCTCCTTGGTGGCCTCCGAGAGATCGATATCCCGTGCCACATCCTCAATGTCCCGCCGGTCGTTCATGCGGGTGAAGAAGAATTGCTTGGCGTTACCGAAGACGATGGGACGGATGCCTGAGTTCTGAAACCGGCTGTATTGCTGGACGATCGAGATGATCCAGGTCGAGA
>JBIIUB010000047.1:0-19542 GCA_044340205.1 Terrimicrobiaceae bacterium
CCATGGCCTTTGCAGGCACTGTGATTGGGGCGCTGCGCCGTTTTTTACCCGATTTCCTGCGGGTGCATCCTGTGGGGGATCGGACACGGCGGCGCGCCGTCTGGGCGCTCACCCATTGTCGCACGGCGACGATGGGCGGGCATGTCCATGCCTGCGAAAAATGTGGGACTACCCACTTTGCGTTTCATTCCTGCAACCATCGCTCTTGTCCGCAGTGTGGCAAACAGGATACCGCAGACTGGGTCGAGCGCGAACTCGCCAAGCGCATTGGCGCTCCCTACTTCATGGTGACATTCACTTTGCCTCGGGAGCTTCGGGCTCTGTTTTTCACTCCATCGGCCAAGGCGATCCACGAGGTCTTTTTTGCGGCAGCCTCGGAGGCGCTTTCCGCCACCCTTGCCAATCCCCGCTGGCTGGGAGCGCGGCGCAGCGGGTTTACCATGATCCTGCACACATGGAACCAGCGCCTTCATTTTCATCCTCACATTCATTGCATCGTTCCGGGAGCGGGATTCGATCGTGAGGGCCGCGTGGTGCGAGTCAAAAGCCCCGGGTTCCTTGTGCCACAGCCCGTGCTCCGTGCGACATTCCGGCATCTCTTTGAGCAAAAGCTCTATGCTCTGCGCCAACGCCCAGAACAGGCCGCTCTTCCCGGCGTGGAACCCTCCGTCTGGAAAAAAGATTGGGGCGTGCATCTTCAACCCTTCGGCGACGGCCAACGCATCATCCAGTATTTGGGCAGGTATGTTTGCCGCACAGCCATCTCCGACGCGCGCATTCTGGCTGTCAGCGAAACGACGGTCACCTTTTCGTGGAAAGACCGCGCCCATGGAAACGCCAAGCGAACCGAAACCCTTTCCGGCGTTGAGTTTGTTTCCCGCTACCTGCGCCATGTCCTGCCCATTGGCCTACGCGCCATCCGCCGCTACGGCTACTGCCATCCCACAGCCAAACTCCAACGCGAACGCCTCGCCTTCCACACCGGCATCCCGCTCAACCTTGACGCCGAAGAACCTCCCGCCCCCAAACCCGCCCCCGTCTGTCACTGCTGCAAACAGGAAATGGCACCCCTCGAGCGAATCCTCGCCCGCTGGAAAATGGGACGCGACCCGCCCCAGAATATTCCATGTCCGACATAATACTTCACTTCAATCAGTTCCAAAACAGGCGGCTTATTCCAAAATCACGGATCAAGCCCCGCAGCTGCGTGGACAAAAATCTCCAAAAACCCAGCACAGACAAGAAATGGCCAACGCCGAACTGGCCTTGGAGGCTAGAAACACCTTTCCTTCGTCTTTCGAGAGCGACCGACGAGGCAAATTTCCAAGCCCAACTGGCTTGCCCTCCACTCCCCAGAGTCCCGTTTCAAACATAAACCGCATACGCCCTGCCTCCCCCTTACAAACCGGGCTTGTTCAACCATGGGTGCAGTCGGAGGGCTCGTGCCTCGCCTCCGCTACACCCTTAAACGTTAGGTCGTGTCTCTCTTTGTAATGGCAGCCTTCGCGGCTGCTGGAAGGTCTCCGTAAAGGCCGCTTACTCGCTTTGGCATGGCAATCATGTATTCCACAATGATGTTCGTCAGTTCAAAGAGCTTCCCGACCACATTGGTATCATCGGTATCAATCTGACCAGGATGGACCGAATCGTTGCCCGTGACTCTCACAATGTCGAGCGACTGCTGGACAATGTCCGGCAGTCCTTTTGCAACAAGCGACTTGATGTCTTCATTGATATTCTTGCCTTTCTCGCCAAGTTCCCGACATAGAACTTGAATCCCCAGACGAAGCAGAGCGCCGGCTCCTCGCGGCGACTTTGATTGGATTGCGGCTGCTTCCTCGTAAAGTTTTTTAACGGAAGGCGGCATTTCCGGATTGGGAAAGGGAGCAGTTCCCGTTTGCGGGAATACCATTGTTTGTTTGACCCAAAGGGTGTTGTTGCCGCAATGAGTGCATCTACCGACACGGATGTCGTCGTTCTGTGGGCCCCGTGTGGTCGACCCGCACTGCCACAGGCAGGTCCACCAACTTTGCTGAGCAATCGCACCACAGTGGGGACAAGTGAAAGAGCCTTGAAGCGGAGTAGGTGGGATGTATTTCATAGACCTAACGTTGTTTGGACACACAAATTTCTTGTTTATCTGTCAAGTTGCGAAAAAAGTGCACAATTCGGGGGGCGGTATTGGGAACATGAGTGAGGGCAAAGAGCACATTGTTGCGGAGCATCCGAGGGTCTGGGTGGTGCGAATAGGGAGGGGCGTGGAATGCGGGTGGCTGACAAGACGCTGTTTTGGTAGAGCGTGCATTGGGAGTTGTTTTTGAAGCTTTGCCGAAGCACGGGTGAGGAGTCAAGTGAAATAAGGTATAGGCTTGGTTTTTAGAATTAGCGCAGGTCTAGAGCCTGTCCCAAAATGACCATTTATTCACGCTGCCTTGTGCTAGGAATGACTTTTATCCGTCGCGCTTCATCTTCCTTCTTTGCCGATGAGGAACCGCCTCGCGTGACGAACGAAGAATCCTGAGTCGAGGTGCAGCAATTCGTGCGGCGCGCCGCTGCTAAACTGTTTTCACTCCCGACCGCCGAAATTCCTCCCGCATTTCCGAATACATTTTTTCCGATAGGGCTGTTCGTTCCAAAAATCATTGATTTTCATGGCTTAAAATCCGGCCTGATTCTTTCCAAGAGCATTTCCCGTAGAAGGTAGTTGGCCATCGGCTCCGCTCGGCGTCGCCGTAGCGCGTCCGTCTGGTCTTGACGGAGACCCACTTCCCGAAAGATCTGTTCCTGATCCAGCTGTTCCTCCTTGCTGACTTCCGGTAAGTTGATTCGCTTTCCTCGCATTGCTTAGTGGACCTTGGGCGCTTTGTCCCCGTGTTTGGCTTTCCACTCCGCCATCCCCCGGTTGTGGGCGGCGAGTTGCTCTTCCCAGGTTTGGCCCGCTGGTCCCTTGGGTTTCGGTTTCGGTGGCTCTTTGGTTTCTTGTTCCATCTTCAATTGGGTAATACTTTTGAGGTCGTTGTCGGTAAACGAGTTTTCCTCCGATGGCGCGTTACGCTTTGGCAATCCGTAAATACTCCTCGCGAATCACTTCAACAAACCGATCCCAATCTACTTCGCGGACAAAGGGACCGTATGGGTTGGGCGGCACTGCACCGGGAATCACCTTGGTCAATGCTGCGTCAAATGCCCGGCCATCAGGCGTTGTCACTTTTGGCGTTCCGTCGTCATCCCAGAATTTCGCGCCATCTGGGAACATATCTCGTTTTAGTGTTACTTCAATATCTCGGCTATCTTCCATCGGGCCGTCGCTTTCATTCATCATCGGTTTCAATTCCAAGGGTTTCATAAATCCATTCACGCATGGGCGGGGGGATCAGTGCGTCGTCCAAATCCTCCCAATTCTCCGGATATGGGAAGAGTTCTTTGAGCATCTCAACCTCATCTTCGCCCTTGAACTGTGTATTAAACAGCAAAACAGCCTTACCATCGAGCCACACAAGAACTTCGTCTTTTGAGTGGTCCAAAAGCCGGCGCTGAATATCCAAGGGGTGCTCAGATTCCAGCCAAGCATTGAAACACATTTCCCATGCTTCGGTTTGCCGGAGATTGAGCCGTTCATCCGGACGCATATTATTGCTAAGGATTCGCATAGTTTCGGCTGCGGCGTTCTTATTATCCGGATTACTGGTAGTCGCTGGAGGCGTAGCCTCATTGTTTTCTTCATTTAGCATAATAGACTTATATGGAGGCAGTTCATTGTATAAAATGGGAAGCCCCTTGCTTTTTCTCACTCGGTTTAGGCGCTTTATGGCAGCTTGCAGTCGAGGCCAAGTTTCTTCAGGCCTGGAGTGCCATGGTTCGGGGTATTCCATAGTTAGGGAAATTTGTTTGAGCGACTCATGCTGCGAATAGCAGGCGGGTTTGCAAGAGCTTGTGGGCTGTGCCGATGCTGGCTCCGAGTTTTTGTGCCAGTTCCTTCACCGTGCCGTTGTGGGCTTTGATGGCGGCGATCTCCTCGGGCATCCATTGCCGGGCCTTCCTCCCGAGCGTGCTGCCTCGGGCAAGCGCCGCTTTGAGCCCGGCCTTCGTGCGCTCCCGGATGATCTCCCGCTCGAACTCCGCCACGGCCATGAGCACATGCATCTGCAACCGGCCAGCCGGATTCTGCTCCGTGGTGTCGATGCCTTGAGTGGTCGCCACCAGCGCCACCTTGTGGCTGTCGAGTTCCGCAATGAGTTGCGCCAAGTGCGGCAAGCTCCGGCCGAGCCGGTCGAGCTTCGCAACAAGCACCGCATCAAACTGGTGCTTCCGCACGCCGCGCATCATCATTTCCAGTCCGATGCGAGCTGTCTTTGTTCCGCTGATGACATCGCGATATTCACGGAAATTCGTCCAACCTCTTCGGCGGGCGTATTCGAGCAGTTCAAGCCGTTGCGGCTCGGTGGTCTGGTCGCTCGTGCTGACTCGGTAATAAAGCGCGATTCTCATAGCCGGACCTCGTTCATGGTTGCGGCGGCAGGAAAAACGCGCTGGCGAGCCTCCTGCGCGCCGCGCTGAGCTAATCCTGCAAGCCATCGATATCTTTTTTGGATGCCAATGAGCTTCTGGTGTGCCTGGGTGTAATGTCTAAACTTCACACTTTGCCGTATGCACGAGCCCTTCGCTGGTAAACGGGTTTTCTCAAAAAAATTCGCCAACGGTATTTTATTTTGAGTTAGGTCACAAAAGTCTCGCGAACCCGCTTTGAACACAAAAAGTAAATAGCTACAAGTAAGCAACTCACGGAAGTGGGAAGCGAGTAATACATGCCTATCGCAAGCCCGCTCACATTCGAAATGAGAGTGAATGGCACAAACCACTTCCGTTGCTTAAAAAAACCGTAGAGACCGAACGCTACGGGAATCCCAATGGGTATAAATACAATAGATGCAAAGGCAAATGCTGTTCCAAGCACCATCATTACTCCATAAAGGATCAGCAACCCGCCCAACGGACGCGGTGGAGCCTTCGGTGCGATGAAGTTTTTTCTGCAGAAGTGGCAACTTAGTGTCTTGCCGGCATCAGTATTCGGAGATTGGAGTCGTTGGTAGCAATGGGGGCAGGCGTAGGTGAATGGGAATGGTTTCATGCTTGAAAGCGCCCAATACGCGCCAGCCTCTAACCGGTAAACGGGTTTCTTCCCGAGGCAGAAAAATAATTTTGAGATTCCGTTAAGCTGCCAAAGTCTCAAAATATCCATTCAAAAATCGTTCGATTCTTGAACGCTACTTTTCCGGCTCCGGCTCTCCAGTGATTTCGGCCTCGAAAATAGAGGGGGATTTTTGAACGCTCATCCGGCCCAGCATTCGCATGGCTTCGGGCGAGGCTTTGATTCGCTCGATGACGCTCTCACCGCTCTCGAAATTCGCCTGCACAGAAATCTCGCGCTTCACCGGCAATCCCTCGACATAGGCCAGTTCCAGCGTCACCGCCGCGAGTCTGGTTTTGTGGTCAGGAACCTCGATCATAGTTCGGCTGCCAGGATCAAAAATGCGATGGGTGGCATTTTTGGCATCCTCGATCACTTGGGCGTTCTTCTCGGAAGAGCCCTCCTTGATGCAATCCGCTAAGCGGGCTGATGCTTTGACGATTGCTCGGATCGGGTGGCCTTCCTTGCGAAGTTTAAGCAAGCGGCTTTCTGAGGGGCTGGTAGCGCTTTCGGGCTGGGCTTTCGGCGCTTTACGCGCGCGAGGGCTTTTTGCGTGTTGTTTTTTCGATTTGGCGATCATGGATTCGTTTCATTCCAATTTTTTAGAGAGTTCGTTGCTAAATTGGGCTCAGTTTTTTTGAAGTGAAAAAATTTTGCCCTTGGCTCAGAAGGGGTTCCAATGATTCTCCAAAGAATCCTCGTGGCCTCAAAATCGGAAGCGCCACTATGCAAAAGCAATTTTTTAAGCTCTGGTGTTGTATAATTTGTAGAAAAAAATGTCGGCCATTTTTTCCGATACCGGATGTCCATTAGCTTGAGAAATTGTGCTAATCTTTGGGGTGTAAAACTCGCGCTTCCTAAATCATCAAAATACAAAATTACCGCCTCGGCCAGTTCATTTAGACGATCCATTGCTTGACAGCGCTTGTCTGTGGAAAGCTCGCTTACAAGTTCAGAAAATTCGTAAGCCGTTATCCAATCAATGCTAGCGGAACCTTCGATGCATTTTTTGCGCGCTGAATATGCAAGCGCGCGAGATTTTCCCGTCCCCGGTGCCCCTGTTAGAATAGCGTTGCAAGGAGGCCAATCTCCATCGAAATCCTCGTGCCAGTTGAGAAAATTTGAAACGGCTTCCTTGTCGATGTCATCGTGATAAGGGTCGAGTTTGAACAAGCCTCTTCCTATCCGAAATTCCAATTCTTGAACTATTTCCTGCATATCTTTTGACGATTCCTTCAATTCTGAGTTCAAATCTATATGCAGATCATTCGATTTTTTAACGATGGATCCTTTCAAGGTTACCGCATCTTCAGCTTTTGGAGATTTTTCCATTTTCAGTAGTCGAAGTCTGGGTGTATTTCTTTTTGATAGCCGTTAGCGGGCGAGGCTTCAGACTCGCCGCGCTGAAAGCGGCGGTCTTTCTTTACTTCCTTATAGGAAGTTTTCTTTTTACGAGGGCCATTGAGTCCGCATTCCGAGTCCCTACCTAGTGACTCTGAGTCCCTACCTAGTGATCTCCCTGCGACTCCTTGAAGTTTGATGCGATTTTCTTCGTGGTCTGAAATGCGATCTTTCCTTCTGCCTGAGACCACAGTGATCAGCCCTTCTGCAGCTAACTTGGGAAGAATTCTCTTAACAGTTCTTGATGAGGTTCCGGCGTGTCTAGCGATACGGGCCGCCCCTGCACGAAAGGATTCTTTTTCCCCTGGTGGTGCATCGCTGTGAATGCGGAGTAGGCCGATATACACCGCTAGGGCGGTTAGTCCGCCAGCTGAAATGGCAAGGTCGTGGTCAGCCTTGAAAATACGCGTGTAGGGATTCATCTGGATGGGTTGTTTGTTCCTAATTCGATGTGGCTGGAAATCCATGTCGTCTTCATAGGATTTGGGCCACAGCGAGTTTTCGGCCATGCCTTCATATCAGCGATTCTCGTTCAAAGCGTTCAACCTCGGAGGCGGAAAAGCGAACTGCTCTTTTGAGCTTCATTGCTTTTAGCCGGCCCTCCCTGCGCCACCGTCTCAGAGTTAATTCGCAAACTCCCCATCGAGCTGACAATTGCTTTGGTGAAAAGCACGCGGTCTGAATATCCGGTTGTTTCATTTGCATGGGGCAAACGAAGCAAAAAGTTTAAATCCTTGTCAGGTGGAAGCTATCGGCGATAGCTTCTTATCCTTTACTGGTGGGCCTCGGCTGGCGGATTATACCAATTCAGGGATTCCTGAATGGCTCGCAATATCTGGGTGCGAATAGCCTTTTCAACGGCCCTCGGACCTCGGTGATGAAGCAAAAATTCCTTTCGTTCCTCGTCAGTGATCGATGCATAGTTTGATCTGCGCCTACTACTGGAGTGTTCGGTTTTTTTCCGCATCAAAAGTTGTTCATCAATCTGGCCAATATCGGGAACATCCAAAGCCCTCGAGTTCACTCCTCGTTCGCGAAAAAAATCTATATTTTGAATTTCTCCGGAAGTCTCCAGATCAAGCCAAATGGAAATCATTTTTGCCAATTCCTTCTTGGTTGGCCTGCCGAAACCTCCGCGTTTACGCAGTTCTTTTATGATCCCACGAATACCAGTGACCGGGATTTCTTGCGGCAAATGACTGCACAAAGATTCTACTCGAGCGCTGAATTCATCGTCGCTAGGATTATCCGAGGATAAATGCATTCTCACAGCATCTAAAACATTTAGGCAACCACCCAAATGCTGCAAAATATCATTCATCTGTGTCACTTGGTAGCGGATACTTTTGGATCCCTCTGGAGGAACTACGCGCAGCATGGAATCGGAACCCACTTTTGATAAAAGGGCGTAGTTCCTCTGAATATCGGATGGAATCTTGGATGCGAGGACAGGCCAACCATTTGCCTTCGCAAGTATGGGATTCCAGATTTCTGAATCCCGAAGGACAAGTTCGTTTATTTTCAAAATAAAACCTTCAGCAATCCTATGCGCTGCACGAGCGGCTGCAGAATTACCTGTGGAGGCTGAATGCAGGATAGCACGCAAAAATTTTACAGCTTCATCCTCAGCCGTAGATATATCGCTTCGCTCAGATGTGGCCCAATCTGATGAAATTAATTCTGCAATTTTTTTGATTTTTAAAAAGACCTGCGGCCCCAGACGAATAGGGGCAATCGAATCTAATTTGATTAGTTTGATCTTCTGAGTGGGCTTCGGTTTCGGATTCATGTTATTTTTTGTTCTGAAGCCGTTTCCCTTTGGATTTGCCAGCAGGTTTGCGCGGCGAGCTGAGCCACTCGGATATCTTGATGGTGGCGTCACTTTTTTGATCCGCGTAGAATCGCGTGGTGGTGGAGATGTCGCTATGCCGCAGAATCCTGGACGCGGCATAGATTCCATGCTCGGTCGTTACCAGCGCTCCAAGTTCTTTGCGCAACTCATGGAGAGGCTTTTGGGCAGTAACGCCGTTCTTGCGCAACCATTGATACAGCGATTCAAAAACCTCATCCGCTCGATAGGCTCTTCCCCACTTTTTCGGTCCGCTTGGTCCTTCCGGAGCTTCGATCACAAAATCGCCTGATGCCCGGCGTTTGTAGGACCGGAGAAGCCCGCAGAGACCTGGATCAATCGGAACCTCCCCCCTTGATTCCTGGCTTTTGAGGCTTGCGACAGCGGTCGGTTCAACGCGGATCAGAGCGTGATCAAAATCCACCTGGGTCCAACACAAGGTATCGATCTCGCCTTTTCGGAGACCGGCAGAAAGAGCGAGAAGCATGACGAGAAATTCGGCGGGTTGTTCGTCGGCCAATTCCTTGTGGGCCTTCTGCAGGAGGGCGCGTGGATCGATGCGCGAAAAGTAGCGGGAGTTTTGCCTCGGGAAAAACTCACATCCGGCGAACGGGAGGGGATCGGGAATTTTGATGTCCGTGAGGAAGCGGAGAATCTTCTCACTAAAAAGGCAGCGCGCCTGCTTCATGATGGAATTCGCCGAAGTCATTCGGCTCTTCTCCTCGGCCGGGGTCTTGGCCTTCTTGACATACTGCAAGCGCCATTGCTGCAGAGCGGCAGGCGTGAGAATCGAAACGCTCGCGACCTCTATCCTTGCTCTGAATTGACTGGCCCCACCATCCACTCTGGGTGCGAACCGTTTTTTGGATTTTTGAACCGTCAGGATTTGTCCGGCAATGAGCCGGAGGGCCACAGCATACTGCCCGAATGTGGTGGGGCTGGCCGAAGAAACCTTCTGCGCCGCCTTGATCCACTCTCCGAGGGTCGGGAGACGATCCGAGGCTTTCGGCTTTGGTCTGAATTTTTCAGCGGCGGCATCAAGTCCCGATCCGAGCGCATCCAAATAAATGTCGCGCGCCTTGACGGCGGCGGCATCCAGATTCCCGGTGCCGAGGGAGATCGCGCGACGGATTCCTCCGTGGGCGATCCTCACGGAGTAGTGTGGACTCTCGGCTCCGGTTCTGCCGTCCACAGGTCTGAACACCCGTTTGCGCCAGTAGCGGGAATCGTTTTTTGCAAACGCGCGGTTGCCCGGCTCAGGATTCCCTTGCCATTCCCTTGCCATTTTTGAGGAACCTGCAAGATTCCCAATGTTCGCTTGTGATCGGATGTCGGATGCTCGCCGAGCCATTATTGATGCGGTTTTAGAGGAAACAATAGCGTTCACAAGCGAACATTGCGCGACATCCGAAAACCAGTCAAATGTTTAAATGGGGTTCAAGAGGTCGAGAGTTCAAATCTCTCCGGCCCGATTTTTTCAACTGGCGCGGTTGCCGATTTCCACATTTCCGTAGATAACATGCGGGCATGAGCGACAGTATCAAGGAACTCACTGCGGAGATTTGCGCTTTCCGCGATGCACGGGACTGGGCCCAATTTCACAACCCGAAGGAAATGGCAGTGGCTATTGCTGCAGAGGCTGGCGAGCTTTTGCAGCACTTCGTCTGGCAGGATGCGGAGCAATCGCTTGAGAGGGTCTCGACGCGCCGGGCGGAGATTGAATCCGAGATGGCTGATGTGGCGATTTTGCTTTTTGAGATGGCGGCTAATTGTGAAGTCGACCTTGCTGCCGCGATGCGTGCCAAGCTGGCGCGGAACGAGGAGCGGTATGCTGTCTCCAAGGCACGGGGCTCCAATAAAAAATACAACGAGCTTTGAGCGACGAGACGCCGCACCGCCGCCGACCACGCTATTCGGGCAAATACCCGCGACGGTTTGATCAAAAATACAAGGAGCTCTCGCGGAATCCCGACACGCTCGCCCGCGTGCTGGCATCTGGAAAAACTCCAGCGGGAACCCATGTGCCAATCATGGTGGAGGAAATCCTCGAGGTCCTTGACCCTCGCCCAAGTGAGGTGGCTGTCGATTGCACACTGGGCTTCGGGGGACACACCCGCCGGCTTCTTGGGCGCGTGGCTCCAGGTGGGCATGTCCTCGGACTCGATGCCGACCCGGTGGAGTTGCCTAAAACGGAGGCTGCTCTGCGCGCCGAGGGTTTTGGTGCCGAGGTCTTCACCGCAAGAAAATCGAATTTCGCCGGACTTCATGCTGCTCTCGAATCATCTGGGTTTTCGGGAGCCAATGTCATTCTTGCCGACTTGGGAGTTTCCTCGATGCAGCTCGATAATCCCGCAAGGGGCTTCACTTGGAAGTCTGCGGGGCCGCTGGATATGCGGATGAACCCATCGAGGGGTGTTTCCGCCGCACAATGGCTCTCAAAAATAAGCCCGACTGCGCTCGAGGAGGCACTGATTGAAAATGCCGATGAACCGGATGCCGGCGCGCTTGCCTCGGCCCTCGCGGGGAAAAACCTTGAGACCACGACAGACTTGGCCAACGCCATTCGAACCGCGCTGCAAAATCGATCCGCCGAACTCGTGGAGAAGGCGGTCCGCCGTGTTTTTCAAGCCGTGAGAATCGCCGTCAATGAAGAGTTCAGTGCGCTGGACGCCCTCCTGCGCGCCTTGCCATCCTGCCTCAACCCCGGTGGGCGGGTTGCTATTCTCACCTTCCACTCTGGCGAGGATCGTCGTGTCAAAAAGGCGTTCCAATCCTTCTTTCGGGAAGGTGTTTTTCAGGACATCTCTCACGATGTCATTCGGGCCTCGGCGCAGGAGTGCCATGCAAATCCTCGCGCCACATCCGCCAAACTTCGCTGGGCGCGCAGGGCGTGAAAAAAATTTGAAAATAATTATTGCACTCCCGGATCGGTGCGTTAGTTTGATCTCGTTCTGGGGGGAACAGAAGCCCGTTGCGACACTCGTCGCGACGGGCTTCAACTTTTATAGGACCTGTGTTTTTCGCTCTTTCGCGACCGCTTGCGTGCTGACAGGATGCCTTCTATGAAATACCCGCGCTCACCCAAGGATCAGGTCGGTGGAATTGTCTACTTCGGACGCATGCTTGATAAAATCCGCCTCATGGCTGCGGGGGAGTTGCATCCCGACCTCCACGCCAATCTCGGCCAAGGCTTCGACGAACGCATCACAACATTTCTCGCCGTGAGTTACTCCGATTTGAAAAACCGCGTGCTTGCCGGTGGGGCCGATGATGAGTTGCTCGAGTGGTGCTTCCAAAAAGGCACGCGCCCCACAGAGGAACAAATCGAGATTTGGAACAGCTTCATGGTGAAGCGTGGCTGGAGCGATGAACTCAGCGAACGGCTGGTCAGTCGAAAGAAGGAGAGCGGCTTTGAAAATCGCGATGATATTCAGACGATGTTCCACTACATCGATGCGGATGAGGGCCGGATGTAAAGTCCGCCTGCTTTTGTTTTATTCCACGGATTTTATCATTGAGGAACCGTCGCTCCTCACCCACTTTCGCTTCACATGGATTTCGTCAATCTCACCCGGCATCTCGGGATTTCCTCAAATTGCTACTGGCTGCGCGTCGGAGGCAAAAACATCATTCTCGATGCGGGGGCGGATCCGAAGGTCGATGGGCTGGGATCAACGCCGCATCTGGCAACCGTTCCAGAAGGGATCGTCGATGCCATTATCATAACCCACGCGCACCAAGACCACATTGGCTCTCTGCCGGTCTTGACCCGGCGGCAGCCTCAGTCCCCGGTTTTCATGACCGAGGGCACGGCAAATATAGCCGACATCATGCTGCACAATTCCGTGAATGTCATGACCCGCCAGCGCGAGGAGCTGAAACTCATGGAGTATCCGCTCTACACCCACCGGGGTGTGGATTTTTGCCAGCAGGCGTGGGTTCGTTGCCGCCTGCGCGAGCGCCGCAACCTGGCGGGCGACCTCTGCGACGACGATAACGAGGTCACTTTCGAGTTCTACCACGCAGGCCACATTCTCGGCTCGGCGGGTGTTCTCATCCGCCATGGCGGAAAATCCCTCTTCTACACGGGGGACGTGAATTTCGAGAAGCAGACGATCATGACGGGCGCGGATTTTCCCGAGGAGGGGGTTGATTACCTGCTCATGGAAACCACCCGTGGAGACTCGCCGACGCCGGTTGGTTTTTCCCGTGCCAACGAGGAGGAGCGTTTCTCGAATGCTGTGCGACAGGCAATCGCCGATGGCGGCACCGTGACGATTCCTGTTTTCGCTCTGGGCAAGACACAGGAGGTTTTGGCCCTGCTTTGGCAAATGCGCCTGCGCGGGGAAATCGGCAACATCCCGATCTACATCGGTGGATTGAGCGTCAAAGTCACGACCGCCTACGATGCCATGGCAGCGACTTCGGTTCGAAACCATCCCGAGCTTCAACTGCTGCAGGAAATGGCGCCCTATGTCCTCTCGGGGCGGGAAATTCAAAATGTCCAACCCCGCAAGCGCGCGATCTATGCCCTCTCGAGCGGGATGATGACCGAGCACACGCTTTCGAATATTTTCGCCCGCAAAATCCTTGGCGATGCCTCGCAGCATTTGTTCTTCGTCGGCTATTCCGACCCTGATTCACCCTCGGCTCGCATTCGCAAGGCCTCGCCAGGGGATGAGATCATGCTCGACAAGGACCATCCCGCCATTCCGCTCAAGTGCGATGTGCGCGAGTTCAGCTTCAGCGCCCATACAAACCGGGAGATGATGAGAAACTACGCCACGCTCCTGCGGCCTTCAAAAATCATCCTCGTCCATGGCGACCGTCCCGCGCTGGATTGGTTTCAACTCGCGATCTTCCGCGAACTTGGCGGCACCGAGGTGATTGTTCCCGAGCCGGGGAGAACCTACCAACTTCAGTAGGGCTGAATCTTTGTGCATCTTGGGATCGGCTTTGGCCGTATTATCAACACACCTCACCTGCGGCGGAGATGCTTGAAAAAGGATTTACTTCTCATGAGCAGGTGCAAATCTTGCCCAATAAATTGATGGCTAACGGACCGAGAGATCTCTTTCAAAAATGCAGGGAATACAGGGATAGCGCCGATGCGCGTGCCCAAGGGTTTTATCCATACTTCCGATCAATCGAGGAGCCGCACGGTAATTATGTGATCTGTGACGGCCAGCGAAAAATCATGATCGGGTCGAACAATTACCTCGGCTTGGCCCAAGACCCGCGCGTGGTGGAGGCGGCCTGCGAGGCGACCCGGCGGTATGGTGCCGGTTGCACCGGTTCCCGGCTCTTGAATGGCACGATCAAGCTTCATGTGGAGCTTGAGGAGGCCATTGCCGATTTTCTCGGCTGCGAGGACGCCATTCTCTTTTCCACCGGATTTTTTGCCAACCAAGGAGCTCTGATCGCGCTCACTGAGGAGGGGGACTCCATCCTCTGCGACCGCGAGAACCATGCGAGCATCATCGATGGTTGCCAGTTTGCGCCTGCGAAGTTGATTCCATTTCGGCACAACTCCGCCACATCCTTGGAAAACCGCCTCAAGCGCCTGCCCGAAGAGTCCGGTCGCCTCGTCATTCTCGACGGTGTCTTCAGCATGTCGGGCGACATAGCCAACCTTCCCGAGATCATTCCTGCTTCGAAGCGCCACGGCGCCTTTGTCTATGTGGACGAAGCCCACTCGCTCGGAGTTCTTGGCCGCCAAGGTCGTGGCACGGTGGATCACTTCGGTGTTCAAGACCAGGTGGACATCACCATGGGCACCTTCTCGAAATCACTTGGTTCCATGGGCGGCTTCATCGCTGGAAATGGCCAGATGGTCGAGTATCTGAAGCACCGCGCCCGGTGTTTGATTTTCACAGCCGCCCTTGCGCCGGCCGTCGTTGGCGGTGTGAAAAAAGCCCTCGAACTCATGCAGGAGGAGGAGTGGCGCATCGAACAACTTTGGCGGAACACCCGCAAGATGCATGAAGGCTTTAAACGCATCGGATTCAATATCGGTGAAACCAAAACGCCGATTGTGCCAATTCTCATCGGCAGTGAGGCGAAGGCCTTTGTCTTCACGCAGCGCCTTTTTGAGGAAGGGGTATTCGCCACGCCAGCCATCTATCCCGCCGTGCGCTATGGCGAAGCCATCGTTCGCACCAGCTTCATGGCGACACACACGGATGAGGATCTCGACCGCGTGTTGGAAATTTTCGAAAAACTCGCACGCGAGTTGGGAACCTTTGATGACCCTGCCTATGCCAATCCAGGACGCCGCAAAAATGTTTTCGATTTCCGTTTGCCAGACGCCGTCTCAGCGGATGCGGTTCGAGAGAACGGCGGAGAGCTTGCACAAAGCGGATCCGGCCTTCGTGCCGCCGTTTCCGGGTAGCGTCGCAAAGTTTCTCGCGCCGGATTCTACTTTCCAGCGCCGCCACGGCACCATCACAGCCTTCATAGCTGAGCGTGACGGGCGCCCTATTGGACGCATCGCGGCGGTCGTGAACCGCTCGCACAACGAATACCACAAGGACAAAGTCGGCTTCTTCGGTTTTTTTGAGTGTGTGAACGAACCTGCTGTGGCCCGCGCGCTTTTTGAGAAGGCTGCCGATGTTCTTCGGCAAGCTGGCCTCGATTCTTTGCGCGGACCTTACAATCCCAGTATCAATGACGACTGCGGGGTTCTCCTGAATGGCTTCGAAAAACAGCCTGTCATCGGCTTGCCTTGGAATCCCTCCTACTACGCCAGCTTGCTCGAGGATTTGAATTTCAAAAAAGTCCGCACCCTTTATGTGCTCAATCTGCCCCTCCACCGCCTGAATCCTCCGGAGAGGTTTACCCGCATCGTTGACCGCCTAAAAAAACGCGCCAACCTCACGACCCGCCCGTTTCAACTCAAGCGGCTCGACGAGGAACTCAAAATCGTTCGCGAAGTTTACAATGCCACACTCGAGAGGAACTGGGGATTCGTTCCCATCGGCATGGAGGACTTGCTCGACTCGGCGGAGGATATCCGTGCCATCGCCGATCCGCGTCTTCTCCTCATCGGTGAATCCCAAGGTCGTGACGCCGGCGTGGCCATCACCCTGCCGAACTTCAACGAAATTCTCGCTGCTGCTAAAAACACCCCGCACTGGCTGCGGTTGCTCCATATTTTTTTCCTGATGAAAACCCGGAAGATCAAAACCTGCCGCCAGACTGTGCTCGGCGTTGTTCCGGAATTTCGTGACAAGGGCCTCCACGCCTGGCTCGTGCATGAGCAATTCAGCGAAGCCAAAAAACACCACACTCACGCTATACTCGGCTGGCTCGAAGATACCAACGCCGAAATCATCGATGTATGCCAAATCGTCGGTGGCGAGCCCGACCGCGAGTGGGGTCTTTTTGAGAAAACCCTTTGATGTCCCACATCCCCTCCGCCACACGATACGACCGCATGGCCTACCGCCGCTGTGGACGAAGCGGCCTCCTCCTGCCTTCAATCTCGCTCGGCCTCTGGCATAACTTCGGCAGTGTCGATGTGTATGAAAATTGCCAGGAAATGATCCTCGGTTCGTTCGATCTCGGCATCACCCACTTCGATCTCGCGAATAACTACGGCCCCGTGCCCGGCAGTGCCGAGGAGACATTCGGACAAATTTTAAAAAACGACCTGCGCGCACACCGCGATGAGCTCGTTGTCTCGACCAAGGCGGGTTACCGCATGTGGCCTGGGCCACACGGAGAGTGGGGTTCCCGGAAATCGCTGCTCGCCAGCCTGGACCAAAGTCTCAAGCGCCTCGGGCTCGATTATGTGGATATTTTCTACAGCCACCGTCCTGACACGGAAACTCCACTCGAAGAGACTGTCAGTGCCCTCGTGCAAGCTGTGCGCTCGGGCAAGGCACTCTACGCCGGCGTTTCAAACTATCCCGCCGACATGACCCGCCGCGCCGCTGAACTTCTCGCATCCGCCGGCGTTCCGCTCATTATCCACCAGCCCCGCTACAACCTCTTCGAGCGCTGGGTAGAGGGCGGGCTCTCAGATGTCCTCCTCGAGGCTGGCGCCGGTTGCATCGCGTTCTGCCCGCTCGCACAGGGGCTTCTCACAGGTCGCTACCTGAACGGAATCGAAGACGGATCCCGAGCCAGCAAACCTCATGGATTTCTCAAGCCAGACCAGGTTACCGAGGAAAAAATGCAACGCGTTCGCGCCCTCGCAGAGATCGCCGCGAATCGCGGTCAGACTCTCGCTCAACTCGCATTGGCATGGGTGCTCGCCCGGCCCGCAGTCACATCCGTTCTCATCGGAGCCAGCAGCCTCAAGCAGATTCAGGAAAATGCAGTCGCCCTGGAAAAAACACACATCACCCCCGACGAACTCGCCGCCATAGATGCGGCTTGCAGCCTCTAAAAAAACACCCCTTCGCCTCCACGAATACAAGCTCGCCGCTGACGGCTTGACTAATAAGTTGACTTATACTTGACTTATCAGATGCCCTACATCCCGCTTTTTACCATCACTCCGCGCCTGCTTTCTCTGGTGGAGACCATCGCGGCATTGCGTGAGCGCATTCAAGTTGCGGCTGTGGAGGTTTCGTGGATTCCTGCGCTGCAAAAGGATACCCGAACTCGTAATGTTCATGCTTCGACCGCAATTGAAGGCAATCCGTTGACGCTGGAGCAGGTCCGTGCGCTGGAGGAGGGACGGGAAATCGTGGCCTCGGATACTCGATCGCGGCGGGAGGTGCTCAACTACTTCGCCGGATTGCGTTATGTGGAGAAGCACGCCATGAAGGAGCGAATTTGCCACGAGGATCTCTTCGAGTTGCATAGAATTTTGGCGGGCGAGGTGATGGATCAAGGCACCGCCGGAAGTTATCGAATGATCGCCGTGCGTGTGGGTAACCATTTTCCGCCTGCAGCAGCGGATGTCTCTGGCCTCATGTTTGAGCTTCTGGACTGGTGGAACAAAGAGTCCTCCAAACTCTCGCCGGTGCTCAGTTCTGCCATCGTGCACTATCGTTTCGAGGACATTCATCCTTTTGCCGATGGCAATGGGCGAACCGGTCGCGCATTGGCGTTGTGGGAACTCTATCGGCGTGGATTCGACAGCCACCACATTTTCTCCGTCGATGAATACTATTGGGAGGATCGCCCCGGATACTATGCCGCGCTGGATGCCGTTCGGATGGTTGGCGAAGACCTCACCGGATGGCTTGAATACTGCGCCGAGGGTGTTCGGTTAACGCTCGAAAACGCATGGCTCCGTGTGCAGGCGCTGGAAGTGAGATCGCCAGAGAAATTGGTGCTTCGTCCCAAACAGGAACAGCTGCTTCAGCTTCTTCGGGATCATGGCCGCATGGCCCCAGCGGAAATCTGGGCCGCCATGAAAATATCCCGACAGGGCGCGATGGACTTGCTGCGTCCCTTGTTGGGCGCTGGCGTTGTGGAGAAAGTCGGTGGAAAAAAGACCGGTTACTACACGCTTCGCCAGCCATAAAAAAAGCCGCTACCCTATGACAAAAAAAATTTTAAAAAAAGTATTGCGCACCTCCGACCGTTTGTTACTTTGAAATAGTTCTGGGGGGAACAGAAGCCCGTTGCGACACTCGTTGCGACGGGCTTCAACTTTTTAGAGGCCGATTTCATTCGCCCAAGGGTTGCATGCCTTTCCTTCCTGACCTATGAAAGACACGACATGGCCAAAGACGACTGTATCACAAGTAATGGAGTAGTAGTGGATGTGCTTCCTGGAACGCTTTTTCGGGTCAAGTTGGCCAACGACCATGTTCTCCTCTGCCACATCTCTGGAAAAATGAGAAAGCACTTCATCCGCATTGTTCCGGGGGATCGTGTCACCGTCGAAATTTCTCCCTACGATCTCACCAAGGGCCGCATCACTTTCCGCGAATCCGGATCTCCGCCTCCCCAGCGCTGATTGGCCCCCTCTGAGGGAAAAAAACTTTTCCAAATCATGATTGCAGGAATCGATCTTGGAACCACTCATTCCCTCGTGGGCGTGATGGAAAGCGGCTTCCCGGTTCTCATTGCCGATGCAGAGGGGCGTCGCCTCACACCCTCCGCCGTTTGTTTTCCTGAAGAAGGGGAGCCTGTCGTTGGTTGGGCGGCGCTGAAAAAAAAAGCGACGCATCCCGCGCAGGTCGTGACCTCCGTGAAGCGTCTCATTGGCCGCCGGGTTGGCGAGATTGCGGCTTCATCGCCGGGCTGCGCCGTAGAAGCAGGGCCGGATGGGGAGCTTCGGGTCTTGGTGGGAGGGCGTTCTCTTCGGCCCGAGGAAATTTCCGCGATCATCCTCTCAAAACTCAAAACCGATCTCGAGCAATCCTGCGGCGTTCCCGTGAACCAAGCAGTCATTACAGTTCCAGCCTACTTCAACGACGCCCAGCGCGCCGCCACCAAGAGGGCAGGGGAGTTGGCAGGTTTTACTGTGGAGCGCATTCTTAGCGAACCGACCGCAGCCGCCCTGGCCTACGGACTCGACCGCCTCGGCGAGCGCGCCAAGGTTGCCGTTTACGATCTCGGTGGCGGCACTTTCGATGTCTCTGTGCTTGAGTTGAATTGCGGAGTCTTTGAAGTGCTCTCCACAAACGGCGACACCAGTCTCGGCGGCGACGATCTCGATGTCGCTCTCTCTAAAATCTGGAATCTTTCCCGCTTTGATGCTGAAAAAATCAAACGCGCACTCACCGATGCGGAGAGTATTGAGTTCGATGGTCGCACCTATCAACGCTCCGATCTGGAGACTGCTTGCTTGCCGATCATTGAAAAAACCCGTCGCCATTGTCTGCGTTCGCTCTCGGATGCCCATATCGAGACCTCAGCGCTGGATGCCGTTGTTTTGGTCGGCGGGGCCACACGCATGCCGGTGGTTCGAAAGTTCGTCGCTGAAATCTTCGGCCGCGAACCTGATGTGAGTCAGCATCCCGACGAAGCCGTTGCCCTCGGAGCAACAATCCAAGCGGGTATTCTTGAAGGTGGACTTCAAAATCTCACGCTCCTCGATGTGACTCCGCTCTCGCTCGGCATCGAGACCTTTGGCGGCCTCATGAATGTCATCATTCCCCGCAATACGACGATCCCATGCAAGGCGGGCGAGATGTTC
>JBIIUB010000048.1:0-19462 GCA_044340205.1 Terrimicrobiaceae bacterium
CAGAATCGGCTTCTCGGGTCTAGCCATGGTTTCGACCACAACCTTCATCGCTGCCTCCTGCTCGGCATTCAAAGTCAACTCGGCACCTGCCACAAAGCGCTCGGAGTAGGGATTTCTGGAAATGACCGAGGCCTCGATGAAAACCAAGCCGTTCTTTTCCAAAGTGCGAAAGACACTTTCATGGACACCAGCCTTAGTTGCCGCCTCCGTAACCAGTAAAGGCTCCTCCGTCAGCACTCGCAGCGCATCAGCCTGACGCGGGGCTCGGCGGGCGATGGCTTCAAAATCCTCCTCGGTGAACACCCTCGCGGCCCGCACCGTGTTTTGCTTCTTGGCCCCGACTTTTCCATCCCTCACTGCCACCGGCAACACGCTGCGAACGGCCGTTTCGAGCGAGCAGCAGTAGTAGTCACTCATCCAACGAGCCAATTCCAACAGCGAAGGACGGATCATGGGCTTCTCATCCAGCAACTCGGCAATGTCCCGCACCTTGGTGAATTCCGATTCCTCCAAAATTTCAATCACCGTCCCAGGCAGAAGCCGGGTGCGAACTGGCACCCGAACCCTCGACCCAATTCCAACCGCCGCCTGCATAGCCCCCGGAACACTGTAATCCAGCATTCGCCCGGCGGCTTGGTCAGGTAGCACTCTTACAAACATCCCGCCAAATATCCCCGCCATCCCCGCCTGCGGCAAGCTCTGCGCCAGCGGAGTTGTTTCGGAACAGGTGTTCCTCAACCCTCCGGCGTCAGGATGCGCTCCAATTCGGCCATGCGACTTAGGATTTTTGCGCGCTCCTCGCGGTGTTCGTCCATCTCCATCGGGGGAAACATGCTCTCGGCGTAGTAGGGGAGGTGGCCCGAGGTTTTATACATTTTCTCTTTTGCGAGGTGGGGGCTGCGGACGCGCACATAACCGGCGGCGAATTCGGATTCTTTGGCGAGTTTTTCGAGTTCCTCGACCAGCACGGTGCCTTTGGGTAGCCAGAGGGGCATGCCGGGGCCGACGAATTCGGAGTCGATGGCGTAGAGTCCCATCTCAGCGCCTATCTTGCGGTGGTCACGCTTTTTGGCCTCCTCGAGCATGGTGAAATACTCCTCCATGGCGGTCTTGTTTTTGAATGCCGTGCCATAGATGCGCTGAAGCTGGGGATTCCGCTCGTCGCCTTTGTAGTAGGCGCTGGCGACATGCGTGAGCTTGAACGCGCCGATGTTGCCGGTGCGCATGACATGGGGTCCCGCGCAGAGGTCGGTGAACTCGCCGTTGCGGTAGAGCGTGATCGTTTCGTCCTCGGGGATGTTCTGAACGATATCGAGCTTGAACTTGGATGCCACGCCGCGCGGAGCGAGAGAGGCCAGTTCACCGCGCTCGGCCATGGCGAGGGCGTCCGCGCGGGAAATCTCAACACGCTCGAAGACATGGTTGGCCTTGATCTCGCGTTTCATCTCCTCCTCGATGCGGGCAAAATCCTCCGGCGAGATGCGGTGGGCGAGTTCGAGATCGTAGTAAAATCCGTTTTCTACTGGCGGACCTGCCGCAAACTGGGCCTCGGGCCAGATTTTCAAAATTGCCGTGGCAAGCACATGGGCGGCGGAGTGGCGGATGCGTTCGAGTTCAGTCATGGGATGGCGGGTTTCAAAGATTTTTTACCACGGAGGACACGGAGATCACGGAGTGGAAGAAGGGAATTTTGGAATGGCAATGGCGGCGGATGGGATAAGTTGCGGGATGCCGTTTTGAACGGGGTAGGCCATGGTGGAGTCCGCGCGGCTCCAAGCGGCTTCGAGTTGGGTGTGTCCGGGTATTTTTCGTAATGCCGCCAGTTCCCCATCCGTCGCCTCGCACAGGGTTTGGCGCGTTTGCGGGCAGATAAAGTCGCCCTGGATCGCAGTATTAGAATCGCTCATCTGGTCTCGCAGGCAATTTAAGGTTCCAATAAATCTTAGCCAATTTCTCCTCCGTGCTCTCCGTGTCCTCCGTGGTTAATCCCGTCGTCAATGATCTCAATACTTCGGCATTGATGTGTCCACTCGGTCTGCCCAGGCGAGGATTCCGCCGGCGACATTGAGGAGTTTCGAGAATCCGGCCTTTTGCAGATGGCGCACCGCTGTCGCGCTGCGTCCTCCGACTTTGCAGTGGATGATGATTTCGTCGGCTGTATCGAGTTCGCTCATGCGCGAGGAGAGCTCGCCCAGCGGAATGAGTTTGGCTCCGGGAATGCGTGAGATGTCCCATTCGAAGGGTTCGCGCACATCAAGCAGGACAAACTTGTCGTTCCGGTCGATGCGGGACTTCAACTCCTCAACCGTGATCTCGGGAACAGGCAACTCTGCTTCCTCTTCAGCACGGGCCTGAGGGATTCCGCAGAATGTCTCGTAATCGATCAAGTCGGTGATGGTCGGGTTTTCCGAGCAAACGGGGCAGCTTGGGTCCTTGCGGATTTTGAACTCGCGGAATTTCATCTTCAGCGCGTCGAAGTGGACAAGGCGGCCAATAAGCGGTTCGCCGATGCCTACGATGAGTTTGATGGCTTCAATCGCCTGCATGACCCCAATCACGCCTGGCAAAACGCCCAGCACGCCGCCCTCGGCGCAGCTTGGAACCATCCCTGGCGGTGGAGGCTCGGGATACAGGCAGCGGTAGCAGGGGCCACCGAGATGCGGGGCAAAAACCGTGCACTGTCCGTCGAAGCGAAAGATAGAACCGTAGATATTCGGCTTTTTCAGAAAAACACAGATGTCATTGCTCAGGTAGCGTGTGGGGAAATTGTCCGTGCCGTCGATCACGATGTCATAGGGTTCGACGATCTCGCGTGCGTTCTCGGCTTGGAAGAGTGCGTCGTGCAGGTTGACCTGCACATTCGGGTTGATTTCCTTGATGCGGTCGCGGGCGCTGTTGAGCTTCTTGCGGCCTACATCCTTCGTTCCATGCAAAATCTGGCGCTGGAGGTTCGAGTAGTCCACGACATCGAAATCCACAAGCCCGAGCGTGCCGACGCCCGCCGCTGCGAGGTAGAGCGCGATCGGCGAGCCAAGTCCGCCGGTGCCGATGCAAAGAACCTTCGCAGCTTTGAGGCGTTTCTGCCCTTCCATGGTGACCTCGGGCATGATGAGGTGACGCGAGTAGCGTGCCACCTCGTCGTTGCTGAAGTCGATTTTCTCCACACGGGCCGGATCCAGAATGCTTTTCATGTCGTTTAAAAAATGAGCCCGCAAGCATAGCGTCCGGTCGATTGATTGCAAGAAACGCCCCGCCAAAAAAACATCCCGCCTTGCAGAGAGGGCGTGCGTGCGGCAATCATCCCCGACTTCCAATGATTCCGACTGAGCACCACGACCCCGTCAACGCCCGCATTCTCGCCGTCTCCGAAGACAAGATTTCCGGTTTTCCCCGCGAGCCGTTTCAGGAAATTTCCCGCCTGAGCGGTGTCGAGTTGCCCGTTGTTTTGGAGCGCATCCGCGCCATGGTCGAGGCAGGAACGATCCGCCGCGTCCGTCAGACGCTTCTGGCCACGAATCTCGCCGAGGGCGCCCTTGTGGCTTGGAAGGTTCCCGCCGAAAAGCTCGATGCTGCCTTTGAATTCATGTTTCGCGAGGATCCCTTCTCCGGTCATGTCGTCATCCGCTCGACGGATGCCAAAATTCCTGGCGAGGCCTACAAACTCTGGACGACTTTGAAGGTTCCCGCCGGGCAGTCGCTCGATGAGCATTGCCGTCTTCTCATGAGCCTCACCGGCGCGGAGGCCTACCGCCTCATGCCTGCTAAGGGTATATTCGCTCTCGGCGTCGGGCATGTTCGCCGCAAGTCCATTGAGCCGGGCGACAAATCGGAAGGTCTTGCCCGCATGCTCAAAACCGGCGTCGTCCATCTCACCGATCACGAATGGCGCGTCCTGATGACCCTCAAGCGAGAATTCGCACCTGAGGAAATTCGTGAGCCAGCATGGGTCGCCCGCGCCGAAGAGGCTGGAGTCACGCTCGAAGAATTCTACGCCGTGGCCGAATCCCTCCAACAACGCAAGTTGCTGGGCCGTTTTTCTACATTCCTTGAACATGTGAAACCCTCGCAGACCGGTGTCCGCGTGACCCGTTTTAACGCCCTTTTCCACTGGGCCGTTCCAGTCGGTCGCGAAGAGGAGGTTGGCGCGCAGATTGGGCGCCACGAATGTCTCACGCACTGCTACTGGCGCGAGGGTGGTCCCGAGTTCAATAATGTGAACATCATGGCCGTTTCCCACGGCACCGAGAAGGATCGCGTCATGCAATTCAAAGCCGCCATCGACACCCACCTCGTCGAAGCTGGCATTCCCGTTTCCTACACCAATGTCTTCTGGGGCGGACGCAGCGAAATCAAACCCTCCGAAATCTCGCCATTCGCCTACAAGGACTGGCATGAAAAACACCGCGCCTGATCCGGCGGAGTAATTTTATCACTATGAATCCTACAACCACAGCATATGGAACATGGAGCGGAGGGCGGTTCATGCACTTCGGCGAGACGCTCGGCGAGGATCGCTTCATCCAATGTATCGAAACTGCCTACGAGGCCGGGATACGAACATTCGTCACCTCCGATGTGTATGGAAATGGCAAGGCTGACGAGTTGCTCGGACGCGCCCTCGCCGGTATCGACCGCTCCACCTACAGCCTGGTGGGAATGATCGGACATGATTTTTACGAGGGACAACGCCTCGGTTCCCAAGGTTACCCCCGCTTCACCGATCCCAAACTCCGAGGGACTGAGGGTTACACCGACTTTATCCGCATGGCGGTGGCCAAGGAATTGGAGCGTTGCGGGGTTGATCACTTCGATCTCCTCATGCTGCACAATCCCGATGAACTCGGATACACCTCCGAGGCCGTCTGGGGCGCGCTAAAAACCGCGAAGGACGAGGGATTGACCCGTTTGCTCGGCATCGCTCCCGGGCCGGCCAATGGATTTTCGCTCGATTTGCTTGGAGCATTCGAGCGCTTCGGCGACCTCATCGACTGGGCCATGCTCATTTTGAATCCTCTCGAACCTTGGCCGGTCGGTTTAACCCTGCCCGCGTGCGAAAAACACGGGGTCAAAGTCATGACACGCGTCGTCGATCACGGTGGCGTCTTCCATGGCGATCTCGGGCTCCCGGGCCATGAATTCAAGCCAGGCGACCACCGCACCTACCGCCCCGAGGGGTGGGTGCAGCACGGCATGGAGAAGGCGGAGCGTATGCGGCCCCTCGCCGAAAAATACCATCTCACCCTGCTCCAGTTCGCCGCGATCTGGAATCTCAGCCATCCCGGAGTGAAAAGTGCGGTTCCGACATTCATTCAAGAGTCTGGCGAAGCTGCCAGGCCGATTGAGGATAAAATCCGCGAGTTCGCCGCCTTGCCCGATGTGCGTTTCACTCCCGAGGAGGTCGATGAGGTTCGCCGCATCGGCGACAACACCGGTTGCATGAAGCTCAAGGGAGCCAGCAACCGCCACGCGGTCAGCGAGCGGGTCGACGAATGGCCCATGCGCAAGGACCTGCTGGAAACCGCCTCGCGTTACAATCTGGGAACGGACTGGTAGCCATCTACCCGCCGTTTCCCGGTGTTCCAAGGATTCGTGTGAGGACTTCACCCCGCCCATGTCCGCGTTGACACTCGCTTTCATCCTCGTAGCCTTTGCGAATTCAAATGTCCGATAAGAAACCCTCGCCTGCCTCGCGCTTCATTTCCCATGCCCCCGGTTATTGGAAAAATGTTCCAGCCTCCGATTGGGATGACTGGCGCTGGCAACAGAGAAACCGGGTCACCACCTTGGCGGCGTTGGAACAGCACCTCCAACTCAACAGCGAGGAACGAGCCGGCGTGCTTCTCGCAGGCACGAAGCTCGCACTCGCTGTCACCCCTCACTATTTCAACCTCATCGAACAGGACAACCCCGACTGCCCGATCCGGCGGCAAGTCATCCCCCGCATCGAGGAGGGCTACGATTCCCCTTACGACATGGCCGATCCCTGCGGGGAGGACTCGCATATGCCGGTTCCCGGACTTGTTCACCGCTACCCCGACCGAGTTTTGTTTCTCGTCACCGACCGCTGTGCCTCCTACTGCCGCTACTGCACACGCAGCCGTGTGGTCAGCGGGGTGGGGGAGCAGGAACTCGTCACCGACTTCGAGGAGGCTTTTCGTTATCTGGAAAAAAATACCGCCATTCGTGATGTTTTGCTATCCGGCGGTGATGCTCTTCTTCTCTCGGACTCGCGTCTGGAGGCGATTCTCCAGCGCCTGAGGTCGATTCCGCACCTCGAATTTCTTCGCATCGGCACGCGCGTCCCGATTTTCCTCCCGCAGCGCATCACTCCCGAACTTTGCGCGATGCTCCGCAAGTATCATCCCCTGTGGATGAGCGTGCATGTGAATCATCCGCGCGAACTGACCAGCGAGGTGCGTGAGGCCTTGGGCCGACTCTCCGACAGCGGCATCCCGCTCGGCAATCAGAGTGTGCTCCTCAAGGGCGTCAATGACGACCCGGACACCATGAAGCAGCTCATCCACAAACTGCTCCTGTGCCGTGTCAGACCCTACTACCTCTATCAATGCGATCTCATTCGCGGTTCCTCCCACCTGCGCACATCGGTCGCCAAAGGAATAGAAATTATCGAATCCCTGCGCGGCTTCACCAGCGGTTACGCCATTCCCCAGTATGTCATCGACGCGCCGGGCGGCGGCGGCAAGGTGCCGATCAACCCTAATTATGTCGTTTATCACGACTCCGAAAAAATCGTGATTCGCAACTACGAGGGCAAAATTTTCGAATACCCAGAGCCTCTCCCGGTGCCGGCGATGAACCATCACGGCGCGGAACTCTTCAGCGCTTGAGTTGCCAACCGGTGTCCGGCGGGTCTTAGATTTTTTCGAAGGCGCGGCGGGCGTTGGCCGTGATTGTTGCCCAATCCTTTTTCTGAATCAGGTCGCGCGGCGCGATCCAGGATCCTCCCACTGCGGGAACATTTTTCAGGGACAGGTAGCGGGTAAAGTTACCCTCATCCAATCCGCCGAGGGGGATGTATTCGAGTTCAAGGTGTGCATAGGGGGCTGACATGGAATTCAGGTAGGCCACGCCGCCGCTCGGTTCGGCCGGGAAAAATTTGAGCAACTTGCAGCCAAGCTCGGCGGCACCTTCGATGTCCGAGGGAGTGACAATGCCCGGCGCGAACGCAAGACCGGCCGACTTCGCCGCACGAACGATATTCGCATTGAATCCTGGAGCGACTGCAAATGCGGCCCCGGCGGCGATAGCCTTGTCCACTTGCTCGGTCGTCAGCACCGTGCCCAAGCCCGTCATCATGTCAGGATAGGCTTCGCGGATGCGGCGCAGGGATTCAAAAGCTGTGGGAGTGCGAAGGGTCAGTTCGATCGCCGAAATTCCGCCGGCCAGCAAGGCCTCAGCCAGAGGCGCGGCATCATTCGCATCGTCGATGACCACAACAGCGATGATTTTGGATTGGCGGACTTTCTCAAGAAGAGCGGAAGGGAAGGCAGGATTCATAAGGGTCCTATTTTGCAGAGAGCTCCTTTTACAGACCAGATTTTTATCGAGGCCACAGGAGGCTCAAAAAAAATTAAAAAAGTTCTTGCACCGCCGCGAGCCAATGTTAATTTGATCTCGTTCTGGGGGGAACAGAAGCCCGTTGTAGCACTCGCTGCGACGGGCTTCAATTTTTGTAGGGTGCCCTACTTTTTCAGGACTTTTCGTTTGATGATCGCAAATGCAGCAGATGTTTCGTCCACGCGAAGAACGAAGCAGCTTGCGAAATAGGCTGCCGATCCAGCGAGAATAGCTGTCAAAAGAAGAACAATCCGTCCTGCGAGTTCACCTCCGCCAAGCAGGGGAGATCCAAAAGTAAAAACGGCCTGGCATGCCAGCGCGAGTGGAACCGTGGCCGCCGCACAACGGATGAGCGTGCTCAGGAATTTTTTGCTCTCGAGGTTTTTTGCCGGTGAGAGCATCAGAAGGTAAAGAGTGGTGAAGTTCAGGATGGCGCAGATCGAAGTGGAGAGGGCGAGGCCTTTGTGACCCATGTCGAGGCGAAACATAAAAATATAGTTCAAAAGGAGGTTCAATCCCACCGCGCCGAAACTCACGAGCATCGGCGTCCATTTGCGATCAATGGCGTAGAATGCGGGAGAAAGAACTTTGATGCAGGAGTAGGCGACAAGGCCGATGGCGTAGCACTGGAGGGCAAAAGCCGTTTGCAAAGTGTCATTCTTCACAAAGTGGCCGTGCTCATAAATCAGGCCTATCACTGGTTCCGCAAGGAACCAGAGTCCGACAGCGGAGGGCAGCGTAAGAAAAGCCGCGAGGCGCATCGCCCGTCCGAGCGTGGGACCGAAGCGGCTTGTGTCGGCATCCGCCGCAATGCGCGAAACGACAGGCAGTGTGATCGTGGCAACCGCGACGCCGAAAACGCCAAGGGGGAGTTGCATGAGACGGAAGGCGCTATTGAGCCATGTCACGGCCTCCGCGCCGGCGTAGGAAGCAAAGCGGGAGTTCACGAGCACATTCACCTGCACCGCACTGGCTGCTATCACGGATGGCACCATGAGGATGAGGGTGCGTTTGATTCCCGAGTCGTTCCACCTGAAGTCGGGACGGAAGCGGAATCCCGCCCGGTGCAAGCTGGGGAGTTGCATGGCGAATTGAAGAAATCCTCCGATGAGTGTTCCGATGGCCAGACCCGTGAGAGCCTTGGGGCCGAACGAGGGATCGATGATCCAACCAAAAAGAACGCCGCCCGCAATGGATCCAATATTGAAGAAGCTGGAGGCCAGCGCCGGCGCGGTGAAAACCTGACGCGAATTCAAAATGCCCATGACCAACGCCGCGAGGGATACCATTAAAATGAACGGATACATGATCCGTGTTAGCAGTATGGTGAAAGCGGCATCCTGTGGGTCGAATCCCGGTGCGAGGAGATTGACGAGCGGTTCGGAAAAGATGATGCCCAGCAAGCTCACCGCGCTCATAAAAATGGTGGCCAGCGTGAGCATTTTGGAAGCCAGTGCCCAGGCCGACGCCGAGCCTTCTTTTTCGAGTTTCTGGGAAAAGACTGTGATGAAGGCTGTCGAGAGCGCGCCTTCAGCAAAAAGGTCGCGCAGGAGATTTGGCAAGCGGAAGGCGATGAGAAAAAGTCCCATCGCGGCCGTTCCGAACAAGGCGTTGAAGAGCACTTCGCGCACGAGTCCAAGAACGCGGCTTAGCATGACCGCAGCGGCAATCACACCACTGGCGCGGGTATTGAGTTTTTTCCCGTCGTTCATCAGGCGGCGGCCTTGCGCAGGCGTTCCATAATGGCGGCCCCAATTCCGGATTCCGGTAGCGCCTCGGCGATGATGAGATCAAGACCCGCTTCGTCGAGGCGGCGCATGGCTCCGTAGAGATTCGCAGCCGCTTCGCGAGGGTCTTTGGTGCGGCTGAGAAACTCTGTTTGAAAAAATCCTTCACCGCTCTGTGACCACGAGAGGAGGCCGTTGCGTGGGCCTCTTGGCCTTGGTTGCTCTTCGATGACGAGCTTCGTGCGAGGAGCGTAGTGGCTCTTGAGTCCACCAGGCGCTGCGACTCCCGCCAGACCATGAAAAACCGGCGCAAATTTGCGAAGCTCGTCCTCCGTGACCGGCCCGGGACGCAGGATTTGAAGCCGATCCTCCATGACATGAACGATGGTGGATTCGATGCCGTGCGTGCATGGGCCGCCATCGACAATCAGTCCAATGCGTTCATCCAGTTCGCTCATCACATGGGCCGCGCAGGTTGGGCTGATGCGCCCAAAACGGTTGGCGCTCGGAGCGGCGAGGGGCTTTCCGAATGTTTGCACGACTTCCTGAAAAATCGGATGCGCACTCATGCGGATCGCCACTGTATCCTGACCGGCTGTCACAATATCTGGAACGCATGCGTGCCGTGGCAATACGAGCGTGAGTGGTCCTGGCCAAAAAGTTTCAGCCAGAGTGAGGGCCAGTGGGGAGGGGACGGCTATGCGTGAAAGCCAGTCCTTCGAGGGAATGTGAACGATCAGCGGGTCGCTGAGCGGTCGCTCCTTGGCCTCAAAAATTCGGGCACAGGCTCCAGGCGAGAGGGCGTCTGCCGCCAATCCATAGACGGTTTCCGTTGGTAGTGCCACGGGAAGCCCTTCCCCGAGCATCGAAACGGCTTCGGGAATTCCATTTCCGGGCTTCAGGATGTGGGTTTTCAATCGAGAGTGGCGGCAAGGACTTCATCCGTCTGCCGCTTGCGGAAAGCGAGGAGGTTTTTTGCAACGGTCGGCATATCCGCGCTCAGGATGGCTGCGGCAAAGAGGGCAGCGTTTTTGGCACCCGCCACGCCTATCGCAAAAGTCGCGACGGGAATTCCCGCCGGCATCTGCACGATCGAAAGAAGCGAGTCTTGTCCGCGCAGGGCGTGACTTTCCACCGGAACGCCAAGCACGGGTATGTGCGTGTGTGCGGCGAGCATTCCCGGTAAATGGGCAGCACCGCCGGCGCCTGCGATGATGCAACGAAGACCACGCTTCGCGGCCGACTTGGCATATTCCGACAGCAAGTCAGGCGTGCGGTGCGCGGAAACGATGCGGCACTCGTGCTCGATGCCGAGTTTTTCCAGAAACACAGAAGTTTCCTTCATGGTGCTCCAATCCGAGCGGCTTCCCATGACGACTCCCACAACGGGGGATGTGTTTTTTGATTTTTTAGATTTCATTTTTTGTTCGGCGCTGGATGAGGCCTCTCTGCTGCAGCTTAGGATTCCGGCGCTGGTTCATTTGCCAATCAAAAAGTAAAAGGCCGGGCGGAACGGCGTTCCACCCGGCCTTAATGATCGTTCTTATTTGGATGTTCCGATTTTGCTCGGAGCAGGTGCCGGCTTCGGCTTGCTGGCGCAAGCGCCCAATCCAAGAGCTGCGATCGCGAGAGCTGCCACGGCAGCGATAGTTGCGAATTTCATGATAATTTTTCCCCCTCCTTTCCAGGCATGTTGCCGTCGCCAACCTGCCACAATCTTGGGAGCTGACAACATTATTCAGATTTTTCCTTATCGGGCCGAATCGGTTCTTTTCACAAAATTCCTGCGCGTTTAGATATGCGGCATGACGATTGAGAAAATCTCGTCGCCCGCTTTCACGGTTCTGGAACTGACGGGCGAGATCGACCTGCATTCCTCTGGCCCGCTAAAGTGGGAACTGAAGTCTTGTGTGGATGACTGCACTCCCGTGCTTCTCCTTGATTTCAAACGCGTCGGGTATATCGACTCCAGTGGGCTGGCTATTCTCATCGGGTATCTCAAGGAATCCTCGAAATTCGCCGGCAAGTTGGCGCTCTTCGGCCTGGAGAAAAAGGTGGCCACTCTTTTCGAGTTGGTGCGTCTGGATCAATTGTTCATCATCGCCTCCGATCAACAAAGCGCGCTGGCCCGCTTGGGAGTTGCTTCATGAGCGCACTCCTCGAAGTCGGTGTCGGTCTATCCCGCGCCCCTTACAAAGTTCTCATCGGCGCCGGGGCGATTTCTTCCTGCGGTGAGTTGATTTCCCGCGTTTCAAAGCCTGGGCGTTGCGTTGTGGTGACTGATTCGAATGTTGGTCCGCTCTACGCCAAGGAGGTGGAAGATTCCCTGACGCAAGCCGGATTCCAACCTCTGCGCATCATGGTTCCCGCCGGCGAGTCGTCAAAATCCCTGACTCAGGTTGGATTCATCTGCGATGCCATGATCGAAGCCGCTCTGGATCGCTCGTCACTCCTCGTGGCGCTTGGCGGCGGAGTAGTCGGGGATTTGGCGGGTTTTGCAGCCGCCGTTTATTACCGTGGTATTCCCTACATTCAAATTCCCACCACCATCGTTTCGCAGGTGGACAGCTCGGTTGGCGGAAAAACAGGAGTAAATGCCGCCGGGGGCAAAAATCTCATCGGATCCTTCCACCAGCCAAGGCTTGTGATCGCCGATACCGAAACGCTCCGCAGTCTGCCAGAGCGCGAATTGAATGAAGGCTTCGCCGAGGTAATCAAACACGCCGCAATTCGTGATCCTTCCATGCTGGATGCTCTCAACGATCTTCCTGCCCTCATCGCGCGAAATGTTGCCATCAAAGCCGCCATCGTCGCAGAGGATGAATTTGAAACGAAGGGGCTCCGCGCTTTGCTGAATTTTGGCCACACCATTGGCCACGGCATCGAGGCGGCCGCCGGATATGGCAAGTTTCTCCATGGTGAAGCGATCAGCTTGGGGCTTCGCGCCGCCTGCCGACTTTCGGTGGAGAAATCCGGACTTCCTGAAAACGAGGTAGCCAAGATTTCTGCTGCATTGGATACCTACAGGCTTCCATCGAAACTCGATACCTCCATTGAGACAGAGGCCATAGTTTCAGCGCTGAAAAAGGATAAAAAATTTGCTGCCGGTGGAATTCGTTTTGTGCTCCTGCGTCGACTGGGTGATGCGTTTGTATCTGATTCGGTCACGGAGGCGGATATTCGTCGTGCTATTGAAGGGCTGCGCTGAGACCTGCCTCCCTTCGAAAACGCCCCAAGGCTTGCCCTTTTCTGACTGAAAGTGCCAAATTGGCCCCATGCCAATTTTTTCACGAATCGCCATTCTATGCGCCGCCATATTTATTGTTCCCCTCCATGCGCAGGAGCGGGATGGAAACACTATTGTTCAAACTCCCGGAATCGCTTTGGTTAAGCCCCAGCCTTGGTCGAAGCCTGCGGAATCCGAGGTGGTGAAATTCACTGCTTTTACCGACCGCACAGCCAGAGGTTCGGCCGGTGCCGGATATTTTGTGCTTCGCTTACCCAGTGGAAAGGACACCCAGATTCCTTCTGCCCGTGTTGTGAAGCTCATTCTCAAGCCAAAAACGCTTATCGAGCTCGTCGATGATTCCCAGCGCAAGGAACTCCAAAAAAGTATCGATGAAATGACAACAGCCATTGCTGCTGTGCCTGCAGCATCGACTGCTCTTGCCGATTACCTCAAACCACTACAGGCCGACGCCACGCGATACGATGCGGGTGAGATCATGGTTAGTCCCAACAAATGGGATACCCGCGAAAACTATCGCCGTTTGGAAATCGCAAAAATCGAACAACGCCTCCGCCGTGCCATGACCGAGGCGAAAATCAAAAAAGACTTCGACCTCGATGCCAACGCCGATTTTGCCAAGCTCATGGAACTCGCCGAAACAGATGCCGACCTTAAGGCCCGCCTTGATGCAATGAAAGTTGAGTGCGCAAAGCTCGTCTCGCGCGAAGAACAGGATGCGATTTTGGCGAAACTTCAGTCGCCGCTTTCACCTAGTGCTACAGCCCCCCTGCTTGATCAACTCAAGTCACTCCCAGACCCTAGTCCGCGCACATCCAGCGTGCTGCGACAGGCCGATGTCGCGGCAGCACTCACTAAGGATATCGACACCCTAAAACAGAGCTTCGAGAATCTCTGGAACCAAGAATCATTGTCTAATGGGGCTATGCCAGCTGTGCCTGTGGAGATCAGCACCCAGATCGACGCTTTGACTTCAAAAATCTCCGTGTTTCATGCGGGAGCGCCTCCTACGGGAATTTGGCTTCCTTCCTCCACATTCGATGCCTGCGTTTCGATCAAGAATGCGCTTCCTACGCTCCAAGACCGCCTTGCCGAGCGGGACTACCGTGCAGCCATCGAGGGCATCAATGCACTCAGCGCACCAACACGCCAGATTGGCCCCAAAACAACCGAAGCCCTCGAGAGCCTCAAGTCTTACGCAAACGGCCAAATAGCCAAGTTTTCAGCCCTCGTCGACGAGGGTAACACCCTTCTCACGGGAACGGACAAAAAACTGGCTGTTGCAAAATTCCAAGAGGCCCTTGCCATCATGCCCGACGCGAACCTGGAAAAACGCATCTCCGAGATCAAATAAATCGGCTCCCTCGTCTCCATGGAACAACCCATCCCTGACAATTGCCGCATCTCCACCGAAGTGCGCGTCATGTATTTCGACACCGACGCAGGTGGTGTCGTGCACAATATTGTTTACCTTCGCTTCATAGAAACCGCCCGCACCCTGCTCGCGATCCAAATGGGAATGGACTTCGCGGAAATCGAGCGCACCGGCATTCATGCCGTCGTGAGTCGCACCGAGATCGACTACAAACGCCCAGCAAAACTCGGAGATGTCCTCCGCGTCGAGGGTCGCGTCGTCGAGTGGAGTGGTGTCCGTTTTTGGGTGGAGTTCGAAGTCATCCGTCCCTCGGATTCCGCCCTCCTCGTCAAATGTCGCCAAGCTTTGGCACTCGTTCAGATGCCCGCCGGAAAACCCGTCCGTCTTCCCGAGGGATTTCCCGCCACACTGGCCCTTGGCGATTTGGCAAAAAAGTAGCCATCCACGCCCTAAGCGCGTGAGTTCATGCGCTGGGCGGCGTTGACCCGTTCATCTCCGACTGATAATCGTTTTCGCTTCTCATGAGCGGATACAAAAACACGATCAATCTTCCGAAAACCGATTTTCCCATGAAGGCCGGCCTGGCCCAGCGTGAACCTGAAACGCTGTCCAAGTGGGAAGGGGAGGGGCTTTACGAAAAAATCCAAGAGCGCCGCAAGGATGCCCCGCTCTACCTTCTGCACGATGGCCCTCCTTTCGCGAATGGTGATGTCCACATGGGAACGGCGCTTAACAAGATTCTCAAGGACTTCGTGGTCAAATCCAAAACCATGGCAGGCTTCCGCGCCCCCTTCGTTCCCGGTTGGGATTGCCATGGCCTTCCTATCGAGTTCCGCGTAGTCAAATCCTCCGCCGGCCTGACTCCCGCCGAAGTGCGCCGCCGCTCTGAGGAATACGCCCGCAAATTCATCGACATCCAACGCCGCCAATTCCGCCGTCTCGGCGTCCTCGGCGACTGGGAGCATCCCTACCTCACACTCGATCCCTCCTACGAGGCCGGCATGATCCGCTCGTTCGCCCGCTTTGTTGAAAAAGGCCTCGTCTATCGCAAAAAGAAACCCGTTCTCTGGAGCACCGGTGCCCAGACGGCTCTAGCCGAAGCTGAAGTCGAATATCAGGATAAAACATCCCCCGCTGTTTATGTTCTCTTCCCGCTCGTGAGCGGAGAGTTCGCTGGCAAGGCTTCCGTTGTGATCTGGACGACCACCCCGTGGACACTTCCAGCCAACCTCGCCATCGCGGTCAACGCCAGTCACCAATACGCCGTGGTCCGCGTGCGTCTCGAGGGCGTTGAAAAAACCATCGTTCTCGCCGAAGCCCTTCTGGACTCGTTCTGCGCGGCCACTGGAGCTGAAAAACTTTCCGTCGAAAAAACAATCCCCGGCTCGGAATTGGAGGGCCTCGAGGCCAGCCATCCCTTCCTGCCGCGCAATGCCACGATTCATACCGCAGCCTTTGTGACTCTGGATACCGGCACAGGTTGCGTTCATATCGCGCCAGGTCATGGCGAGGACGACTACCATCTCGGCATGGAGCGCGGGCTCGCGCTGCTCTCGCCCGTCGATGACTATGGTCGCTACACCGAGGAATGCGGCTTGCCCGATTTTGTCGGCAAAAATGTCTTCGAGGCGAATGCCGGTATCATCGAGCTCTTGAAACAAAAAGGAGCCCTCGCTGGACAGGGCGCCCACGAACACTCCTACCCGCACTGCTGGCGCTCAAAAACACCGGTCATCTTTCGCGCCGTCGAACAATTCTTCATCCGTATCGAAAACATTCGCGCCAAGGCCCTCGAAGAAGTCGATGCCACCACATGGCTCCCGCACTGGGGTCGCAACCGCATTCGCGGCACCGTGGAGTCCCGCCCCGATTGGTGCATCTCCCGCCAACGCACATGGGGCGTGCCACTGCCGGTTTTCTACGATGCCAAAGGCCAACCGATCCTTGACCCCGCTGTGATCTGCAAAGTGGCGGATATTTTTTCGGAAAAAGGCACGAACTCCTGGTTCGAAATGGATGACGCTGCATGGTGCGCCCTTGTCGGTCTGCCTGCAGGCACGACCCGCCGCAATGACACTCTTGATGTGTGGATGGATTCCGGCCTTAGCCACGAAACCGTCATGCGCCAGCGCCCTGAACTCGGCTTCCCTGCCGATCTCTACCTCGAAGCTACCGATCAACATCGCGGATGGTTCCAGAGTTCGCTCATGACTTCTGTCGCCCTGAATGACTGCGCTCCTTACCGCGCCGTTCTCACTCATGGATTCGTGATGGATGTCGACACCCGCAAGAAAATCTCAAAGTCCGCCGCCGGTGGATATCAGAAACCCACGGACGCCGACCATTATGTGAACAAATACGGAGCCGACCTCCTGCGCCTGTGGGTCAGCAGTGTGAACTTCACCGACGATGTTCCTTTCTCGGAGGAAATCTTCACGCGCCTCTCGGATTCCTACCGGCGCGTTCGCAACACGCTGCGCATCCTTCTGGCGAATCTCCACGACTACGACGCCGCAAATCCCCCCGCGCCTGAGTCCCTCACTTTCGTTGATCGGTGGATCCTTGCCCGGCTCCAAGAGGTCGTGGCCACATGCCTCGATGCCTACGAAAAACTAGAGTTCCACCGCGTCTATCACACCATTAACCAATTTTGTGCCGTCGATTTGAGCAGCCTCTATGTGGATATCACGAAGGACCGGCTCTACTGCGATACCGTGACTTCCTCACGCCGCCGCGCGACGCAGTTTGCCATGCACAGCGTGCTGGATGCGCTCACCCGCCTGCTTGCGCCGATCATCGCCTTCACCGCCGAAGAAGCCTGGGGTTACTTCCAGCCCAGCACATCCGTCCACCTGCAGGATTTCCCAAAACCCGATGCCCGTTGGACCAATCCCGACGCCGTAGGAACGATGGATCAGCTCCTGCAAATCCGCAGCCGCATTTCCCAAGCCGTGGAAAAACCTCAAAAGGCCGGCGAGATCGGCAGCGCGCTCGAGGCGCGGGTGAAACTATCCGTCACCGCCTCCGAAGCAGCCCTCCTCGAACCGCTCAAGGTCGAATTGGAGGAGGTCTTCATCCTCAGCGATCTCGAGGTGGTCTCCTCCGACACTGCCTCCGTGGAAATCTCCAAAACCCCGCACGCCCGCTGCGAGCGTTGCTGGCGTCATCGTCCGGAAGTCGGTGCCAGCGCAAACCACCCAACCCTCTGCGCCCGTTGTGAGGAAGCGCTCGCCGTCTTGGGATGAAGCTTCTCTTATTTATCACGCTGCCGCTCTACCTGCTTGACCAGGTCACGAAATGGCTCGTTCTGCGCTTCATTTCGACAGATGAGTTCGTTCCGGTCATCCCGGGCGTCTTCTACCTCGTCCAAGTCCACAACACCGGCGCTGCCTTCGGTATGCTGAAAGACAACAACCTGTTTTTCATGATACTCGCTTCTGTGGCCCTTGTGCTCGTAGCCATCTTTGCGCGGAGGGGCGCCTTTGCAGACGCCCCGTCCCGCTTCGGAGCTGCCCTCCTGGTCTCCGGAGTGCTCGGAAACCTCACCGACCGCATCCTCCACGGGTATGTCATCGACTTCCTCGATGTCATCCTCCCATGGTATGGCCACTGGCCAGCCTTCAATGTCGCCGACTCCGCCATCTGCGCCGCCGCCGCCCTCTTCCTCATCTCCGGCTTCCTCAACACTGAGAAAAAAACCTGATTCGTATCCCGAAAGGTCTTGTCCATAGAGTGGGGAGCATTTGTTTTCCCCAATAGTTTTCAGGGACTTTCACTAAAACAACTAACATTTTCCAGACGGTAGTTGTTTTAGTGATCAGTCTATTATCGAGATGCTGATCAAGGATAAAGAGCCCGAAGTGCCTTAGTTGCTTAGCTGGTAACCGGAGTGTGGATACCTCATCGAGGATAGTTGAAAAAAAACAGACAACTCTGAGATAATCGGGTAATTTGACGCTATGACCACAAAATTTACCTATTGGCAAGAGGCAGACGGTAAGCTCCTTGGCTACCTGAATGATTACCCAGACCATTGGACACAGGGGGATTCGTTTCAAGACCTCAAAGACCACCTTCGGGACCTATACGAAACATTCGCTTCGGGCACTGTTCCTGGGATCAAAAAAGTTGAAGAATTGGAACTGGTGTGAAACGGCGCGACCTGATTTCGAAGGTTGAGTCAGCAGGTGCTGTGCTTCTTCGGCATGGTGGCAAACATGACATTTACCACAATCCGAAGACTGGAGTAACACAGCCTATTCCACGGCACAATGAGATCAATGAACTACTTGCAAAGAAGATTCTTCGAGATCTCACAAAGGAATAAAAAACCAACACGGCGATCCACCGAGTGGATGCCGTCACCATGCCTTCCTTGGAGTTGAGTTTTGTTCTGCTGGCAGGAGTCACGCCGCCGACAATTATCGGTGATGGTTAATGTTCGTATTATCAGGCTCTTAATCCGCTCCTTTACTACTGAAAAGTCAGCCCTTCGGGGAGTGGGGCGAAGCAACATTTTTTCTGTAAATTCGTTTAGGCTGGCTGAAGGTTGCTAATCATTGTTTTATTGATTTCAGTTAGTTGTTAGTGATCTGGGGAAGATAGGTTTTGCCGGACTCCCACTCCTCGGAAATGTCCATTAGAATGGCCGAGACGAGGCGTAGGATGGAGGCTTCGTTTGGAAAGAGGCCCGCCACTCTGGTTCGGCGTTTGATTTGGGTGTTGAGAGTTTCGCACATGTTGGAAGTGCGCAGACGACGGCGGATATTTTCAGGAAATGCAAAAATGGTGAGTCCTTCGGGAATGGCGTTTTCCATCCAACGAGCGAGATCGGGAGCGGATTTGGAATATTTTTCGACGATCTCGTTGAGACGCATGTCGGCCTCTGGGCGGTTGCGGGAGTTGTAGATGTATCGGATGTCGTCGGCGACTTCTTGTCGCATGGAGGCTTTGGGAATGTAGGCTTGGGCGTTTTGCTGGAGATGGAACTGGCAGCGTTGCCAAGGTGAGGCGTTGAGAGTGGCTTTGAGCGCCGATTTGAGTCCTTCATGGGCGTCGGAGGTGACAAGGTCAGGAATGCCGATGCCGCGTTCCCGCAGGGAGGAGAGGAATGTGCGCCAGTGGACTTCGGCTTCGGAGAGGGCGACGGAGGTTCCGAGGATTATGCGTTTACAATTGTCACGCCGAATGCCGATACCTACCAGGAGAGCGCAGTCGCGCACGGAGGAATCGACGCGCACCTTGACGTAGGTGGCGTCGAGGAGGAGGTGGGAGATTTCCGGCAGAGGACGGTTGCGCCATTTTTCCAAGGATTCATCAAGGCGCGCGGTAAGGCGGGAGACTTGAGTGGAAGTGACTTCGAGCCCACAAAGTTCTTCCATGACGCGAGTGACACGACGGGTCGAAACACCTTCAGACATCCTGACTTGGCGGGAAAACGGATGACCTGATTGGGCGGTAGACGAGGCGTAGGGTGGTGCCGGGATAGCAGATTTCTGTGGCGTTGAGTTCGGTGCATATGGCTTCGAGGGTGGC
>JBIIUB010000134.1:0-5087 GCA_044340205.1 Terrimicrobiaceae bacterium
CCGATATTTTTGTAATGCTTCTCGCGATCTTTTTTCTTCTCGAGGTAGTAGGAATAATTTCCCGACTGGATGTGGATACCACCACCCTCGAATGCGACGATCTGGTCGCAGATGCGGTCTAGGAAATAGCGGTCGTGGCTGACCACTAAGACTGTCCCGTCGAAGACTGCGAGCGCTTCTTCGAGCATTCGGAGGCTGCTGAGGTCGAGATCGTTTGTGGGTTCGTCGAGGACGATGACATTACCGCCACGGCAGAGTGTCTTTGCGAGCATGAGGCGCGCCCGCTCGCCGCCTGAGAGCTTGTCCACGCGCTCGTTCACGCGGGATTCATCGAACAAAAACCGTCGCAGGTAGGATCGCACAGTGAGCATCTGCGTGCCGAACTTGACCATGCCGCTGGTGCCGCCGATTTCCTCCATCACGGTGCCGAGGCCGTTAAGTTGGGCTCGGCTTTGATCAATGTAGTTGAAAACAACGCGCTTTCCGACCGTCGCGCTACCTTCGCTAGGTTCCTGTTGGCCGAGACAGATGCGAAGGAGTGTGGTTTTGCCAACGCCATTTCGCCCGACAATGCCAGTGCACTGGCCGGGGCGGAGTGAAAGATCCAGATTGCGAAAGAGCCATCGCTTGGAATCGCCAAGCGGGAGCGAGACGCCTGCATTCACAAGTTCCACAGCTGTATTGCCGATCTCGGGAGCTGGAGGAATGAGAAGGTCCATCTCGCGTTCTTCCGGCGGGGCACTCTGACCGGCGACTTGATAGAATGACTCCAGCCTGTGTTTGGATTTTGAGCGCTGGGCGCGGACACCGGCGCGCACGTATTCGAGTTCGGCCTTTATGAATCGTTGGCGGCGACGCTCCGATTGCTCCACGATCTGCTGCCGGAGGGCCTTGGATTCTAGATATGCGGTGTAGTTTCCCGGATGCGAGAATGCCTGGCCAAAGCTGATTTCGACAATGCGCGTGGCAATCGTTTCGAGAAAATAACGGTCGTGCGTCACAAAGATGATCGCGCCGGGAAAACTTTGGAGAAAACCTTCAAGCCAATCGATCGACTCGGCATCGAGGTGGTTGGTGGGCTCATCCAGAAGCAGGAGGTCGGGCTGGGATGCCAGCGCGCGGCAGAGGGCCACGCGGCGTTTTTCACCGCCGGAAAGCGGCCCGACCAAGGCATCCAGCGGAGGAGCGTCCAGCGAACCGGCAAGGGATTTGATGCGGGTCTCGAGGTTCCATCCATCCGCATGCTGGATAAGCTCAAGGAGCTCGTGCAGCTCAGCATCGCTCCCCTCGCCGCTTTCGTAGCGACGCATCCACTCCACGAGATCGGCGGCGCCGGACTCGATGTTTTCGAGAACCGTTCGTGTGGGATCGAGTTCAAACTCCTGCGGCAGGTAGCCCGTGCGAAGCCCACGGCGGCGTGAGATTTCCCCCGCGTCGGGATCGTTCGCTCCAGCGAGGATTTTGAGGAGGCTTGTCTTGCCGCAGCCATTGCGACCAACGAGGCCAACTTTTTCCCCAGGGGCAACGGTCAGCGTGACACCGTTGAGGAGGACATGATTGCCGTAAGCGAGTTTGATTTCCTGTGCGGAGAGGAGAGATGGGATTGCGGACATTAGAAAACTTTGTGGAGAGGAGATTTTTTGGGACTGCGGCACCATTGCCATACACAGGCGGGACGCCTGTGCTCCCTTTTGTTGAGCGGCGGGAGGGTGCAGAGTTTTTAGGCACGGACATCAGAACGAAAAGATGTCCGGGGTATTGAAGGCGTTTTCGATCTGACGGATTTCGCGGGTCGGGCCCATGACGACCTCGACGATGTCGAACCTGTAAGTGATATCTGGCATGTCGAGCATGCGGAGCCATTTCATTGCGCCGCGAATAATGAGGCTGCGTTTTTTTTCGTCAACCGCATCCGAAGGGCGCCCGAAGTCCTCGATCGACCTGGTCTTGACTTCCACAAAAACAAGCTCCCCATGGCGCTTGTCGCGACAAACGATATCGACCTCGCCACCGTGTGGAGCGCGGAAATTGCGGTAGAGGATTTTGTGCCCGTGACGCTGAAGATAGTTGGCAGCGAGGTCCTCTCCTGCATTGCCGAGGGCGATGTGTGCCGCCTCACCAGAGTTCGGCCTGCGCAACCGGCGCAAAACTTCGGCGATGGATTGGACAAGGGCCATGAGCACGGAGTTTGGCAAAGTGTTCGCGCGTTGGGTAGCCTTTATGCTTGGCAAAACCATACTCTGGGTAGAGTTGGTCGCACTCGAGCATGATGCGGTCACGCTCGACCTTGGCAATGATGCTGGCCGCCGCGATGCTGAGGCTTATGCCATCACCGCCTACCAGCGCGGTCTGAGGGCATGGGAAACGAGGGACGGGAAGGCCATCGATGAGCGCGTGGACGGGGCGGGGCGAAAGTTGTTCGACCACTGCGCGCATTCCAGAGTGCGTTGCGCCGAGGATATTCAAGCGGTCGATTTCCTGCGGGGAGATTGCGATGGAGGTCCAGCGAATTTCGGGATTGCTTGTGACCTCAGCATAGAGACGCTCGCGCGCTTTGGCGGTGAGTTTTTTTGAGTCATTGAGCCCACTCAGAACAAAGTTCGGCGGGAGGATGACTGCGCCTACAACGACCGGGCCGGCGAGTGGTCCACGACCGGCCTCATCGATACCTGCTATGAATTCGATGCCCGCTGCGGATAGGCGTTGTTCGTGAATGAGGGAACAGGGCATACCGAGATTATCGTTTCTGAAAGAGTTGGGTGCCACAAAAAGTATAGGCATCGATGCTGTGAAGCATGATGCCTATGAAGTTTTGTGAATGGGCTGCTGAGCAACCTCGTGAGTCGAACACGCCTGGGACGGGCGTGCCCCCCTCTTTTAGTCTTAGGCGCGGTCTTTGACAGTAGTAGCCGATTTGCCTTTGCGTGAACGGAGGTAGTTCAACTTGGCACGGCGGACTGCACCACGACGCTCGACTTCGATCTTGGCGATACGGGGCGAGTGGATTGGGAAAACGCGCTCCACGCCCTCACCGTAAGAAACGCGGCGGACGGTGAAGTTCTCATTAATGCCAGCGCCCTTGCGGCCAATCACGATACCCGAGTAAATCTGGATACGCTCCTTGTCGCCTTCAACAACACGGGTGTGGACTTTGATGGTGTCTCCAACTTGAAAGGGGGTCGTGTCGGACTTGAATTGTTCGGATTCGATTTTTTGTATCAGGTTCATTGTTATAAAATAATCAGTTGATTTCGGCGGCGAAACCGCCAACAAGGTTTGTGTTTTTTGCTTGATTAGCCTTGAAAATAGTGCCGTCGCCACCCTTGCGGAAAACAACAAAACCTTTATCTCCAAATGGTTTTGATGTAGTTGCTGGCACAATGGGGTTAGCATTGTTGGTAAAGTTAGAAGTAGAAAAAATTACCACTGAGGTCTCGTTGGTTTCCCCAACAGAATAGGCAACAATGGCACGATCAACCCCAGATTTGCTACTAGCGACCTTGTTTGTAACTGCAATGATTGGAGGGGCCGAACACATTTTGGCAAGATCAGTCAATGTCATATAACCGTTAGTTACGATGCCAGCCCAAGCCGCCCATGTCTTTTCGGGAAGATCTCCCGGCCACGCTAGGTTTGTGTCACCCGAGGTTGATCCATCCAAGGCTATCTGCTGCGCAATTAAATGCAACTGTTTCATATTACTCATGGTTTGGGTCATTTGTCCGCGAGCGAGAGCTCCTGTTATCGCCGGCAGAGCCAATGAAGCCAAAATCGCGATAATTGAAATAACAACCAAGAGTTCGATGAGAGTAAAAGCTGTTAACCTTTTGATCAGTTTCATATTTTTTAGGGTAGAATCAGTTGAAGATTTGGCCGCGGAGAATGTTTATACACACTAAGCAAGCCCTCAAGTCCAGCAAATTTTTTCCAATCTTTTTGCCACCTCTTCCACATTCGCCCGACTATTGAAGGCCGAGATTCGGAAGTAGCCCTCTCCAGCAGGTCCGAAGCCACTTCCGGGCGTGATGACGACATTGGCTTCTTGGAGCATTTTATCAAAGACCTGCCAACTGGTGAGGTGCTTAGGAGCGCGGACCCAGATGTAGGGGGCGTTGATTCCACCGAGGGTTGCGAGGCCGCATTTCTCTGCCGCCGCGCGGAGGATGGCGGCGTTGCCCATGTAATGCTCGATGAGTGCGGTGACTTGTTCTTTGCCGGCGGGCGAGTAAAGTGCCTCGGCGGCGCGCTGGGTCACATAGCCAACGCCATTGAATTTCGTGCTGAAGCGGCGGTTCCAGAGAGGATGCAGCGGCGTCATTTCACCTGTGGCGGTGCGGCATTTCAGTTCTTTTGGAAGGACGGTGAACGCGCAGCGGACTCCAGTGAATCCACCATTCTTGGAGAAGCTGCGGAACTCGATTGAGCATCGGCGTGCTCCTGGAATTTCGTAGATGGAATGCGGAATCTCGGGATCGCGAATGTAGGCCTCATAGGCGGCATCGAAGAGGATGATCGCATCATTGGCGAGGGCGTATTCGACCCAAGCCGTGAGCTGGGCGCGTGTGGCGGTGGCGCCTGTGGGGTTGTTCGGGTAGCAGAGGTAAATGAGATCCACTTTTTCTTTCGGAATCTCCGGCACGAAACCGTTCTCTGCGTTGCAAGGCAGATAGACCAGTCCGCTGTAGAGGCCGTTTTCATCAGCCTCGCCGGTATGTCCGGCCATGACATTAGTATCCACATAGACGGGATAAACCGGGTCCATCACGGCAATGCGATTGTTGTCACCAAAGATATCCAGGATGTTTCCGCAGTCGCACTTGGAGCCATCGGAAACAAAAATTTCGTCATCCGCGACCTCAAGCCCGCGCGAGCGGTAGTCGTTTTCCGCGATAGCGTGCCTCAGAAACTCATACCCCTGCTCGGGCCCGTATCCCCGGAAGCTGCCGCGCTCACCCATTTCATCAACGGCCTTGTGCATGGCCTCGCGAACGGCGGGCGGAAGGGGCTCGGTGACATCGCCAATGCCGCAACGAATGAGGCGGGCCGCGCCTTCGGGATTGGCGTCGGTGAAGGCTTTGACGCGGCGA
>JBIIUB010000049.1:0-18963 GCA_044340205.1 Terrimicrobiaceae bacterium
TCCCCCTCATTTTAGTGACCATGACGCACGCCATCAAAGGCCGCTTCGAAAAACACCGCGCCTGGGCCCGATGGACATTCCCCCTCTGGTTCTACGTCTCCGTCACCGGCGTCCTCATTTACTTCATGCTCTACCAGTGGTTCCCCAAAGCCGCTTGATGCCGCTAAAGAACGCCCCATTTTTATATAAAAATCAAATCCGACACCAGACCTCGCAAAATCTCACTCCAGAAATTCTGTGAATTCTGTAAATTCTGTCTAAAAAACCACCTACTTTGAGCGCCGAATCCACCACCGCCACGCCCCGCCGCCCGATGGGCCTCGAACACCCAGCCGTCCTCGACGCCTTCGCCCACGACAAACGCCGCGACACGCTCGTGCTCGCGATGTATGAAACCCGTCCGTGGACCGGCGACGAAGCGCACATCCTCCAGCTTCAGGAAAAACTCAACGCCTACGCCTCCTTCATCCTCGACGGCGAAATGGCCGAGGCATTCCCCCAATTCGTCGGCAAGCCGGTCGAAGTCCAACTCCGCACCCGCCACCAACCCGACCCCCTCACTCTCGGCTTCCTCAACCAAGCCAAAGACCAACTCTCCCTCCAACAAATCACCATCGAAACCATCCGCATCGACGCAGCGGAGGAATTCGAACCCGCCCCCGCCGCCGCGAACCACTCCTGCGGTTGTGGCCACGGCGGCTGCGGATCCTGATCGCCCGACCTCCAGCCACATTCATAAACTTCACCAAATCAATTGGTCTTGATATTATCAGGCTACACAAATAAACAAAAAGCTAAGTGTCCACTTTTTTCGTGACTTAACTGATAAGCAAGAAATTTGTGTGACCAAACAACGTTCGCCTAACCAACATAGCCAATCCGTATGCCCGTAACCTCCATGATCGATCTGGCTAGCGCGACCCATAAGGCCAACTCACATCACGTTTATGCAAAACTTCGGATTGATACGCCGATCTGTCGAATTAAACTGCCCAGAAGTCAAGCGGGCTGGCTAGTTACGCGATATGAGGATGTCTCACGCCTCTTAAAGAATGACCGGCTGGTCAAGGATGCAGCCAACGCCCTCACCCCAGAAAAGCTAGCCAAAGAGCCCAAGATCCCCGGCTTTCTAGCGCCGTTGACACGCAACATGCTCGGGATGGATGACCCGGATCATGCTCGCCTCAAGAGGCTGGTGCAGGCTGGCTTCACGCCTCTACGCGTCGAACAATTGGTTGAGCGAACCGAGGAGACTGCGGAACGCCTTATCCACAACCTCAAGGGCAAGCAAACGTTCGATCTAGTCAGGGCTTTTGCCCTTCCGTTGCCAGTGACGGTGATTTCGGAACTTCTTGGCGTGCCAGAGAAAGATCAGGCTCGGTTTGCGCGATGGTCGCAAGTTCTGCTGAGCGCTCCCATCGATTCCTGGCGAATCGTCCTGGCTTTGCCTAGCATGATAGCCTTCGTCCGGTATATCCACCGACTGATCGAGTTCAAGCGACGGGAACCTGCAGACGATCTGGTCTCGGCACTTGTCGCGTTGGAAGCAGACGGCGACAGGTTGAGCGGCGAGGAACTGCAAGCCATGATCGCAATCCTGCTTTCAGCTGGTCACGAAACGACGACCAACCTGATCGCCAATGGCATGCTGGCGCTGCTCCGGCATCCCACGCAGCGTGAAATGCTGATGAGCCAGCCCGGCCTGGCGGCTCAAGCAGTGGAGGAATTACTGCGGTATGACGGCCCGGTAGAAGCGACGACTCCCCGTTATGCTAGCAGTGACATGGAGATTGCGGGCGCCAGCATTTCTCGCGGTGACATCGTTCTGGGTTCCCTTGCGTCAGCAAATCGGGATGAACGGCAGTTCGTCGACCCCGAATGCTTGGATCTAGAACGTTCTCCGAACCGACATCTTACCTTTGGCGAAGGCGGGCACTACTGCGTGGGTGCAGCACTGGCGCGAATGGAAGGTCGTGTCGCTTTCAATGCCTTGCTGCGTCAATTACCGAACATGAAGCTCGCCATGCCTGAAGAGGAGCTGAAGTGGCGACCTAGCCCAGTGCTCCGCGGCTTGGAGAAACTGATACTTAAAGGGGGCAGGAATTAATTATTGACATGATTTTGTTTTCATGACACTATTTCTTTATTTTTTAAGCTATTTACTAAACTATTTGATGTTTTAGAATGCAACTATGTCGATAATTAATTCCTGACCCATTTTCCCTTTTTAACGTTAGCCTAAAAATAATCCGCCTGATTCAGACCCTACCGCAATTTCAGCATGAGCGAACAATCCAATTCTGAGCGACCTCCATCCGTAGTGACTGGCGTGACATGGTATTCGCCGGATGAGTGGAGCATCATTCCAGATCATGTGGCAGATCCCGAGACATTTGACTACCCCTATCAAGAATGGTTGAATAACGCAGAGAAAACCGTAGAGCGGCTTCAAGATGCAAAAACTCGCGTTTATCGCATTCCTTTTCGCATTGATGATTTCCTTGTTTGGTGTCACCAGAAGAACAAACAACCCAATTCAGAAGCAAGGTCAGAATATACCCACGCTGAAACTAAAAGAATACATGGCTAATGAGCCAGTGGACCTAATCCCTATGCCTTCGGCACTTCTGGCATTTCGCCTGCGGAGCAGGCTCGGATGCCAGAAACAAGTAGGGATAGGTCACTGGGGACATTGGAAAAGCAAATGAAGACCTCCGATAGCAAGATTGTCGCAGATGGGATGGGCCGAATTCATGATTCTGAAGGATTTCGCATCAGAGAAAAAGAAATTAAAAGTCAATTGATTCAGTCCAGAGAAGGAGAGATATCATCTGCTGGATGGCTCCGCCGAAGACTTATCCTATTGAGGATTCATATCCTTGCTTCAAAAATGGCTCAGAAAGAAAAATGCCCATCTGAGGCGCTTTACCTGAGGACGAAATGAAACAAAAATCCCAACGAGCGCATAGGCCTACCCCCTACAATCTGGCACTCGGGCTGCAGCACCCTGACCGCCAGCTTTCCGGGGCAGGTCATCGGGGACGTTGGGAAATAAAAAATTGAGTTCCACTCGTTCCCCGCTATTTTTTCGCCATGTCTACCACGATTGACCTTCAAGAGATGACCACACCAGACAAGCTGCGCCTCATGGAAGAATTATGGCAAAACCTTTCTATAAACGCTTCAGAAGTAGCTTCACCCGAGTGGCATGGAGAGGTTCTTGCAGAACGGGATCGATTGATTGAGTCCGGAGAAGAGACATTTATCGACTGGGAGACTGCCAAAAAACGGCTTCGAGAAGAGCTTCAGTGAAGATTTCGATTCAACCGTCAGCACTGGCTGATTTGAGGGTTGGGTTTCGTTTTTACGAGAAACAACAGGCGGGGCTAGGAGGCTATTTTCTCGATTCACTATATTCTGATATTGAGTCCCTTCTGCTCTACGCGGGGATTCATTCCCAACATTTTGGCAAGTATCGAGTTCTTTCGGACAGATTCCCATACGCCGTCTATTATGAACTTCGGGAGGATCTGATTATGGTGCGAGCGGTTCTGGACCTTCGCAGAGATCCATCGTGGATATCCCAAAAACTGAACAAACTAAAATAAACAAGACGATAAGAACCAATGCGTATTGCTTGGCACATTTTTAAGAAATGCGAGCCGTTTCGCTCCAAAAATGACCTTTGACTTACGGTTCCCATGGGCGATCGATCAAGTATGACTCTTTCAGAGTTGCCTCAAGTTCAGTTACTTTCCACAGAAAAAGGGGTCAGGAATTAATTATTGACTTCTGCTCGAAGCGTTTATCAGGCGGCGAGGAGTTTTTTGAGCATGGGTTCGTCGGGGTTCGGGCCGACGACGGCGACGGTGAGGCGTGAGGGATCGAGGATTTCGCGGGCGACGGCGAGGATGTCGTCGGAGGTGACGGCGCGGAGGCGTTCGTTGACGGTTTCGATATCGACGATTTTGCCTTGGGCGAGGAGGGCTCCTCCGAGGCGGGCATTCTGACTGGAGCTGCGTTCGAGCGCCATGCGGTTCGAGCCGATGGTGTATTCCTTGGCGCGGCGGAGTTCTGCGGAGCCGATGGGTTTTTTGGAGAGGAGGTCGAACTGGGCGAGGATGAGACGCAGGGATTTTTCGAGGTTGCGGCGGTCGAGTCCGGCGGAGATGCCGAGCGCGCCGCCATCGTTCAGGCTCAGCCAGTGACTGCTCACGGAGTAGCAGAGTCCACGCTTCTCGCGCATTTCTTGAAAGAGACGGGAACTGGCATTTGCTCCGAGCACGACATTGAGTAGGTGGAGCGCGAACCGGCGTTCATCGCGATGGCTGAAGGCGGGCAGGGAAAGCGAGAGCTGGGTCTGCTGGATGTCGCGGGCTTCGGTGACAATGCGGGGGGATTTCTGTCGTGCGGGATAAGGCTTCGCGGCTGGAGATTTTCCCGTCGGGAGGCCTGACAGGAGTTCCGCGACTTTTTCCACAACCTCGTCGTGTTGGATTTTTCCTGCGGCTGTCACGACAGTGCTCGGAGCGTTGTAATGGCTCGCCCTGTAGGCACGGAAAGCGGAGGCATCCATCCCCTCGATGGTTTGAAGAGTGCCTGTGATGGGCCTGCCGAGGGGATGCCCGGCCCACTGGGTTTTTTCGAGGAGTTCCTGAACGCGCGAGGAGGGTTCGTCCTCATACATGAGAATTTCCTCCGCGATGACGCCGCGCTCGCGGTCGATGTCGCGGGGCGAGAAGCGGGGGTTCATGTAGATGTCGCAGAGGACATCGCAGACTCTGGGAAAAAACTCGGCAGCGGCGGTGGCGTAGTAGCAGGTGCGCTCCTCGGCGGTGAAGGCGTTCATGTCGCCTCCCACGCCCTCGACCTCCTCCATGATGCGGCGCGCGGAGCGGCGCTGGGTGCCTTTGAAGAGCATGTGCTCGATGAAGTGCGAGATGCCATTCAAGTCCGTCGGCTCATGGCGTCCCCCGACGGAGGCCCAGATGCCCATGGCAGCGGTTTCGGCGTGGGGCATTTCGCAAGTGGCGATGCGAAGGCCGTTGGGAAGTTTGGTGAGGCGCGACTTATTCGCCATGGGATGGGGTGTGTTTTTTCAAAAAGGCGGTGATGCGGTCCTCGGCAATCGTGGCTCCCCGGCCAAGGAAGACGAGGTGTCCATCGTCGGGAAAAAGAAGTAACTCGGAATTCGGGAGCTTCGACTTGGCGGCTTCGACAGGTGCAACGGGAATCGCCTTGTCCAAGCCTCCGTGAACGATAAGCACCGGGGTGGTGATGCTCTGGAATAGGATTTCTGGAAAAGCTCGGACTTGGAGGAGGTCGTTTCGAAGGCCCATCTCGCGCGGAGAGATCGGGGAAAGCGAGAGTGCCAGGGAGCGGAAGAGGGCAAGTTGATCGGGATTGTCGAGAACGAGACCGGTCCAAATCTCACGCGCCTCTGAACCTCCGATCGATGCCGTGGAAAAAGCGGCCCGCAAGGCGGCAGCGGGGTCGTTTTCTGAAAGACGCACATAAAGCCAAGATCCGACATCCCCCGTCAGGCCCTCGCCCACAGCCTGCGGAAATGGCACGGCGGGCGCAGTGGGGGGATTCAAACGGCCCACGGCGGCGCCCACGAAAACAAGCGCGTTCGTCCGCTGCGGAAATCGACGGGCGAACTCCAGAGCCACAGGGCCTCCCCAGCCGAATCCCAGAACGGCGGTTTGCCCGATATCGAGACTGTCGAGCAGTTGCGCGGCGGCATCGGCTTGGTTCTCAGGAGTGATACCAGTCTCAAGTGGAGTGCGGAGATAGCCTGGACGGGAGGGGGCGATGACTTGGAATCCCTCGTCTGCAAGAAACCCGGCCAAAGCCGCACCTTGATCATAGCCCCCGGGTGCATCGTGAAAAACCAAGACCGCCGGGCCTTCGCCATGGCGGATGTATTCGATAGGCCCGCTCTTGGTGGTGGCCACCTGGGATGCCGAATACAGGTCCACCATGCGTGCGGAGCGCCAGGACTGGAACCAGGCCAGGATGCCTCCCAGAACGAAGAGGGTCAGGACAACGAGAAGAAAAACTGCGCGCGGAAGAAGCCGGGATTTCATGACATCAGCGTTTCGCAAGGCGGGTGAAAAGCCAGAGCCCAAGACCAAAGAAAACGAAATTCGGCACCCAGATCAGAAAGTGGGGAAATGCGGCGGGACTGCCTCGGAAGGTGTCCGCCATGAGAATGAAAAAGAAGTAGCTGAAAGCCACGATGAGGCTCAGAGCAAATCCCACAGAGGTTTCCTTGCGGTGCGTTGTGATGCCGAGAGGAATGGCAATTAGGGCAAAGGCGATGCACGAAAGCGAAGTCGAGAAGCGCTTGTTGAGTTCCACCAGCATTTCCTGGCGCTTCTTGCCCTCGGCTTGCGTGTAGGCGGAATAGAGCTCCGGTAGCGTGTAGGAGCTGAGGCGGCGGTTGCTTTGGAATTCCTTGAAAAACTTGTCGAGAGCGAGCGGGAACACGCCCTCTTTCATCACGATACCTTGGTGGATTTTTGAAAAGTCCTCGCTGGCCTTCGCATCGCGCTGCTCGAAACGCGCATCGAACAATTTGAAAAGAAGTCGCGAGTTGGCCGTGTCGGGAGTGAGCGCGCCCTCCTTGGCGAAGATCATCTTGGAAACGCGCGAGTCTTCGTTGAGCTCGAAGACAAGAATGTTTCTGAGTTTTTCACCGTCTTTTCCACCGACATAAACGCGGCGGTCGGGGAAGGCATCCACCACCTCGTCGGCCCGGAAAAGCGCCGAGGGGTTGCTCGTGGCCATATCCACCACAGCCCGGGTCATCGCCTGCTCGGCGCGGGGGGCGACCTCGATGTTGATCCAGAAACACAAGAGGGTCAGGAGGACGGAGATCACAAAAACCGGGACGCTCACGCGGGGAATGCTCACGCCATTTGACTTGAGGGCGATCAATTCGCTGTCGGCGGACATGCGGCCGAACACGAGCAGGATCGCTGTGAGAAATCCCCACGGAATTGTGAATGTGAGGGAAAAGGGCAACACCAAGGCCATGAAGCCGAGGACTGTGAGAATCGGAACATCCGGGTTGTTCACGAGGATGTTCAGCAACTCGCGGAAGATATTTCCGAGAACCAAGACCAGACTGAGGATCAGCACGCCAAGCCCCGCCGTGACAAGGATGCCGGTGGCGACATGGCGATCGATGATTTTCATCAGGCGGCAGGCGGTCTCTTACTCCTGAAAGACGCCCATCTTGCGGAATTTGTCGTAGCGCGCGCGGAGGAGTTTTTCGACCGGAGTTTTGATCAGAGTCTGCAGTTCCTTGGAGATGGCGGATTTGAGATTTTCAGCCGCCTGCTCGGGATTGCAATGCGCGCCGCCGGCGGGCTCGGAAATGACTCCGTCGACGAGGCCCATTTGGAGCAGGTCGGGCGAGCTGAGCTTGAGAGCCTCGGCCGCTTCGGGAGCGTGTTTGCGATGCTTCCAGAGGATGGCAGCGCAACCCTCGGGGCTGATCACGGAGTAGTAGGCATTTTCCAGAATGAGCACGCGGTCGGCAACGCCGATGCCGAGAGCTCCACCGGACCCACCCTCGCCGATCACAACGGAAACAACGGGTGTGCGGAGAGCCATCATGTCGCGGATGTTCACCGCGATCGCCTCGGCGATGTGACGCTCCTCGGCGCCCACGCCCGGATAGGCGCCGGGAGTGTCGATGAGAGCCACGACGGGGAGACCAAACTTCTCAGCCATCCCCATGAGGCGAAGAGCCTTGCGGTAACCTTCAGGGTGAGGGCTTCCAAAGTTGCGAAGGAGGTTTTCCTTCATGTCGCGGCCTTTTTGCTGGCCAATCACCACGCAGCGAATGCCATCAATCGTCGCCAACCCGCCTGGCATGGAGGCATCATCGCCAAAGAGACGATCGCCCTTGAGTTCCACGAATTCTGTGAACGCCATCCGCACATAATCCAAAAAGAAGGGTCGAGCGATATGGCGGGAAATTTGCACACGCTGCCAGGCGCTGAGGTTGCCGTAGATCTGGCCTCGCATGGATTCCAACTTCTCCTGCATGCCGCGAATCTCGCCGCCGAGGTCGATGTTTCTGTCTTCGGATTGCTTTTTGAGCTCCTCGATCTTCTGCTCGAGTTCGACGAGGGGTTTTTCAAAATCCAAGGTCTGTTTGTTCATGGGCGCGTTATTTGATGCTGACGGGTGTGCCGGATTTCACGAGGGCGTAGATTTCGTCGAAATCCGAGGGACTGAGAACGATGCCGGACGGAGCCGGTGGCGTTGATCCATCCGCTGGCGTAGCGGGAGGGGTGCGGAGGACGACATTGCCGGGATTGATGAGAACCGTGCGCTCCGCCTCGGCGTAGTCTTTGGCTCCAAATGCAACCCGTGCCTCGCCTTTGCGGGCGATGCGGTCGGCGACCTTCGCCTCGACTTCGCCTTTGGCCGCCTGACCTGTGAGATTCATGGAAACGGCGGGGTATTCTTTGAAAAACACACCGGCATTCATCACTGAGATGGTAGATGTGGCGCGGTCGATCACGAGGGCGGTGTCGACAACGGGAATTAACAATTGCTGCCCGATTTGAAGATTGATGGAGGTCATTCCATTCGCCCAGTAGATCAACTCGGAGTTCGTTTTGAACTGGGACTTGATGCGGTCCAGCGAGTCACCTTTTTTCACCGTGTAGAGGGTGTTTGAAGGCGTCGCGGCGGGATCGCGGAAGAGGGTGAGGTTGATGCGGCCGAGTGCAGCACGGGCCTCGGCGGTCTTGGGAGAGTCGGGGTAGGTGCTCAGGTGGCCTGCGATGGCATCGCGCGCCTCGACGGTGTTCTGCGCGAGGACAGGCTTGAGCGAATCGAAGGCGGCCAAGGCCGGATGGGGAGTAGGCGCTGGAGTCGGTGTCGGGACGGCTGCCTGCTCGACGATATCGAGTTTTTTTTCTTTGTAATAAAGTTCGTAGATGAAGTAGCCGCTACCCCCCAGGATGCCGGCTACGAGAAACAAAATCGTGAGTGCTTTGATGAACATGGTTCGTGGGGAGATGCTATCCGCTGCGCTCTGGAAATGAAAACCCCGAAATCAGGCGAGGCCGCGGCGTTTCCACTCTGCGACATTTTCGCCTGCCGAGCGCTGGATCATTTCCATCGAAAACTTGAGCAAGCAAACCTCCCAGACATCGTCCACACCTGCGATGAGGGCTCGGAAGGGATCGTCACCTTTTTTCATCTCCTCTTCCATGCGGGCGATCGCCTCGTCGAATGGCTCGCGAACGAGTTTCTCGGAGAGGTCGGTTTTGCGAAATTGAAATCCATACCGAAGAATGCGGGCGGCCGAGGGATTGGCTTCCAACCAGTCGGCAAAGTCTCTGGCTTCCTCGCCGAAGCCCTCAAGGAGAACTTTGCTGAAATTGGCGGGCGAGAGGATGCGGGGGCGCTCGGCTTCGATCGTGCCGGAGCGGATGCGGACAGTCTCAACCTCGTCGAGCGGCTCGGTGACGAGCGAAAAATGGAAGCGCGTCGTGCCGAAGGTTTCGATGGCGCTTTGTGGCGTCACGACCACTCGCGTGTTCTCCATCGCATATTGGAAATCATGGTCCTTGAACATCGAGTAAAATTACTTCGCCGGACGGGATGTTCAATCAATTAGCGGAAGGCACCGGACGAACGATGACCTCCACATCGACTTTCGCAGGCGGGAGCGTGTAGCGCGTGACGAGGAGAACGATGTAAAGCAGCGCCACAGCTGCGGCGAGCCAGGGGAGCGGCGAGGAGGCGCGGTCGGTGGAAATCATGGAAGTTTCAAAGCGCCGATGGCATCCATGACGCGGTTGCTGAGCAGTTGATAGGTCTCGCGCGAGGTGTTCGAGATTTCTTCTGCCGTGAAATGAATCGGCTCACCGATGACCACCGTGATCTGGGAAAGCTGGAAGCGGCGGGCATTTTTGGGGAAAGCCTCATAGGCGCCGAAGATGCGCATCGGCAGCACCGGGGCGCCGGTTTTGGCAATCACGAGACCGATGCCTGCACGGGCTGGCTGGAGGTGTCCATCGACTGAGCGTGTGCCCTCGGGAAAGAGGAGCACGGCATTTCCATCCTTCACTTTTTTGATGACCTCGCGCAGGGCGGACATGTCGTTCCCGTCGCGCTCAACCGGGATGACATTCATCGCGGGAAAGAGCGGGCCGAAGAAAGGCCATTTCAGAAGAGTTTTTCGCGCCAGATAATAAACGCCACGGCGGCTGCAAATGCCGGCGAGCGGCGGATCGAAGAAGCTGGAGTGGTTCACCGCGATGAGCAAGGGACCGGACTCCACCATTCGCTCGGGGTGGATGATGCGCATGGAAAAAATCATGCGGGCGAGCAGCTTCGCCAAATTGTAAAAAATATTATAGACGATCGTCATGCCGGGCTGATTCCGGATTTTGAAAGAATTTCCGCCACCTTGTCCACCACGCCTTCGAGGGTGAGATGCGAGGTGTCGATGACATGGGCGCCGGCGGCGATTTTGAGCGGAGCATTGGCCCGACTGGAATCGAGTTTGTCGCGTTTCTCGATGCTGTCGTGTAGACCCTGCGCGGCCCTGCGCTGGCGGCGGACTTCGGGTGAGGCGTCGAGATAGAATTTGTGGGGCGTGTCCGGGAAGACTACAGAACCGATATCGCGGCCCTCGCTGACGATCGGGCGTTTCTCGGCCAGCGTCCGAAGCTGTGCATTGACGAGCTGCCTGACAGCGGGCACGGCGGCAACCGGTGACACATTCTGGTTCACCTCGAGCGTCTGCAGCTCGAGATCGGGCATTTCGGAATTGATGCGGATGAACGATTCGCCCGCTTCCGTGAATCCGGAGTCCACCGACATGCGTCTCACAGCTGCCTCAATGCTTTCAGGGTGGGATGCGTCGATCTGCTGGCGGAGAATTTCCCAAGTCACGGCGCGATACATGGCACCTGAATTCACATGGGCGAATCCGAGTCGCCGCGCAAGCCGGGTGGCCACGCTGCTTTTGCCAGATGCGGCGGGACCATCGATGGCAATGACGATCATGTGGCGGAAGTTTTCACCGCAGGCGAGCCGCTGCCTTTCAAACCGGACAAAACCTCGGTGCGGTTCTTGATGCGACCACCTTTTTGAATGTGCAGAAGCGCATCGGCAAAGCCGGGGTAGGAGGTGTTCACGCAATCGGTGTCTTCGATGACCGTTTCGCCGTCCGCAAAAAGTCCGGCAACCGCGAAGGCCATGGCGATGCGATGGTCATGATGGCATGGCAGACGCGCGCCCTTCAGCGGGCTACCGCCCGTGATCGCCATGCCGTCAGGGAATTCCTCGACTTGCACGCCCATTGCACGGAGGTTCGCGGCCACAGCAGCGATGCGGTCGGTTTCCTTGACGCGCAATTCAGCCGCATCACGGATCACAGTCGTGCCCTGCGCCAGCGCCGCTGCCACGGCAAGGATGGGGATTTCATCAATCACATTCGGGATTTCAGCACCCGCGATCGTCGTGGCGCGGAGAGTGGTGCCTTTGATGTCAATGTTTCCCACAGGCTCACCACTGAGCGAGGTTTCGATGACTTCACGAATGCGCGCGCCCATGCGAACGAGGACATCGATAATGCCGGTGCGGGTGGGATTCAGACCCACATCCTTCACCAGCAGGCGGGAACCCGGTTGCGCGGCCGAAGCGACCAGCCAGAAAGCGGCACTGGAGATGTCTCCCGGGACTGTGAAATCCATCGACTCCGGCACTTGGCCGCCTTCGACGGTCGTGCGTATTTCGACGAGGCGGCGATCCTTCGGGGAGTTTTTGTTTTCCCAAACCTCTTCGCGTTTCGATTTGATGAGAAAGTAATCGAACATCCTCTCGGTGTGATCGCGCGAGCGGACATTCTCGATCACCGTGGTGGAGCCTTTGGCAAAAAGTCCCGCGAGGAGAATCGCGCTTTTGACCTGCGCACTGGCGACCGGCGTGCGGTAGGTGATGCCCTCCAGATTACCATGGCCCTCGACCACAAGCGGCGGGCAGGACTTTTCACCCTCCGCTTGGAGATTTGCCCCCATGAGGCGCAGCGGATCGATGACACGCTGCATCGGGCGCTTCGATAGTGAGGGATCACCAGTGAGGCGGGAGGTGAAATTCTGCGCGGCAAGGATGCCGGACATGAGCCGCATCGTAGTGCCGGAGTTGCCGCAATCCAGATCGGCGAACGGCTTGGTGAAACGGCCGGACACTCCTTCCACAATGAGCGTGCCAGGTTCCGGGCACTCGATGAAAACCCCAAGCTGGCGCATCGCTGCGGCGGTGCTGCGACAATCCTCGCCCTCGAGAAAATTGCGGATCACGCAAGTGCCGTTGGAAAGGGCGGCGAGCATGACAGCGCGATGCGAGATGCTTTTGTCAGGTGGAACGGCGATTTCCGTGTCGATAAGAGCTGCGCGGCGGGATGTGAGAGAATGTTTGTCCTTGGTGGCCTTCATGTGGCTGGTGGCTGGCTGGCCCGAAGCGTCCGGGCATCTGCAAGAAACGCCTCCACGGCGCTCCGGTTGCCGCTTTCGAGGGCGAGTTTCAGCGTCTCGAGGGCGGTTTGCAAGTCATGGATTCCGTTTAAAACCTCGGCACTATTATCGAGGAAAATTTCCGCCCAGAGGCCTTCGGGCCCTCCGGCGATGCGGGTCGAGTCGCGATAGCCCCCTCCGGCAAGGCGGGCTAGCGAGGGATTCGCTCCTAGGGCGGCATGAACGAGAGCGGCGGCGGCGGCGTGCGGAAGATGGCTGATGCGCGCCATGGCGCGATCGTGGGCCTCGGGGGACATTTCTTGCAGCTTGCAGCCTGCTGTAGTCCACAATTCCGCAGCCAAATTCCGCGCTGATGGATCGGTGTGCGGCGTGGGTGTGAGGATACAAACCGCGCCATCATACAAATTCTCGCGGGCAGCGCGGATACCGCTCTGCTCCGAGCCCGCCATGGGATGGGCCCCGATGAAGCGTCCACCGAAGACCTCCTCGAGACGGGTCACGATCTTGCCTTTCACGCTGCCGGCATCGGTCACCACGGCATGCTTGGGCAGGTGTTTTACGAGCTCGGGCCCGATTGCTTCGATGGCGTGAGGCGATAGGCAAAGGACAGCAATGTCGGCATCCGCAACAGCCGTGGCGAGGTCATGCGACACGCGGCAACCCGGAAGCAGAGAAGGCGCCTCAAGCGCGGCTTCCTCGCGACGCGCCCAGATGGAAATGTCCCGGAAATGTCCGGCCCGGCGCAAGGCCATTGCCAGAGATCCTCCGATCAGGCCGGGACCAAGGATGGTGACTCGCCGGTTCAGGGCACCAGAAAAATCTTGCCCGAGTAGGGGCATTTCACCTCGGTGCCGGGAGGAAATCCGCGGACATCCACATAGCCCGCATAGGGCGAGTGGGGACTGGTGACGAATCCCGGTTTACCAGGAACGGGTGTTCCGTAGGAGAGGTCTCTCGAGGCCACGGGCTCAGGAGGCGGCGTGGGCGTAGGGGCTGGTGTCGGCGTGGCATTGGGATCCACCGCAGGTGGCATTTCCGTGTAACCCTCCGGTGTCGGTGTCGGCGTGATAAATTGAGTGGCGTCAGAAGCCGTGCCTTGGTAGCCGAAGCGGCCTGATCCAGTTTTGCGAACCGGACGCTGCGATTCACAAGCTGCGAGAACCAATACGGCCAAGGCGGAGCCGAGCACGATTACGGAAGATTTTTTCATAAATGAGATCGTCGTTAAGAAGCCATGGCTGACGGTTGGTTTCAATCCAAATCTCGCGACACCCGTTTTTGAAAAATGCGATCCCTCCTACACATCCAAAACCAGCAGACCTCTGAGAGATGACATGCGGCACGGTGGTCACGATTTCCATAGCAGTCTGATCTTCCAAAAGACCGCGCATTTTTTCTTTGAATAAAACCCTTGCCGCGGGTGGACGACTAGGCTACTTATCTCGCCCCTTTCACCAAACCAAATCGTCCATGGCTCAAAAATCCAAAAAACCTGCCAAGGCAAAGCCTGTTGCAAAAAAGGCGGCTCCCGCGAAGAAGCCCGTTGCCAAGGCAAAGCCACAAGCCAAGGTTAAGCCTGCTTCCAAAAAGCCAGCTCCCTCCAAAAAATCCCCCGCTGTTGTGAAAAAAGCGGCTCCCGTCAAGAAAGCCGCTCCGGCCAAAAAGGCTGCTCCTGCTTCCAAAAAGCCAGCGCCTAAAAAAGCCGCGCCCGTCGCCAAAAAAGTCGTCGCAGCAAAAAAGGCTTCTCCGATCAAAAAAACCGCTCCTATAAAAAAGGCTGCTCCCACCAAGAAGGTTGCTCCCGCCAAGAAGGCCGTAGTGGTTAAAAAAGCAGCGCCCATTAAAAAAGGCTCGCCGACCAAGCCGCAAAAAATGCCTGTGGTTGTCATTAAAAAAGGCAAAGAGCCCGTCAAAGTCACGGGATGGGTTGCCAAACAACGCGACCGCCTTCTCCAACTCAAAGACACGCTCCTTGATTCCATGAGTGGCGTGGGCCGCGACTCCCTCCGCAACCGCGCCGAGGGCAGTGAGGCCTCTGCTTTTGGTATGCACACGGCAGACGCCGGCAGCGATGCCTACGACCGCGATTTCGCCCTGAGCCTGCTTTCCCAGGAACGCGATTCCCTTTTCGAGATTGACGCCGCATTGAAAAAAATCAGCGACGGCAACTACGGCTTCTGCGAAATCTCCGGCAAGCCGATTCCCCACAACCGCCTCGAAGCCCTTCCATTCGCCCGTTACACCGTCGAGTGCCAGGCCGAGTTGGAGAAAACCAACCGCCTCACACGCGTCCGCCAGCCTGTCACCTCCCTCTTCGGGCTCGGTGAGGAAAGCGAGTCCGAGAGCGAGGAAGAAGACACCACCACCGATACCAAAGACTAAATCTATGCCACAGGAAAACATCACCCTCGAATGCACCGAGGCCAAAGCCGAGGGGAAACCCGCCTCGCGCTATATCACCACACGCAACAAGAAGAGCCCGCGCACACCAAACCGGCTCGAAAAGAAAAAGTTCAACCCCAATCTGAACCGCCATACACTCCACCGCGAAATCAAATAAAACGCCATGCAGCCTAAAACACCACAACGCCGCTCGAACTTCCGCCGCGCCAACCGCCCAATGCCACGCCGTCGCGTGGACCTCAACATCGAGGCGATCGATTACAAAAACCCCGATCTTCTCAAGCGCTTCGTCACCGAGAGCGGCAAAATCCTGCCACGCCGCGTGACTGGCATGTCCGCAAGCCTTCACCGCAAGATCACCCGTGAGGTCAAGCGCGCCCGCGCCGCCCTCCTCATGAAGTAATTTCCCCTTCCGAAACCGCCCGGTTGACACGCCCAGCGTGCAACCGGGCTTTTTTCGAACAATTTTTAAAGCTCCAACTTGAATTTTTGCGGAAATCATACAATCTCACGCCATGAAAAAAATTCTTCCAATTATCGCTCTCGCCGCTGCCCTCTCCCTCACTGCCTGTAACAAAAAGAAAGGGGATCAATTCGCCGGCGTTGATGGCGATTTCGTAACAAGCACGCCGCTCTCCGAACGCTTCGAAGGCGGAGCCAATTTCTTCAGCGACAGCGTCACGAAAGGCCAGTTCTCACCCGTCCGCTTCGGCTACGACAGCTACGCCGTCGAACCCGGTGAAGCTTCGAAAGTTCAGCAAGTCGCCACGGCGATGAAGGACTCCTCCAAGCGTCTCATCATTGCCGGATTCACCGACGAGCGCGGCACGCAGGAATACAACCGCGGTCTCGGCGAACGCCGCGCCCAAGCGGTGCGCCAAGCTTTGATCGATGCAGGTATCAGCGCCGACCGGATTCAGACCGTAAGCTTCGGAAGTGAAATGCCAGCCGATCCCGCCAGCAACGAGCAGGCCTGGGCATTGAATCGCCGCGCGGAATTCGGCGTCGTCAAATAACGCGGCAACAAAAAATTTCCCCCACGCAAAAGACCGGCCTGACCATCAGGCCGGTTTTTTGTGCCAACTACTCTTCGGGAGCGAAACAAAGCCCCCCGCAGCGGAATGCAAGCCGTGGCGCCGTTGGAAAGCCGCTCAGTTCAATCCAGGATCATCCGGCGCCTCTGAGAGAAGATGCAGGAGGGGGCCGGAATTCCGCATGATACCCTGCCACGCAGGGGAGGGATCAATCATTTCAATCAGCTCGCGCGTGGGCGGAATGACGAGCCAGGTGTTGCCTTCGATCTCCTGCTCAAGCTGACCGGGCGACCATCCGGCGTATCCTTCGAAAATTCGAAGCCCCTTCTCCCAGCCTTGACGCGACTCGGCATCGGCCACATCGGTGAAGGCCCGGAACGCCACGAGTGTCGGGTTTTCCCGCCATTGAAGGCTCGTGAGGAGGCTCTCATCTGCGCCGACGGGGCCGCCGAAAAAGACGGGCACACCGGCATCCGGCAGAGCTTGAAGCGGGCGGTTCAGGACAAATCCGGTCGCTCCCTCGTGCGGGCAATGTTGGGAGAGAAAAACAATGGTCCGGCGGAAGTTTGGATCGCGCAGGCAGGGATGCGCCACGAGAAGCGAACCGGTGAGATTGTCTCCGAATTTCATGGAGCTGCGAAATCAGGCCATGCGCGCCAATGTTTCCGTAAGGTAGGGCAGGAGTTGTTTTTTGCGGGACACGATCCCGTCAAGGCGCCAGGCGTGGAGACCATCCTCGGGAAAATCGATCAGTCTCGTGAAACTCTCGTCGCCCCTGACAAGAAGAACTGAGTTCTGGGTGTTCACATCGGTGATCAAAAGCGTGGAGAAGAAGTAACCGTGCGACAACCGGTATTTCTCAAGCTCTTCAAGGAGTGCGGAGCGCTGCTTCTCGAATTGCGCGAAGCTGATTTCCTCGATCTGGGAGACGCTGAAAAGCACGCCCCGCTCGTCGTATTCCTTGCAATCGGCGGTGATGACCTCCTTGGTGGAGAGAGTGAGCAGCGGCGAGCCGACACTGAAAATCTCGTTGGCGAGATCGCCCGGCTTCACGCCGCAGATTTTGGAAAGTTCCTGCATGATCTCGCGGTCCACAGCAGTCGTAGTGGGCGAGGTCAGGTTCAAGGTGTCGGAAATCATTCCGCACATGAGCAGTCCCGCCACTGGCTTGGGGATGGGAATGCGGGCCATGCGGAAACAATCCGCCACAATCGTGCTGGTGGAGCCCACCGGGCGGTTCATGAAAAGGATCGGTTGCTGAGTGGGAGCCACGCCGATGCGGTGGTGGTCGAGGATTTCGACGATGGGTAACTCCTCGGCACCGGCAACCGCCTGAGTCAGTTCATTGTGATCGACCAGAATCAACTGCCGTGGTGCAGGTCGGAGGAGATCGCTTTTGGAGATGATTCCCTGCATGCGCCCCTGCGGCCCGAGCACGGGGAAGGCGAATTGCGATGTCATCGCCAGGTCGTTGCGCGTCTGCCGCAATGTGGCATCGGCCGGGAGGCAGGCGAAATCGGGCGAGAGCATTTGTCCCGCCGTCACAGCCGCACGCGCCAGAAGCGTCGTTGTGGCGGTGTCATGCGGAGATGAGAGCAGGGTCGTTCCGTGCTCCTGAGCAAGCGCAAGAATCTTATCTGGCGGGGAAAAGTTGTTCGTGATGATGATGGCCGGAACGCCGGCAAGGATGGAGAGTTCCTGGATATTCCAACGATCGCCGACAATCAGAACAGTGGAGGGAATATCAAGCTGCTCGAGCCGTTTTTTGAAGGAATCGGTGAGCATCGCTGCCACGACCAGTGTTCGCGGGCGGATGACGGCGTCCTCTCTGCCCGTGATGAGCCTTCCGCGGATGGCTTCCCGGATGTGCGCGATCGATGCCTCGACGATGCGGCTCGAGGAGAGGTTCTCAATCGGCGGGAAGAGATATTTGCCCAGCTTGAATGCGGAGAGGAGCCCGATGCAGTTGCGCGCGTCATCGACGACGGGCAGACCCCGGAACTTATCTTCGCCGAAACGCGTCATGGCCTGATAAACTGGCGCGTCGCGGTGGATGCTCACGACATTCCGTTGCATGACATCCTCGATGCGGGGATAGACATCGGCAAAGAAAACAGGCGCATCCACTCCGAATTTGTGAAGGGCGAAATCGATGCGCTGGTTGGTGTTTCCGCACCGGGCGGCCACGGCACTCTCCATTCCGGTGGCGCGCTTGAACTCCGCGTATCCGATGGCGGAGCAGATCGAGTCCATATCCGGGTTGCGGTGGCCGATGACGAGAGTTTTCATATTTTAAATCAGTTACTGACTCCCGACTGACAAGGTCGCGTGAGCTGGCTGTCCGGGTTGTAGTTGAGGTAAGGCTGGAGCCACTTCTGGGCTTCTTCGAACGACATGCCTTTCCGCTGCGCGTAGCTCTCAATCTGGTCGCGCTCGATTTTTCCGACGGCAAAGTATTTTGACTCGGGGTGTCCAAAATACAGTCCGCTCACGCTGCTCGCCGGGAACATGGCAAGGCTCTCCGTGAGCGTGATGCCGGTATTACGCTCCGCATCGAGAAGCTTCCAGATCGCCCATTTTTCAGTGTGGTCGGGCTGCGCGGGATAGCCGGGCGCGGGGCGGATTCCACGGTATTTTTCGCGGATGATTTCCTCCGGCGTCAGGTTCTCGGTCTTGCCGAAGCCCCATGCGTCACGCGCAAACTTGTGCATGTATTCCGCAAAAGCCTCGGCGAAGCGGTCGGCAATGGCCTCGGTCATGATGACATTGTAGTCGTCGTGCGCGGCTTTGAATTTTTTGACCAACTCGAACATGTTGTGACCGGAAGTGACGGCAAAGGCGCCGACATAATCCTTGGCCGGAGCAGGCGCGACAAAGTCCGCGATAGAAAAGTTGAACTGCCCCTCAGGCTTTTTCATTTGCTGGCGCAATCCGTAGAAGCGCACAGCTTCTTCGGTGCGTGTTTCGTCGGTATAAACGACGATGTCCTCGCCCTCGCGGTTCGCTGGGAA
>JBIIUB010000050.1:0-18906 GCA_044340205.1 Terrimicrobiaceae bacterium
GACGCCACCCTCGAAGCCATATGCACCGAACTCAACGCCACAGAAATCTGCTATCCCGGCACCACCCTACGCCTCGTCTACCGCCCAATCAGGTCATCCGTTTTCCCGCCAAGTCAGGATGTCTGAGATTGGAGAGCTCCGCCACCACTGCGTCCCGCTCCCACCAAGCCGCACGCCGCCACCTCATCGACATCCTCGGACGCCGCTTCGCGGCTGAAAAATGGGACATGCGAGGACGATGTCCCTCCCGGGTTTTCGAATCGCGCTGCCGCGTATCCATGGTAGGGACGCCGCGCCGCCGGGGTCCGACTTGCGCGGCAACGCCGCCATTGCATCCAGAAGAAAAGCTGCTTCGCAGCTGAAGTTTGGGACGCCAAGGGCCTGGCAGTCCCTACCCTGGGTTACGTATCGCGTTGCCGCGCAGGGCGCGAAAGAGGGGAACACGGTCGTCTCGACCGTGAAAGACACTGGCGTGGCAACCTGAACGATCACCGCACGCCGCTGCGCGGCTGAAGATTTTGTTACGAATCGCGCTGCCGCGCTATTTTTGCTGCGGAGACTCTGTTGCCCGAAACAAAATTTGCCTGCGTTTTTATTCGATCAAGTGGGGTTCTGATCAATGCCAGTCCAGCCCAGCTTGACGATTTCCTCTGAAAGCAATCGGGGCGATACGACGAGGACTCCTTGGAGAGTTTGGCCGTAGAGATGGCCAAAATGTTTGAGGTCACCAGTGAGAAGGCGATCGGCTTTGGATGCTATAGCAGCGGCAAGGATTGGCGCGTCTTTGGATGGAAGCCCCACATCGGGACATGGACCCATCGCTGTGGATTGAAAAATGCGCTCGCGCCAATAATCCAAACCAGCAGACCAGGCGGATCGCTTAAGAAGGAGATTTCGTTTGGCCTCATCCCATACAGCGGGGTGGGTGATTAAAGTCGCATTCTTTGAAAGACGCTCCAAGAGTTGCCACGAGGGGCTTTGAAATTGCGATGCGGAGAAAATGATATTCGCATCCAAAAAAATCTTCATCGGCATTTTTTAAGCCGGTTGGTTTTTAAAGATGTCGGCAATAGCAGAATTGTTTTGCTCGTCGAATTCGGCGATGCGTTCCTCTGAATAAATCTCCATGGGAAAAACAGTTGCGGGTCTAATGAGGATTCCTTCCTCCGTGTCCTCTACTGAAACGATGCTGTCACCAGAAAGTCCAAATTTTTCGCGTATTTTTTTGGGGAGTGTCAATGTTCCTCTGGAACCCATCTGAAGCGTAGCTGTCATGTTTCATGATTTACCGAAAAACTGATTTTCTGCAAGTTGGAATTCTGGAAAATTCGATGAAAATAGGCGTTCGTCGCGGCGTGCTGCCAATAACGACACGGCGCTCCGCTTCTGCGAGCAAAACATCATCGGTTTGCCGTTTTACGCGGCGATGACCCGATGGCGGATTTATTTCTTTTTCGCCATGGAAGGCGAGAGAGACACAAAATCCGGTCGGGAGATTGCGGTGGCGGGATCGGCGGTGATCCGGAATTTGCGGGGGGTTAGTCCCGTGGCCTTGTGGAAGACATTGTTGAAGTAGTTCGGCGTGTTGAATCCGCAGGCTGTCGCGATGTCTTGGACCGGCATTTTTTGAAAGGTCAGCATTTGTTTGGCCTTATCCAGTCGGGCGAGCATGATCTCCTCGCTGACGGATCGCCGGAGATGCTTGCGGAAGAGGCGGCCGAGCGTCGGGTGCGAGACGCCGACATGGTCTGCGATTTCTTGAATGGGCAGCGGTTGCGAGAGGTTTTTCCAAATGTATCGCATGGCCTTGGCGACCTGCTCATCTGGCACAAGCAGGATGTTTGTGCTCTGGCGGCTTACAACACTTCCGGGAGGGATCGCCGGAACTGGTGCCGACGGGGCGCGGCCATTCATCAATTTGTCCAATAGCACAGCGGCCTCAAATCCCCATTGGGTAAAGTTCAGGCGAATGCTGGAAAGCGGGACTGGAGCAAAATCGCAGATCAACTCGTCATTGTTGGCACTGAGAATGGCGGCCTCCTCCGGGACGCGCAGTCCCAGATTCTGTGCGCATTGCATCACATGCACGCAGGTCACATCCGAAGGCGCGAAGATGGCCATGGGCTTCGGCACTTTTTTCATAGCCTCCTCAATCGGTCCACGCAGGCTCGCGTGGGCGAGGGATTCCCCGATCCATGCATGCTGTATCACCTTTGCCCGTTTGCCGAGTGCCTGGGTAAAGCCCTTGATACGATCCCGGAAAAAGGTGCGGTTTTTTTTGCCGATCGTGAGAAAATTTTCAAACCCGAGGGAGAGAAGGTGCTCTGCCGCCAAACGGCCGCAAGCCAAGTCATCCTGCAGCACGCGCGGTTTGTCGCCCATCAGCCCCTCATCCGCGTGGCCCAGCACCACGGTCGGCACATTCATTTTCCGAAGGAACTCCGCAGGCTTCCGCTCGGGGCCGACGAGACAGATCAAGCCATCCAACTTGTTCGGGATCGCCGACCACTTGTGGACCTGGGCGTTATCCAAAAGGAGCGCCCAATTCTTTTCCCGGGCCAGGCGGGCGATTCCCTTGAGAATACGCGGCTCAAACCAGCTCAGAAAAACAGCAACGGTCTTCAAGGTAGCCGGGCGGGATGTGCTTTTGGACACTCTCATTTCTACTTAAATTGCAGCGCTTCAGCCTTTGAAACAAGAATCTAAACCAGGGGTCAGGGTTCATTTTCTTTCATTTTTGCGGAATTCACCTCGCGCAGTCTTGCATCACCGGTGCTCGGAGAAATGCCACCTCGTTCCGATTCGGAGCGCTACGAGAACGCCGCTTTGCGGCTGAAAAATGGGACGCCAAGGGCCTGGCAGTCCCTACCCTGGGTTACGAATCGCGCTGCCGCGCGGTTGGCTAAAGAGGGGAGCACAGTCGTCTCGACTGTGAAAGACACTGGCGTGGCGATTTCATTGGTAAGCGGACGCCGCTTTGCGGCTGAAGTTTGGGTCATGCCAGAGGATGAACCCTCCCAAGGTTTTCGAATCGCGCTGCTGCGCGGTGGGCGAAAGAGGGGAGCACAGTCGTCTCGACTGTGAAAGGCGCTGGCGTGGCAATCTCATTGGTAAGCGGACGCCGCTTTGCGGCTGAAGTTTGGGTCATGCGAGGACGATGAACCCTCCCAAGTTTCGAGGCGCGCTGCTGCGCGGTTTTGGTTGTGGAGCCTCAATTTTTCTTGGACATTGGGTGGTGTGCCCAAGTTCAAAAAGTGTAATTTTATTTCAAATTTTTCAATGGATGAAACGCCGCTGGCCACTATTTTTGAATTTTGTATTCGCCCTTTGATATGACCATTAAACAAACCACCCAGGCGTTCCACCTTCGTCCCTACACCGAGCGCAGGCGCTTGTCCGCGCCACGGGTCAACCATGACGAGGAAATGTTTCCGTATCACCCCGCACCGGGCGTGCCGAAGCACCTGCAACCGATCCACCGCAACCTCTGGACATCGGCGTTTCCCTACAAGAAGGCGATGGATTATCCCGGTCACTTCGAGGTGCGGGATCTGCCTGTCGTGCGCTTGGAGGATGAGTTTGCACGGGTCACGGTGATGCCTTCGATCGCCGGTCGGGTGATGGAACTCTTCGACAAAAAGCTCAACCGCCAGCTCCTCTGGACGCCACCGAGTCTTCCGCTCGCCAACCTTTCGCTCTCCGGTCCCTGGAGCATCGGCGGCATCGAGTTCAATCCCTTCCGCTACGGCCACAATGTGCACGGCATCTCGACGATCGAGACCCGCAAGGTGACGCTCGCCGATGGCCGCGAGGCGATCGCCATGGGCGCTTTCGACGAACTCTTCGGCTGCGGTTGGGAGGTTATCCTCACGCTGGAAAAAGGCACGCTGGTCTCGCGCATGACCATCACCAACCACTCCGGCAAGGATCAGCCGAGCCTCTACTGGTGGACCTGCATTGCGGTGCCGCAGCAGTGGCGCGACCGCGTGATGATGGCACCGGGCGAGTTCCTGCATCATGCGATGTTTCGTCAGGGCTATGAATTTCATCAATGGCCGATGGTGCATGGCGTTGATTGGTCGCAGTGGTTGCACCAGCACGAAGTCGTCTCGGGTTATCTCGCCAACACCGCCTCCGACTTCATGGGTTACACCAACGAGAAAGAAGGTTGGAGCTTCGTGCACCGCGCCGACCGCAATATCTGCAAGGGTCGCAAGCTCTGGTCGCTCGGAAGCCAGGGGGTGCACCAAACTTTTTGGCAGTTGCTCGCCGAGCCAAACTGGGTGCCCTATGCCGAGATTCAATGCGGTCTACTGCCGACGCAACCCGACACCGGCATCCTCAAGGCCGGCGAGAGCATCAGTTGGACCGAATCGTTCTGCGGCGCGCAAGGCGCATCGACCGCCGCCGACTACGCGCAGAATTTCGCTGCCTTCGAGCAACGCGGCATCGAAAAGACCGGCAAGGACTGGGCGGCCTGGAATGACGCTGCCTTCTGGCGGATCACGAAATCCGAAACACTCATCGCCGAGGACGAACGCCTCGCGATTTCCAGAAAGCTCATCCTCACCGGCAAGCTCGATGAGAGCGAAATCGCACGCGCGATCGAACTCGGTTGGGTCGGCGGCGATGAATGGATCCGTTTGCTTTCGGAAAAGGAAAACGAACTCACCGATGAGGCGCGTCTGGCGCTGGCCGTGGCCTTGATCAATGCAAACGAACCCGCCAAAGCGCGTGACTTGCTCACCGGGCTTGCCGGCATAGGCGGAGAAACGGCGGCCTACGCGAACCATTTCCTTGCGCAACTTTCGGAAAACGAAGGCAAGGCAGCCGAGGCCTTGGAGCAAATCCGCCGCTCGGTCAGCGAAGGCTATACCGACACCCATCTCATTTCGACCGCCGACCAGATGCTCTCGCGCATGGGCTTGGATAAAGAGCGGCGGGCCCTCTGGCAAAATGCTCCGGCAGAGACCCGCGCCACCGACGATTGCCGCCTCGCGCAGGCCACTCTCGCGCTGCTTGATGGCGACTGGAAGTCCGTGCGCACCTTGCTCAAGGAACCGCTGCTGAGCATTGCCGAAGGAGCGAGCACCGCATGGTTTCTCTATAAGGAATCGTTTTTCGGCGAGTTCGTGGAGCTTTGCGGGAAAGGGGAGTTTCAGGCAGCGCTCGACATCCTTGCGCGCGGGTCAGAAGCCGCGCCGCAGTTCGGCATCGGCCGCCAGGAAGAGCGGCAGAATGTCGATTTCCTGTTCTACCGCTATCAACTTTGCAAGCAACAGGGCTGGGACTACCTCACCTCCGCCTTTGCCAACATGATCCTGCTCGAGCCCGAGTATCCCGGCTCGCCCGAGGCACTCTATGTCCTGCGCGTGGCGCTTGCAGAAAACGATCCGACTGCCGCCGCACGCCGCGAAAAGATCGAAGCCTGGAATCGGGACGCCGATCCCGAGTGGGCGAAATACCAACCGCTGCGTTGGGCTTTATCCCGCCAAGTGCTCGACGGCTCGATGGACGGCTGGGAGAAATTGCAATCGCATCCTATCTTCGGCACCCGCGCCAAGTTCGAATTGAAAGCCCGCTCTTGATGGGGTGGGCCCCAGTTCTATTCAACTCCAGCAAGGCAGGCTTTGGACATGAGAGGCTGGCGGTTTCTGCTGTGGCTTACGAAAACGCTGCAAAGGTGAGTTTCAAGGATTAGGTTTTCAAGAGTCACGCCGCCTTGCGGCTGAAGCCCATTGGGAGGGCCATCGTCCCGCATGGCCCAAATATCAAACGCGGAAGGTGTGGAATGACAGCCGAACACCTCTCCGCAAAAACAGCCCAAGCCACGCCTGCCGCCTACACGACCGAGACGGTCATGCTCCCCTCGGACGCCGCTTCGCGGCTGAATCTTGGGTCATGCGAGACGATGAACCCAGTGTCACGCCGTAGCCGCGAAGCGCCTAGGCGCATCCATTCAAATGATTTTGTCACGACCTCGCGCGGAAGCGCGCAGCCAATTGGAGGGTCAACCTCCGGCTTGACCCAAGACTGAACCGTTCCGCCACCACGCCGTTTCGCTCCCATCAAGCCGCGCGCCGCCACCTCATCGACATCCTCACGCCGCTTCGCGGCTGAATCTTGGGTCATGCGAGACGATGACCCTCCAAGGTTCACGAAGCGCGCTGCCGCGCGAAAGAGGGGAGCACGGTCGTCTCGACCGTCAAAGACACTCGCGCCGCCACCTCATCGACATCCTCACGCCGCTTCGCGGCTGAAGATTGGGTCATGCGAGGACGATGAACCCAGTGTCACGCCGTAGCCGCGAAGCGCGTAGGCGGATCCATTCAAATGATTTTGTCACGAAGCGCTGCCGCGCGTTTTTATTGCGCTCGTTTATTTTGATGTAAACAAATCACAAAATTTCTGCGTGCATCCATCAGATTGGTTGTTTAATGATCAGTCCCATCAAATGAACGCCCCGAATTCGCCTCACGGTTTTGCAACGAATCCTTTTGATCTCACCGGACGCCGCGCCTTGGTCACTGGCTCCACGCAAGGCATTGGCGCGGCCATCGCAATCGCCTTGGCCGAGGCGGGGGCTTATGTGGCGATCAACCACCCGGCTGATATGGCATCCGGCAGCGAAGTGCTGGATAAAATCAGCTCCCTCGGGCAGAAAGCCGTTTGCATCCCGGCCACCCTTGGCACGCCGGATAGCGCGAAGTATCTCTTCCTCGCCGCCAAGGAAGCGCTCGGAGGCATCGACATTCTTGTTTCCAATGTTGCCGTCCAATTTGCCGAAGGGTGGGAGAGCGTGACGCCGGATCATTTCGACACGCAGGTTCGCACCAACTGGCAGAGCGCCTTTGAGCTCATCCAGCATGCCGCGCCGGGAATGCTCGAGCGAGGTTGGGGGCGGATCGTAACGGTCGGTTCGGTGCAGGAGGCCAAGCCGCATCCGCAGATGGTGGTCTATGCCGCGCTCAAAGCCGCGCAGACCTCCATGGTGCGCAACCTTGCCAAGCAATTCGCGCCGCGCGGCGTGACCGTCAACAACTTGGCTCCTGGCGTGATCAATACCGACCGCTCCCGCGCACGCCTCAGCGATCCCGCCTATGTGCAAACCGTCCTTTCGTGGATTCCCGCCGGCTCGATCGGTCAACCTTCCGATTGCGCGGGTGCGGCGCTTCTCCTCTGCTCCGATGCCGGGCGCTACATCACCGGCCAGAGTCTTTTCATCGACGGTGGAATGAGCCTGTAACCGTTGCCCTCCAAGAATTTTTTCCATCCGCAATCAAACCCAACCCAAAAACCCAAACACCATGAGCAAAAACCTGAACGCCGATATTGAAGCCTACAAAAAAGAAGTGGGCATGATGAAACTCGAGAAACTCATCGCCGAGCGCGAGAGCATCTCGACAAAGGAGTTCCCCGTGCCCGTCAAGGAACTACTTCAACGCTTCGAGCAACTCTACACCGGAGCGATCAGCGATGTGCTGCGCGAGTTCGCTCTACTGGATCAAGCGCTGCCTGGTCATCTCCATCCCCTCCGCCCCGAGCGCACGGTCGCTGGACTCGCCTTCACCGTGAAGAGCGCGCCGAATGTCAAAATCACCGGCGAAATGACCTTTCGCACACAGATGATTTCCGAACTCCCCGCCGACACGATGGTGGTCTGGGATACCTCCGGCGATGAGAAGGCGACACTCTGGGGCGGCGTGATGACCGCTACGGCCGTTGGCCTCGGCGTCAAGGGAGCCATCATCGACGGCGGCATCCGCGACACGCACCAGATTCTCGAAAAAGATTTTCCCGTCTTCTACAAGCACCGCATTCCAAACGGCTCACTCGGCCGCTGCCTCATCACCCACTATCAGGTTCCAATCAAGATTGGCGATGTCGTCATCAAGCCCGGTGATGTCGTGCTCGGTGACATTGACGGAGTGGTCGTCGTGCCGCGCGACATTGCCTACGAGGTCCTTCTCCGTGCCGAGGAGATCAAGGAGAACGAGAAGAAGATTTTTGGCTGGGTCGCCGAAGGCCAGACGGTCAACGAGATCACCGAAAAAGGCGGGTATTTCTAAATAAAGGAATCCGCAATCCGCAGATCAACCGAACGAACACTCACCATGACAACAAAAACCATCCCCTACATGCGCGGCATGAACTTCGGCTTCGCCGCCCCGCGCGGCTGGTATGGATCGGACGAGGCGCTCGCCCAGATCCCGAAAATGAAAGCCCTCAACATCGACTGGGTCGCGGCGCATGTGACCTATGTGATGGAAACCTATTCCAGCACGAGGGTCTATCTCGACCCCGTGTTCACCCCCGGCGATGCCGAGGTCATCCGCTGGGTGCGTGCCGCCCGCGAGGCGGGGTTGAAGGTCATGCTCAAGCCGATTCTCGAGCCACTCGACGGAATCTGGCGCGGTCTGGTCAGCCCTCCGGGCGACGGCGTTTCCACTTTTGCAAAACACCATGCGAGCTACGACAACTACAGCCGCTGGAAGAAAAGCTTCAAAGCCGTCCTCGCCAACTACGCGGACCTCGCGCAGGAAGCCTCGGTCGATTGCCTGTGTCTCGGCGCCGAATACATGGAGCTGGAGAAGCCGGGATTCACCGCCATGTGGGAGGAGATCATTGCCGATACCCGCAAACGCTATCACGGACTCCTCACCTATGAGTTCACGCCACGCTGGCTTCCGATGCGGAGGTATGAGTTCACGCCTGATGGGCCAGTGAAGGCAAGCAAGCCGGCGCTGGGCTCCTGGTGGAGCAAACTCGATTTCCTCGGATTCAGCTGTTACGGCGACAGCACGGCAGAGAACCCGACCGTTGAGGAATTCGCGAAAGGTTTCGAGTCCCGCAAGAAGGAGGCGGCGGAACTGGCGGCCGAGTTTGGACTGCCGCTGGCATTGCTCGAAACGGGCAGGCGCTCCACGCGTGGCTTGAAGGGCAACGCGTTCGACTTCACGCATCCGGGTGTCTATGACGCCGAGATCCAATCCCGCTACATGGAGGGAGTGCATCTGGCCTTCCAAGGCGAGCCTTGGTATCGCGGATCGTTCTGGTGGAAGTGGGATGAGCACCAAGTGGAACAGCGGGCCCATTACTACACCGACCCCGCCGGCGATCAGGGCTTCACCATAGATGGAAAACCTGCGCTGGAGACTCTCAAACGAATATACTCCAAATGAAAATTGCCGAGTTCCTTCCCGCTATTCCGAACCAGCTCTGGGATCTCGCCGCGCAGATTGGTGTGAGCCACGCCATCTGCAAGTGTGCGCCGGATCTCACCGGGCTCAAGGCGCCCGATGATTTCGAGTCGCTGCGAGTCATCCACGAACGCTTTGCCGAGCGAGGTTTCACGCTGGCTGGTTTGGAGGGCGACCAGTTCGACATGAACCGCATCAAGTTCGGACTGCCCGGACGCGAAGCCGATGTCGAACGCTACCGGAAGATGCTGGAAAACATGGGGCGTCTCGGCATTCCTTTGCTCTGCTATAACTTCATGGCCGGCATCGGCTGGCACCGCAACGACACGGCCTTTCCGCTTCGTGGCGGTGCCTTGGGCTCCAGCTTCGACCGCCGCACCACGCCTGATACGCTGACGGAATTCGGCACGCTCGACAAAGAAGCCCTGTGGGAAAATTACGCTTGGTTCATTGAACAAGTCATGCAGACCGCAGAGGCTGCGGGCGTAAAAATGGGACTCCACCCGGACGACCCGCCGGTGGAATCCTTGCGTGGCATCGCGCGCATCATGAGCTCGACGGAAGGCTTCCGCCGCGCGCTATCCCTGAGCAGCAGTCCGAGTCACGGGCTCACCTACTGCCAAGCGAATTTCACCCTGCTGGGTGATGCCGACCGCATCCTGCTGCGCGAATTCCGCGAGCGTGTTCATTTCGTGCACTTCCGCGATGTCCGCGGCACCGCCGAGTGCTTCCACGAAACCTTTCACGATGACGGTCCGACCGACATGGCGGCGATGATCCGCCTTTACCGCGAGATTGGTTTCGAAGGCCCGATCCGCGTGGATCATGTCCCAAGCATGGCCGGTGAGGCCAATGACCATCCCGGCTACGGAGCGCTCGGGCGCCTTTTTGCCGTCGGCTACCTGAAGGGCATCCTCGACGCAACCGCGTAAAGAAACCGAATAACTTTTCACACCCAACGAAAACACAACATCCATCATGAGCGACCAACGCCCCATACCCGATCCCGGAACCTCTCCCGCAACCCTTCGCCAGCGTGCGCGCACCCTTCCGATGCGCGTGGCCACGGCGACCTTTGTGACCCCGACTGATGAGCGCCTGCGCTTCATCCGTCAAATGGGTGTGACCGACATCATTCTCTGGGGCACCACATTCCGCTCACCGCGCAATCCCGGCGGCGGTGCGGTCTCTTTCAAGGAACTCCTCTCACTGCGCAATCAGGCCGAGGCGCACGGGCTTCGCGTCTTCGCCGTGGAAACCCTTCCCATCCAATCCTACGACAAGTTGATCTTCGGCGAGGAAGGCCGCGAGCAGCAACTCCAGCATTACATCGAGACCATCCGCAACACGGGCCGTGCGGGGATTCCCGTGCTTGGTTACAATTGGATGCCGCAAGGTGTCTGGCGCACCACGCTGAGTGCGCCGTTGCGCGGTGGTGCCAGCAGCACCGGGTTTGCTTATGCCGAAGCAGAAAATGCGCCTCTGATTCGCGGTCGGCGTTTCACCGAAGAAGAATGCTGGGACAACTACGCGTGGTTCCTTGAGCGGGTCTTGCCGGTGGCTGAAGATGAAGGCGTCACCCTGGCGGCTCACCCCAACGATCCGCCGGTGGAATCCCTCGGCGGCGTGCCCTGCCTGTTGCGCAGCCGTGCCAACTTCGACAAGGCCCTTTCCATCCGGCCCAGCAAGAACCACGGCCTTTGCTTTTGCCTCGGGAACTGGACCGAAATGGGCGAGGATGTTTTCGATGCTATCCGTCATTACGGGAAACAGGACAAGCTCATCTATGTGCATTTCCAAGCCGTGCGCGGGCGCGTGCCGCGTTTCCACGAAACCTTCGTCGACGAGGCGGACTACGACGCCTGGGCGCTCATCCGCGCCTTCAACGAGGCGGGATTCAAAGGTGTGATGATCCCCGGCCATGTTCCGGAGATGGAAGGAGACGAACCTTGGCGCACCAAAGAATCGATCGAGAACACGCCCTACTACCATCCGATGGGAGGTTATCGCGGGCGCGCCCTCACCGTGGGCTACCTCAGGGGCTTGCTCCACGCCCTCAATGGCAAACCAAGCCATGATTGAGCTCAGGGCGACGAACTGGAATCATGTGCGGGGCATCGCGCCTCTCGCTGCGGCCGCACAGGTTTTCTCCGATCGCAACCCCGGAGTTCGCATCGAAGTCGTGCCTCATTCAGCCGCGCAGTTTGGCGAAGGCCCGCTTGATGCGCTGACACGGGACTTCGACCTCGTCGGCTTCGATCATCCACTCACGGGCATGGCCGCTCAGGAGGGGATATTCTTGCCGCTCGACGATCATCTCTCGGCCGAGGTGCTTGCCGATCGGCGCCAAAACAGCGTCGGGTTGTCCTACGACAGCTATGTTTTCGGCGGAAAAGTTTGGGGGCTGCCACTGGACGCTGCGTGCATCGTTTCAGCTTCTCGCCCGGATCTGATCGACCGCGTGCCGACCACCTGGGACGAGTTGCTCGCGCTGGCCGCCGAAGGTCGGGTCGCGCAGGGATTTTCGCGCATGACCACCACTGCCATGTTTTACATGCTGCGGCATCAAGGATTCGACGAATCCTCCGCCATCGAAGCACTGCGGCAACTCTACCGGCTAACGGGCGGCGCCGAACGATTGAAGCATGGCAGCATCCAAGTTTTGGAAGCGGCTGCGTCGGGCGAAGAGATCGCTTTCGTGCCGGCTTGTTACGGCTATTCGAATTACACCCGTCCAGGCTTCGCTGCTTCTCCCTTGGCGTTTCATCCGACTCCGTTCGCGCCGACTGGCGGGGCTGTGCTCGGCGGCGCGGGCCTTGCGGTCTCGGCCTCTTGCAAGCACCCGGAGGTCGCTCTGAAATTTTTGGAATGGATCACCGGCGCCGATTGCCAAACACACATCTACGCGGTCTGCGGTGGCCAACCCGCGCATGCCGCCGCTTGGAGAGCAGATCTGCCAAATACGCTGACCGGAAATTTTTTCCGATCCACCATGTCGGCGATGGAGACCGCTTGGCTGCGACCTAATACCCCGGAGTTTCATCACATCCAAAGCGACCTCGCCACCAAACTTCACGCTGCATTGACCGCCTAATGAACACAAGCACACCACAGATTCTGGCCGAGGGCCTGGCTTTTCCCGAGGGTCCTGCCTTTGCGCCGGACGGTTCCTTGTGGCTGGTGGAGTTGAAAGGTGGAAACCTTTGCCGCTGGTCGGAGGGCACGCTGAGCCGAATCTCCGTGGGCGGAGAACCGAACGGCATCGCCATTGATACGCAGGGTAGGGTCGTCTTCTGCGATGCCGCCGAGTGCGCGATTCGTCGTCATGATCCCGCGACCGGCGTGACCGAGACGCTGGCCTCGACATTGGAAGGTAAACCGCTCTTCAAACCGAATGACCTGGCTTTCGACTCGGCAGGCAACTTGATCTTTACCTGCCCCGGTGATTCACGCACCGAGCCCACCGGCTATGTGGCCGTCTTGAAACCCGACGGTTCGGTGAGCCGAGTGGCGTCCGGATTTTATTTTCCCAATGGACTGGCCTTCACTCCGGATGGAAGCCATCTGGTGGTCGCCGAGACGCGACGCCAAAGGCTCTGGCGCGGACGCTGGGATGCCGTCAATGGCCGCTGGCTCGCTCCGCGTCCTTGGGCCAGCGTCGGAGGCACGATCGGCCCCGACGGCATGGCCTTCGCCGCCGACGGACGCCTTCATGTCGCCATCTACAGCGGCGGGGCGGTAAAAGTCGTCGCGGCCGATGGCGAGGTCGATGAGGTCATCACCGTCCCCGGAGCCAACCCGACCAACTGCGCCTTCTACCCCTCGGGACGCTTGGGCCTGGTGGTCACCGAAGCGGAAAACGGGCGGCTGTTCAGCTTGCCCTCGCTTGGCCCCGGCGCGCCGCTTTTTCCTAAAACCATTTAAGTTCCAAACTCCATCACTCAAAAACAATGAGCACGCAAACCACACAAACCACGAAACTCGCCGACGAGCTGATCCTGAGAAAAAATCCCAACGCGTTCCCATTTTTGCGCGGGCCGAACTTTGGCTATCTTTCGAAATCTGGCTACTACGGCACCAAGCAGGCCGAACTGGAAGTCGACAACATGGCCGAGGCCGGGGTCGAGTGGGTTTCGCTCATGGTCATGCTGATGCAGGAGACCTTCTACAGCACGCGCATTTACCGTGATTTCACCTGGACGCCCTCCGACACCGATCTGGAGAAAATCATCCGACGCTTCCAAAAGCGCGGCATTCGCGTCTTGCTCAAACCGGTGATCGATATCCTGGACAGCACCGGACGCTGTCACATCACCTTCCCCGAAAATGAGCAGCAGATTCAGGGCGTGGTGACGGATTACTGGTCGCGCTGGTTTGAGAGCAATCGCAATGCCATGACCTATTACGCCCGCTTGAGCAAAGAGTGGGGCGTGGAGGCCTTCACCGTCGGCCAGGAACTCTCCGGCACGGATCATCAGACACACCGCTGGCTCGAAACCATCGCGGCCGTGCGCGATGTTTATTCCGGTTGGGTCTGCCTCAACGCGCTGAAAACGAACCGCGGCAAACCGGCCTTCATCGAGTGGGTGCGCGCGCTCGACGCCGTGGGATTCAGCAACTACGAAGGCGTTCCCGAGCCTAAGCCCACCATTGAAGATGTGCGGGTGGCGATCGCCAAGGAGGTTCCCGGTTGGCAGGTTTTCCATGAAAAGGTTGGAATCCCGGTTTACTGGGCGGAGTGCGGTTGCCGCTCCGTGGAGAAAGGCGCCCTTGTGCCTTGGGAATACCGAAACGACGGCGATTATGACGGCGAACTCCAGGCGGTCTATCTCGAGGGTTTCCTCGAGGCCTACAAGGGTCAGCCATGGTGGGCGGGTTTCCAATACTGGAAATGGGAGGAACAACAGAACCGCCCCCACTACCACAAGGCCAATGGCGACACCGGCTTCACCATCCGCGGAAAGCCCGCCGAGGCGGTGCTGACCAAGTGGTGTCGGCAAAAGCTCTCCTGATCCATCATAACAGGCAAAGAGAATCGCGCTAGCGTGCGCAAGCCTTCGGAGGGTCGACCTTTGCCTTGCTCGCGCCCCTGCTCGCTGCGCCCTTCGGGCCATCTGCGATGTGCTTCCTGCGCCCCGCCCGCGGCTTCGGTTGGCTTGACCCAAATATCAAACACGGAGGGTGTTGGAATGACATCCAGACACCACCCCGCCAAATCAGCCCAAGCCACGCGTGCCGTCTGCACGACCGAGACGGTCATGGTCCCCTCGGCCGCCGCTGCGCGGCTGAAAAATGGGTCATGCGAGGACGATGAACCCTCCCAAGATACCAATCGCGCTGACGCGCGAAAGAGGGGAGCACGGTCGTCTCGACCGTGAAAGACACTGGCTTCCCAATTTGCCAAAATCGTCACATTCCACCCGTTGATTCCATGCCGTCTCTCAAGGTCACGATCCACCAACCCCACGACAAGCTCTTTCAGGCCGGCTTCCGTATCCCGGCCAACGCCGCAGCGTTTCTGCGTCAGCATCTGCCACCTGCTGTGGCATCTCGCGTCGAGTGGTCGAAGCTCAAGCACCTGCCGGGCAGTTTCGTTGACTCCGGTATGTCAAAAGCCGAGAGCGACCTCCTCTTCAGCGCGCCGATTGATGGCTGCGCCGCGTTCTTCTACATTCTCTTCGAGCATCAGCACAGAATGGCGCTAAGTTAGTCGGCCCTGAAAAACATTTTAACCATTTTTCGCGGAATGCAATAGGCATGATTCTTGCTGTGTTGGATTGCAGGCAAAACCTGCCCGCACACTCAAAATCCCTGCAATCTGCGTCAATGAAACCAACCTCTTCCGACACTGCTCAAACATCCTTTTTGCTCCCTGATTTGGAAAAACAGCTCGATCCACGCAGTCTGCTTTACCGCTTAGCACAGGCCATCGACTGGAAGGGTTTTGAAAAGACCTTTGGTTCTCTTTACTCCACAGAAGGGCGTCCAGCCCTGCCTATTCGGCGCATGGTGGGACTTCTCATGCTCAAGAGCTTGAGGAACCTCAGCGATGAAGATGTGGTGAAGTTTTGGAGCGAAAGCGCCTACGCACAATATTTCTGCGGAGAGAAGGAAATGCGCTGGGGATTGCCATGCGATCCGAGCGAGTTGACTCATTTTCGCAAACGCATTGGCAAAGAGGGGGCGGAGCGGATTTTGGCTTCCACGATTGATCTCCATGGCGAGAAGGCCAAGGAAAAGGAGGTCGTTGTCGATACCACAGTTCAGGAGAAGAACATCACCTTCCCGACGGATACGAAACTGGCAGCCAAGATCGTGCGCGGGGGAGTGAAACTGGCGAACAAGCACGGAGTCAAGTTGCGCCAAAGTTTCGAGCGCACGGTGCCGAAACTTCTTGCGGCACAACGCGGGCGCCGCACCAAGGGCGGAGCAGTTGCGGCACGCAAGGCGGCGAGACGCTTGAAGACGATCGCCGGACAGGTCGTGCGACAACTCGATGCAGGCTTGCCTGCGGAAACAAAAGACCGGCGCTGGTTGGAAACAGCCGTGCGTGTTTTGAATCAAAAGCGCAAGGACGGAGATAAAATCTACTCACTGCACGAGCCGGAGGTTTACTGCAGGAGCAAGGGCAAGGAGCACAAAAAGTATGAGTTTGGAGCAAAGGCCTCGGTGGTGGTTGGAAAAAACAGCGGCGTGATCCTGGGAGCCTACAGTCTACCGAAGAACGACTACGACGGACACGCATTGGAGCCGACGCTTGCGCAGGTTGAGAGGGTATCGGGATACCGGCCAGCAGTGGCCATCGGCGACAAAGGATTTCGAGGTAAGACGCATTGTGGCACAACAGAGGTTGTAACTCCCAACAGGCCAAAAAAGAACGCAACCGCCTACGAGAAACGAAAAGCGAAAGCGCGATTTCGCAGACGGGCGGCGATTGAACCACGAATCGGACATCTGAAAAGCGACTTCCGCTTGGGCCGAAACTTCCTCAAAGGCCAAGTGGGTGATGCGATCAACCTGCTTCTGGCCGCAGCGGCCTCGAACCTGAGCCTCTGGATGAGGCAGGTTCTTTTTGCGCTTGTTTCAGCAATCCAAAATTGGGCGCAAGAATGTCGGACTTTCTGCTCGCCGCTTCCGGCGTGAGGGTTTTTCAGGGCCGACTAAAATATACTTCGATTGAACTAAAGCATTGGGAGCGCACCCATTCTCGGGTGCATTGATTTGTTTTCCTATACGGTTACGATTTTGAATTCAGCATGTTGCCGCAGCTAGTTCAAATTTGCTGCCTCTGACACCATTCTGTCCAAATTTGGCGCAGGGCATCTTCAAAGCGCGAGGCTTGACCCTTGTGGTCGCAAAGAATGCTGGCAGCGACTTCACTGCGGAGTGACTCGCGGAGTTGCCTGCGGAGGGCGCGGTCTTGCGCGAGGGTAACGGCTTTTTCGATGTAGGCGTCTTCGTTTTCAGCGGCCCATTCGGCATGGCCAATGGCTGTGAGCAGGGAAAGCCCAACGCGGGCTGCATGGCGGTTGCCAGCGAGCGAGACCACGGGAACGCCCATCCAGAGGGCTTCGCAGGTGGTTTTTGTGCCGTTGTAGGGGAAGGTGTCGAGGGCGACATCAACGCGGTTGTAGGCAGCGATGTGGTCTTGGGTGGCGGCAAAGAAGCCTGAGATTTCCACGCGATCTTCGGCGATGCCGGCAGAGGCGAGGCGCTCGAGGACATTTTTTCTAACCTCGGGGTCGTCCAGATACACGCTCTTGATGAAGATGCGGGAGTTTGGCACCCGGTTCAGAATTTTTGCCCATACGGCAAGGGTGTCGTCAGTGACTTTCAGGAAGTTGTTGAACGATCCGAAGGTAACGGGGGAGCTTTCATCCGGCATGGCGGGCGAGGGGGCGTCGTTGGGCGCTTCGTAGGTCCACGCGCATGGTGAGATGCGAATGAGCTTCTCCGTTGCGAACGCATCCGCATTGCCGCTTGGGTCGGTGATTTTATCGACGAGGCGGTGGGTGATGGCTGGCACGCCCGTTGTATTTGGGTAGCCGAGGTAGGAAATCTGCACGGGAGCGAGGCCCCTGGCGAGGAGCGGCAGGCGGTTCATGGCCGAGTGGCCTGCGAGGTCGATGAGAATGTCGGGCGCATCACGCTGAATGAGAGTGGCGGCGGCGTCATCCTCCACGCCGTTGAGATTCGTCCATTTGCTCGTCAGCTTTCGCAGTGCCGCGCTCGTGGCGTCCTCGGTGTGGTGACAATGGTAAAGCAGCGTCTGCATGCGCGAGGGGTCGAGATTTTGGAGCAGCGGCTTGAGAAAGAAGGCAACCGAGTGATGTCGCAAATCCGGTGAAATAAATCCGACGCGGAGTTTTTTCTCGGGCTCTTGGGGATTGAAAAAAACTTGAAATTCGTCCTTCGCGAAGAGCGCCCCAAATTCTTTGTGCGCCTCGAAAACGCTCTGGCGATCCTGGCGTGGCAGGTAGTTGAGCAGCATGTTACGGGCGCTGAGCACGCGGGCGTTTTGCGGCTCCATCCAAAGAATGGAATTGTGCAGGTCGAGCGACTCCTCAGTTTTGTAAAGCCGCTGCAGGCCCAGTGCGCGCGCACTGGAGGCGGCGACGAGGAAGGGATCGAGTTGAAGCGCCTTGTCTAGGCACTCCATGCCTTCGGCGATGTGGCCGGTTTTTTCGAGCAGGGAAAGGCCGAGGTTGCTCCACGCAATGGCCATGCCGGGATCGATCTCCGTGGCTTTGCGGAAGTGCGGTTCGGCGGCGGCAAAACCATTCACCACTGCTGCAAGCTCTCCGAGAAGTTCGTGGGCGCTGGCATTTGCAGGCTGGATTTGGGCAAACTTTCGGAGGGACTCCAAAGCCTCATGAGGTAGTCCCATTGCCCTCTGGCAGCGTGCCAAGTTCTCCCACATCTCGGCCATGTGTGGCGACTTTTTGAGAGCGCGGACAAGGTGTGGTTCCGCTTCGGCATGTCGGCCGAGATCCGCCAGCGCCATGCCAAGAAACATCCGGCATTCGACCGATTCCGCATTGAGTTTCCGCGCCTTTTGCAAAAGCTCCACAGCCTCTTCCAAGTGCCCTCCGCGCTGAAACGCCATCGCCCCCGAGAGATACCAGGCATCGAAATCCTTCGGACACTCACGCCGCACCTTGGCATAAATCCGTTCCGCCTCGTCGTGCTGGTGGGCTTGGTGAAGCGATAGCGCCTCTTCAAGAAGGTTGGTTCTTTGTTTGTGGTTCATTCGCTTTGGGTCAACTGCGTTAAGACTGCTGTATGGTAGCCAAAAATGCACCATTGATTTTTTATCTCGTCTGAATTGCGCACACCTTGTAAGCACGCCGTTTGCTCGCACACGATGACAATCGCGCTTCCGCCTCTAGAGAGTTTGAAAAACGGCATCTTTTTTGCCATTCACGATCAACCTTTCGGTCGACTTCACTACGCCACGCTCTGCCTCATGGAAGGATTGCGTTCGCTTGGGATTCCCGCATTTTCTAACTGTCCTATCCCCGGCATGCAGACGAGGGGATTTGATCCAGTAGCTTATGATTTATATGTCTTTAACATAATCGAGCGCAGTGCCGGCGGCCCCATAAGCATATACCTAATTCCGGCTTTCCACTTTTAGCTTTTGCAACTGCCTCGGGCGTTTGGGTCGCTTTTCCCGGTATGCGCGATGGTCCCTCGGCAGCTTCCA
>JBIIUB010000004.1:0-62280 GCA_044340205.1 Terrimicrobiaceae bacterium
GCCCATGCGCCGCGTCGAGGGCCTCTTTTAGCGATAGTGTTCCTCCGCCGGCAAATGCGAGCGAGTAGGCCCCACGGGTCACGATCTCGTCGGCGGGCAGAAGACCGGACACGATCTCCGCGCTGCTGGCGTTCATACTTCCAACAACAACCGGAGTTTTGACAAAGGCATTCGGGATTTCAAAGTCCTTCACATAGACGAAGCGGTTCGTGGCATCCCCCTGCAATGCGCCGCGGGGAATTGAAAAAACGCCCTCTTTTTTCCCAACGAGAATCGAAAACTCGGCGCGCATTCCGGGACGAAGGGCGAAATCGGGATTGTTCACATGGAAGGCCGCTTCAACCGTATCGCTCGCGGCATCCGCCACTGCCCCCAGATGCTCTAATTCCGCATCGAAAGTTCTTCCCGGCACGGCTGAGACGGAAATTAGCGCGGTTTGTCCCTGTTTCAGTTGCCCTGCCAAATGCTGAGGCACACGGGCGATTGCATAGACTTCCGAAAGATCCAAAACCTCGGCCAGCACCTTCTCGGGATCAACCGGTTCGCCCGGCGCGATGTGCGTCTCGCTTACGAGTCCCGAGATCGGTGAGGGGAGGGAGATCGTGGGCGGTGGGTTGCCTAGTTGCCGACTCTCCACCAGAATGGCAGCCTGCCCTTTTTCAATAGGGTGGTCGTTTTTGATATAAACTTCGAGGGCGCGCCCGGGAACCCGACTGCTGATCACCGCGCGACGGCCGGGATAAATTTCGATCTCTCCCAGTGCAAAAAGGCTCTCCTCAAAGGTCGTTTCCTCGACGACTTGAGTTTCGATGCGCAGGTTTTTTACCCCGTTTTCATCGAGGATGACGGTTTTGCTTGGGCCTGCGGCTATGGCGAGGAGGGAAGTGGCAAGGAGGAAAAGGATCGTTTTCATGGATTGGTCTTGGATTCGCCAAGGGCACCCAGCCATTCGCTGTAGGCGAGGAAATAGGCTTTGCGGGCTTCGAGGTCTGAGAGTTCGACTTCAGCGAGGCGGTCACGCGCTCGAAAAACGGCTTGGAGGTCCACCTCGCCACGGCCATAGGCCGCCTCACAGTCCCGAATATGCTCGTTAGCGGTGGGAAGAACCTTGGCGCCGAATTCCGAAGCGGACCGGAAACGGAGGGACATGACGCGGTGGGTGAGAAGAATTTGGTTCTGCACGGCGAAGCGGAGGGATTCCAATCTCGCGCCCATGCGTTTGCGCGCGGCTTCCCTTTCAGTAACCTTGCCGGAGCCGCTTTGCCAGAGGGGCAGGGGAATGCTGAGCTTCAGGCCGGCGAGTGCCTCCGGCTCGATGCCCGTGGGGTCGTCTCGGAATCTTTCCCCTTCCACAAAGACTCCCACGCCCACATCGTCCCAGCTCGTGGCTTTCGAGAGCGAGACATGGGTTTCGCCCGATCGCACAGCCATTTCCGCGAGTTCCAAGTCCGCCCGCATCCCCGCAGGCCTTGATACTGGAACAAACCTCGGGAGGCTGAGCTTTTGATTGAGGGTAAAACTGGTGTCCGCCGGCAGTCCGAGCCATTCGCTCAGTCGGGCGGAGGTTTCCATTTCCAAGCCGCGCAGAGATTCCGCCTTTGTTTGGAGATTGGAAGCGGACAGCTTTGCTTCCTGTAAATCGAGTTTTGATCGGAATCCGGCATCAACGCCCTCGGCCACGGTTTTCGTGAAAGCTTCTGCCAACTCTGCCTGCCGACTTGAAATTGCGAGCGCCTCGCGCGCAGCGGCGAGATCATAGAAGGCCTTTCGAACGGCCGAGGTGAGTTGCCATTCTTTCTCCCGCACTTCCAATCCGGCCATCTGCACATCCAAATCGGAAAGCTTCCGCTCCAGTCGAAGTCGGCCTGTCAGGGGGAATCTCTGCATGATTCCTGCAACCACACGCCCCTCGAAATCCTGACCGGCGGCGACCTCGGCTTCGAATTCAGGGTTCTGCAGTCGCCCGGTTCCGCGTGACCGTCCCTCAGCCTCCTGCAGGAGAAACCGCGCCGCTGCGAGTTCCTTGTTTCCTTTTATAGCCAATGCCACCGCAGTGTCGTCGGTGAGCGGAATTGGGGATGGTTCGGCCCGTAGCGATGGGACGGCGGTCCCAAGAATCAGGCAAAAAATGGCGGCTGCGCACCGCAGTTTGGAATTCGATGGAAAAGGCTTCACGCAAGTTTCAATGAGAGTGGATTGCCAAATCCCTCACGCGTTTTGATTTTTTGCGAGAAAAATGCGGAGCTTCTGCCCGGCGCGGTAGCGTTTCGGAATTTCACGCCACATGCCGGAGCGAAAACTTTCGAATTCCGATCCACCCCGATTGGCAGACGCCAACTTGGAGAGATCGCGTTCAAGAGAATCAATGGGCTTCATACATTCATTAAACGCAGGAACTGCCTCGAAGAGCTCAAATTTTCTTTAGTAGCGGCCAATTTTTCCTGCGGTGCAAAAAAAATCCCCCAGCACGAAGGATTTCCAATCGAGCTTTCCCGCTCGGAACGCCGACGTCCTCGTCGGCATCAGCGCCCCATAGCGATGACTTCACAGCAATTCTGCTTACTCGGATGCGTCAATACGCGGGATCGACCCTTTTCTTTTCGCACTGCAGCGTGAGAAATTACGTAACTTATTTTCCATAATGCATGTTTTAACGCAAGAACTTGCATTAGGGTCAGAGTTCGCGTCGGTCTTGATCTTTACGACAACCAGAAGTTGTCTCCCCTCGGAGCAGCCTGCTGGTCGCCATGCCGGATGATAACGGAGACTTCAAAAGCGTGCTCACTTTTCGCTCTCAAACGGTGTAGGCTTGCGACCTATGGATTCCATCACCCATGCCACACTTGGCGCTGCGGTTTCGCAAGCCGTGCTCGGGCGTCAAGTTGGCCGCCGCGCGGCACTGTGGGGTGCTGCTATTGGAACCCTGCCTGACCTCGACATCATTGCCTTTCCTTGGATGGATACCCTCTCGCGCCTTGAGTGGCATCGAGGTCCCTCGCATGCGCTTCCGTTCATCCTTGCGGTTTCGCCGATCATCGGCTGGATCATCGCCCGCATCCACAGCGGAAAAGTCAAAATCCCCCGGGCCTCGCTCGCCGCGTTCCTTGTCCTTGCCACTCATGTGCTCATCGACGCTTTTACGGTTTACGGCACATCGGTCCTCGCGCCCTTCAGTGGATTTCGCGCGGGCCTCAACAACCTCTTCATCATCGACCCTCTCTTTACCTTGCCGCTTCTCCTCGGCCTTGCCATTGCGTTGGCCGCAAAGGACGGCACTCGCCTGCGACGCATCGCCAACTCCGCTGGTCTCGCGCTCGCCGCGCTCTATGTTGCGTGGAGCTTCGGGGCAAAGTCCGCAGCGGACTCGGTATTCGAAAAAACCCTCGCCGAGCGCGGTATTCCCACGATTCGCTTCACTTCGTCTGCAACGCCATTCAATACCATACTCTGGCGCTGTCTGGTGGAAACTCCCGATGCCTTCCTCGTAGGCTACCACTCGCTCCTCGCCCCAGAGCGCCCCATCAAATTTCTCTCGATTCCGAAAAAACTCGCTGCCGAGGAGATGCCACATCACCGCACCCTTGAGCGTTTGCTCTGGTTTTCGAACGGCTTCCTTACGATCGAACCCATCTCTGGCGGCTTTATTGCCAGCGACTGGCGCTTTGCGGAATTCCAATCGACGCCCGGTGCCCGGCCTGCCGCTCTATTCGCGTGGAGGATCGATAATGACGGCACAGTGACGCCCCTCCGCGCCAAATTCGATGCCTCCGAACGCCTCCGCGAGATTTTTGACGCGATGTTTTAAGGATCCCAGCGCGATGCACGGTCTGAAAAAACCTCCCGTGGCAATGCGGGGAAATGGCTTTAGCTTGGTCTATGACCTTGGCGAACCAGTTGACAGTTTTGCGGATTCTTTTGATTCCGGTGTTTGTCTTTTTCAGCATTTCCTACGGGCAGTCGTTGGATGCCGGGAGGCCGCTTGAGTGGCAGCGAGTGGCGGCGATTCTGGTTTTTATTTTTGCGGCAGTGACGGATGGGTTGGATGGCTACATCGCGCGCCATTGGAACCAGCACAGCCGCTTGGGAGCTGTTCTTGATCCGATCGCGGACAAGGGGCTTCTGCTCACGGCTATTGTTACGCTGAGTTTCGGTAACTGGAATCAAGAGTTTCCCCTTTGGTTTCCCGTGCTGGTGATCGCGAGGGATGCCGTCATTTTGGCGGGGTGTGGCGTCCTTTATTTTTTGAACGAGGGGCTTGATGTGAAGCCGACCTGGACGGGCAAGGCGGCCACGGCCGCGCAAATGGTGGCCATCGCCTGGATGATGCTTCAGTTGCCGCATTATCTGGCATCCGTCTATGTAGCTGGTATTCTCACGCTCATCAGCGGGGTGGATTACTTGATTCAAGGCAGTCTCCAGGCCCGCCACCACGCCAAACCTCATACTTCATAAATGCGAAATGTCGCCATCATAGGCCGTCCGAATGTCGGAAAGTCGGCCCTCTTCAACCGTCTTGCGGGACGCCAGATTTCCATCGTCCATGACCAGGCCGGCGTGACCCGCGACCGCATTGGCTCGATTTGCAAACTCGGACAGGCTCCGTTTGAGATCACCGATACCGGCGGCATTGGATCCGAGCCGGACCCTGACTTTGCCGAGAGCACGCGCGAGGGAGCTTTCATCGCGATGGGGAGTGCGGATGTGATTCTTTTTGTAACTGACTCGATCGATGGCATGACGCCTTTGGACGGCGAGCTTTCGGCAATGATCCGCACCGCTGCGAGGCAGGTCATTCTGGTCGTGAACAAAGTGGACACGGAAGGGCATGAGTCACGCTCCTTTGAGTTTTCGCGTCTGGGTTTTAAAAATCTGGTGACCGTCAGCGCGGCCCACGGGCGAGGCATCGGCGAGCTTGTGGATATGATCGAGTCGCTCCTGCCCGAGCCGGAGCCCGAGTTGGAGGCCCATGAGATGCCTCCTCTCAAGCTCGCCCTGATCGGCCGTCCGAATGTGGGAAAATCCTCTCTCGTGAATCAAATCCTCCATGACAACCGCACGACGGTGAGCGACATCGCAGGCACCACGCGGGACACCATCGATGTCGAGGCCGACTATGAGGGGCAGCGCTACATCCTTTGCGACACGGCTGGCATCCGCCACCGCTCGAAACACAACACCTCCGTCGAGGTCTTCAGCGTCATGCGCTCGGAAAAAACCATCCGCCGCGTGGATATCAACATCCTCGTCATCGACGCCACAAGCGGTGTCACGGCGCAGGACAAAAAAATCGCCGGTCTGATTCAGAAGGCCAAGAAGCCGGCCATCATTGTCCTGAACAAATGGGACCTCATTGAGAAGCAGACGAATAACGACCCCGAGTTGCTTCGGGAGCATGTGGATCGCGCGAGGGCGGAATTATTTTTTCTCGATTACGCTCCGGTCGTCATTCTCTCGGCGCTCACCGGAGAAAATATCCGCCGCCTTTTCACCATGGTTGAAAAAGTGCGCCAACACGCCACGCGCCGTGCCGGAACGGGAGAGTTGAACCGCGTTCTGCGCGCAGCCATGGAGCGGCAGGCACCGCCATCCCGGGGGTCGCGCCGTTTCAAACTCCTTTACGCCACGCAGGCCAAGGAGAGCTCTAACTCCCAAATCGCCCCGCCGCTCTTCGTCCTCTTCGTGAACGATCCAAGGCTTCTGCCGGAGAGTTACCAACATTACCTCTGCGCCCGCATCCGGGAGGAGTGGGAATACCCCGGCTTGCCTATCCTCATGCGCCTGCGCGGTCGCGAAGGTGTCACGCAGGAAATGAACGAGTGAGATTTACGGAGCCGCTTTAGAAGTCGCGGTTTGATGCGTTCAGCGATGCCTCGGAGTAGATCGAAACGGGTTCGCGTTTCCACCAGGCACCGGATTCACTGCGTTCTTTGGGCGTGGTAAAAGTGTAGTCGTCGAGCAGGGCGCGGACGAATTTCGGCGGATTTTCAGGGAAGGGATTTTTTTCAAGAAGGGCCAAAACTGCCGGCGAGCCTTGCAGTAGGCGTGTCAGGAAATTCGGAAACCACGGGGTTGTTTCGATCCTGCCAAGGGCGGCGAACCACATTTGCCAATCGAGCCGGGGCTGGTAGGGGGCGATGACAGGAAGCGGGCGGTCCAAGGTGCCCGGCTTGTAGCGGAATTCGTAGGTTCGCCAATCATGGCCGTCGTCACTGCCCTGAACAATGATCTCGCGCCGTTGCGTGGTCATCACGGCAAAGAGCCCGTAGCCATTCAGCGAGCGGAACGGTGCCACTTTGGAATAGACCTCCGCCAGAGGAGCCAGGAAGGAAGGCATGGTGCGAAAGGAGGCGACCAAGGGAATCAGGGATAAAACAAGCAGTGGCAAAAGGACCGGCACGCGAATCCAAGGCGTGACACAACCGGCGCGCGCTGTCTTTTGACGCAGAAATCCCGGCCAGCACCGATCGTCGAGAAGGAGAAGGCAGAGCGCGATTGTGAGAATGTTGAAAAACGCAAAGTTCCCGGTCAGCGCGATGCCGATCTGGAGGGCGATGGTCGCGCAGGCAGCGACCAAGCGGGGATTCCTTGGCAGGAAAAAGGCAAATGGCAGGACCAGTTCGATGACAAACAGGGTCGCGCAGGCGGCCGTGAGAACATCAACCGGAAGGTGATGCGCAAACCAGGCGAGGGGATTCGGCAGGGGCTGCGTCAGAAAATGGAAATCCAGCGCCCGCAGGCTCCGCCAAGTGTTGTCGCCACTCGAGAGCTTCACCACGCCTGAGCAGAAAATCAGGCGGAACAGCAGCGCCACAGCCGCGAAGCGGGCAAGACGCGGTGGCTCCGAGAAGCCCTCATTCGGTTTCCATCGCCAGGGGGCCATGAATACCGCCAGAAAGCCTGTCTCGATCAGTAAAGCGTCCCATTGAAAGCCGTAGAAATCCTGCCCCGCTGTGCAAAGCGAGAGCATGACGGCCCATAGAACGAGGAAACAAAGCGGTTGGACGACGCCAAGAAGTGCGACAAGGGAAGCTGCGATGCCGATATCTGTAAAAAGAAGGAGCGTTTCCAGCGTGGGGGAGAGCCAGACAAGCGAAGGCAGCGCCCAAAAAGCGGAGGGGCCGAATCGGGCGCCGACCGCTTCAAAAAAGGGAGCGACAGGTAGGATGCCATCCGGTCCATGGAGACCGGCGGCCTGGTGTCTGAAGGACAGCAGGGCGACGAGGAAAATGGCGGCCAGAATCCGGAGGAAGAGGCCGTTTGCCACGGCAAACGAGGGCTTTTGCGTTGAGGCCCCCCAGAGCAGGGCGGTGAGGCGTGAAAAGGGAAGTCGGTTCCGCGCCACAAAGGCATAGGCACCCTCGGAGATACTCGCAAAAAGACTGCTGCGCTTGTAAAGTGAGAGGCCGGCCCGCGCGGCGATAGCGTGAGGGGCTGTGATTTCCAGAACCGCTGCGGCGCCGGATGCGCGCGAACCGTCGGGGCGGATGAGCTGAACTGCGCGCTCGAATTCCTCCTTGGAAATCTGCGGGTAGAGAGCCTCCGCCTCGCTCGCTGGCATGTAGTGGACCGACTCGCCACTGAGGGCGCGCCAACGCTCGATCCACTTGCGGCAAAATCCGCAGGAACCGTCGAAGACGAGCACCGGGCGGGTCATTTTTTCAAAAGCTTTGCCAAGGCGGCAGCGGGATTTTCCACTGTGTTGGCGGTGATGGTGAGTGAGCGAATCTTCGTGGAGGGCAGGCGGAATTTGAAGTCGCGGAAGGTTCGTTCGAGAACAGTCATAAGGCCGCGAGCGCCGGTTTTTTCATCCCTCGCCAGCGCGGCGAGCCTGCGCAGGGCGTCGGGTTCGAAGCGGAGGCTGATGCCATAAGCGGCGAACGAGCGTTCGTATTGATGGATGAGACTGCTCTCGCTGCGGCTTAGAACTTGGAAAAGGTCGTTCTCATCCAGGGCGTGGCAGGCTACGCGGACTGGCAGTCGGCCTACGAATTCGGGCTCCAGACCGAAGCGGATGAAGTCCGCTGTGCTGATCTGTGCGTGAGCTTTTTCCAAACCAAGTTGGGGCGACGTCAGGCGGTTGCGAATGATCTGGTCGATGCCGACGAAAGCTCCGCTGGCGATGAAAAGAATATGACGGGTCGAGATGGTGTCTGGCATTCCCGGTGTGTTGCCCCGTGCTGCACTCATGGCGGACTGGAGTTGGCCGGTCACATCATTCGGCGACAGCACCGGCACATCGCCGTCTTCCATGAGCTTCAGGAGATTGGTTTGGACGCCGCGCCCGGAGACATCCCGTCCACCGCCGTCGGATGATCCTGCGAGCTTGTCCACCTCGTCGAGGTAGATGATTCCATGGGAGGCGCGTTTGATATCGCCGCCCGCGCGGCGGATGAGGTCGCGCACGAGGTCGTCTACATCCCCGCCGACATAGCCGGTTTCGCTGAATTTCGTGGCGTCGGCCTTCACAAAAGGCACGCCGATAAGATCGGCGGCGGAGCGGATGAGGTGGGTTTTCCCGACGCCAGTTGGTCCGAGGAGGAGAACATTTTGTTTTTGATAGAAGGGAGCCTCCTTGCCCTCGAGCGTGAGGCGCACATGCTGGAAGTGGTCGCAGAGGGCCACCCCGAGCACTTTCTTGGCCTCGTTTTGGCCTATGACAAAGCGGTTGAGATGCCGGGCGATATCCGCCGGCTTGAGCGTGAAGGAAAATTCCTGCGAGGGAGCTGGCTTGCGGCGAACCGAGGCTTTGGAGATCGGGGCTTCGTTGACACGGCGGAGCTTTTTAGGAATGCCTGCCGTGACGGGACCGAGTGTGTTTGGTTTCATGAAATGTTCAGTTCTTTGTCGATGGCCACCAGACGGCGGTAAAGCGGCATCAATCCCTCGGGAATGATCCGTGTGCCGCCAATCACGGCGATGAAATTGGAATCGCCCACCCAGCGGGGAACGATGTGAATGTGGAGGTGGTCATCCACCCCCGCTCCGGAGGCTTTTCCGAGGTTCCAGCCGACATTGAAACCCTGCGCCTTCACGGCGATTTCAAGCAACCTCTGCGCGTGGATGCTCAGGCGCCACAGGTCGAGAATTTCATCCTCGGTGACCTCCGACATTTTGCAGACCTTCCGGCACGGAACAGCCATCAGATGCCCGGCGGAGTAGGGGTATTTGTTCATGACAAGAAAGGCGGTGGGTCGCCGCGCTACAACCAGATGCGCGGAGTCGTCATCCGTCTCGGCCGCCTCTTTCAAAAAATCCACCCCGCTGCGGTGCTCGGCCTGGAAATATTCGACCCGCCACGGCGCCCAGAGCGACTCGATGGTATCTTTGGGAAATTGCTCGTTCACAGCCGCAGGATGCCCCGTCCGCTCGGGGGAGGGAAGGGATTTTCATTCCGAAGCAGGCGTCTTGACGATCCCCCGCCCGAGTAGCACCCTCCGCGCATGCCACTCGAAATTCTCCATCGTCCCCGGCGCAACAGGCGCTCTGACAACATTCGCAGACTCGTTCGCGAAACGGCTCTTCGCCCCGAGGATTTGATTTGGCCCCTGTTCATTCACGACGCGAAGGAGGATATCGCCATCGAGTCGATGCCGGGGGTCTCGAGGCTTGGCGAGGCTTCCCTGATGCGGGCTTGCGAGCGTGCCATGGAATTACGCATTCCTGCGGTGGCTGTTTTTCCGAGCATTGATCCGTCGTTGAAGAATCCCATCGGCTCCCACGCCTTCGAGGCTTCCAATATTCTTTACCGGGCCGTTTCAGAGGTGAAAAAACGGTTTCCGCAGCTGCTTGTCATCACCGATGTGGCGCTGGATCCCTATACCGACCATGGGCATGACGGATTGCTTTCCGCAGACGGTGCCTCGGTGGAAAATGACACCACCGTCGAGGCTCTGTGCCGACTTGCAGTCATGGAGGCCCAGGCTGGCGCGGACATTGTGGCGCCCTCGGATATGATGGATGGTCGCATCGGCGAAGTGCGCCGCGCGCTGGATGCGGCGGGTTTCCAGCAGACAGCCATCATGTCCTACGCAGCCAAGTATGCCTCGGCCTATTACGGTCCATTCCGCGATGCCGTCGGCAGCAAGATCGGCAAGGATGCGATCAGCAAATCGACCTATCAGATGGATCCGGCAAACTCCCGGGAGGCTTTGCGCGAGGTTCGTCTCGATCTGGAACAGGGTGCCGACATTGTGATGGTCAAACCCGCTGGTGCTTACCTGGACATCATTCGCGCCGTTCGCAATGACTGCGATGCGCCACTCGCCGCATACCAAGTGAGCGGTGAGTTTTCCCAAATCCACGCAGCGGCACGCCTCGGTTGGCTCGACTACAAACGCACGCGGGACGAGGCGCTTCTGGCTATTAAACGCGCCGGCGCGGATATGATTCTCACCTACTTTGCGGAGGAGGTCGCCGCCGAGTTGCGATGAGCTTTCTGCGAACTTATCGGCTGCCTTTGTTCATCCTTCTGGTGGGAGGGATTTTTTCGGCCCTTGCGTTTCAATACGACCTGTCCATCCGCCAAGCCATGGTCGAAGCCCAAGGAGCGAAGTGGCACAAAACAACGGAAGCGAAAATCTACGGCAAAATTCGCGTCTGGGGCGACTGGCCGCCAATCATGGTTGCGGCAGCCATTGGATTTCTCATCGCCAAAGCGCGCGGCAAACAGCGTTGGAGCCGCATCATTCTTGTTGCGATGATTGCCTCCACTCTCGCGGGCATACTTGCCAACGCCTCCAGGCTCACAACCGGCCGCCCGCGCCCGCGGGAGATTCCCAAGATCGAGCATGGCTTCTACGGGCCTTACCACAATGGTCGCATCCTTGTCGGCGTGCCGGCCTACAATTCCTTCCCTTCAGGTCACACAGCCACGGCTTTTGGGTTTGCCGCCGCGATTGTTTTCTCATCCCCCGCCTGGGGCGTTCTCGCACTCGTTGGGGCATCCGCTGTGGCGTGGGCGAGTATCGCGATTGGAGCGCACCATCCCTCGGATGTCGTCGTTTCGATTACTCTGGCTTTTCTGGTCGCTTGGTTTGTGTGCCGCTGGATGAAACCGGGAATTCTACCTTCACCCAAGACAGAGCCTCCTCAGGCGTAGTCACCCGGCCCTCGAGTTGCATCGACTCCACGGAGTCGAGGATTGTTTTGAAGAACGGGCCGGGTTTGTAGCCGTTGGCAATAAGGTCCCTTCCAGTGATGAGGGGAGGGGGGATGAGGGGCGCGTTGGAAAACTCAACCTGCTTGGTGCGGAGGAAAGCATGGTTGTCGAGCAGACCGTGGGATCCCAGGCAATCCACGCGGTGAAGCTCCATCTCGTCCTCGATCGTGGGACGCGCCAGGAAGCGCTTGAGAGTAGCCACGCGCATGTTTTTCACATCCTTGAAGGACATGTGGTTTTTCACGCCGATCACCGTTGCTTCAGTTTCCGCATTGGAAAAACGGAGGCGCTCGAAGATGGCGGTCGTGATCTGTGCGCTTACGCCCTCATGGCCATTGAAACGGATGCGCCCAGTCTCATCACGGCGGAATGTGGCAGGCTTGCCCGTATCATGGAGCAGAACAGAGAACACCAGAGCCACGGACACCTCGGGCGGCAACAGCGACAACATGAGGCGGGTGTGCACAAAGACATCCCCCTCGGGGTGGAAGTCGGGCGGTTGTTCGCAGCCTTTCATGTGCGTCACCTCGGGCAGCAAGATTTCCAGGAGGCCGCTTGCGTCAAGCAAATCAAAGCCTCTGACGCGCGAGGGGTGGCTAAAAATTTTCACCAACTCGTCGCGCAGGCGCTCGGCGCTGACGACGGTGATCTGAGACGCCATGCCACAAACGGCCTTCCATGTTTCCTCTTCGATTTCAAAGCCGAGGGATGCGCTGAAGCGCACGCAGCGGATGAGGCGGAGCTTGTCCTCGGTAAAACGCTCCACGGGATTTCCAATCGAGCGGAGGATACCTGCCTTCAGGTCGGCTTCACCTCCGACATAGTCGATGAGCCGTTTTTCCAAAGGATCGTAAAAAAGGCCGTTCACCGTGAAGTCGCGGCGTTTGGCGTCGCCCTCGGCAGTTGTGAAAGAAACCGACTCGGGGTGACGGCCGTCCTTGTAAGTTCCATCACAGCGGAATGTCGCCACTTGAAACTCGAAGTCATCCTCGAGCACGACAATCACGCCGAATGCAGCGCCGACGGCGACCGTGCGGTGGAAGAGCCTCTGAACCTCATCTGGCTTCGCGCTTGTGGCGATGTCGATGTCATGCGCCTCCTTGCCCAGAAGCATGTCGCGCACGCATCCACCGGCAAAAAACGCCTCGTGCCCGGCCGCTCTCAGGCGCTCGACCAGGCGCGTTGCAGTGGCTTCCATGGCGGGCTATTTCAGCGCCGCCCAGACACGGTGAACATCGTCGTTGTCATCGAGAGCCTGCAAAAACTCGCCCACTTCGGTGCGTTGTTCATCGCTGAGTTGGGGAAATTGCTTCGCGGTGTAGCCAAGTTCGCTGGTGACCACTGTCCAGCCATGCTGGGAGAGCCATTTCGAGACCGCTCCTGTGGCTGTGCGTTCGGTCAAAAATTTCACACCCTTGGTGCCTGCGGGGATGTCGTCATTCTCCCCCTCCTCGAGCACGACGAAATCATTCGCGCCTGCTTCGATGGCGGCTTCTTCTGGGTCGATCGACAAGTCAGCGTGGTGGGCTTCCACGATGCCGACATGGTCGAAGAGGAATTTGTTGCTGCCCGCCGTGCCGAGTTGGCCCTTCTTGAAAAGGACACGCATCTCGGGCGCGGTGCGGTTCACATTGTCGGTAAGTGCCTCGACGATCACAGGCACCTTGTGTGGGGCGTAACCTTCAAAAACGAGATTCTCGAGAGTCAATTTTTCATCGCCGATGCCGGCGCCTTTTTTGATGGCGCGCTCGATGGCATCGCGTGTCACCGAGGCCTTGCGGGCCTTTTCCACAGCGGCATGGAGGCGCGCGTTGCCCTCGACATCAGGACCGCCGAGTTTTGCGGCAACCATCATTTCTTTCACCAGTTTGCCAACAACCTGGCCTTTTTTCAGATTTGCGACTTCTCGCTTGGCGTGGAGCCATTGTCTTCCCATAGGTGGAGAAACTTAAGTCCTACCTGCAACGGGCGGCAACTCCGATTTCGCGGAGCATTGTCCAAATTTCGCATTGCGCACCGCCGAGATGGAGCACTATCTTTGTCTCAATCCCCTCCGCTTTTCTCATGAATTGCACTGAACATTCTTCTGAAGTCTCTCCGTTGATCACGGAGGATTGCCCGAATTGCCAGACCACGCTGGACATGACCGGTGTGGGAGCTTTTTCGGATGCAAGCTGTCCCGCCTGTGGACACTTCTTCAAGGCCTGTTCGAGATTCAACCAGTTTCAAATCACCTCACTCCTGGGCGAGGGGGGGATGGGCTCCGCGTTCCGTGCGTTGGACCTCGCGCTTGATCGCGAGGTCGCCTTGAAGGTGCTGAAGATTCAAGGCGGCAACCAGCATGATGAAGCGCAAAAGCTGGCTCACGAGGCGTGCACGACTGCTCAAATCAACCACCCGAATGTGGTTCGAATTTTTGATTTCGGCGAAACCCGTTCCCAATTTTACATCGCCATGGAACTCGTCGGGGGCGGTTCTCTCGACGACCTCATGCAGGAACGCGGAATGGTTCCAGAAATCACGGCCCTCGAGGTGGGAATCCAGATCGCGCAAGGCCTCAAGGCGGCGATGGAACTGGGCCTCATCCATCGCGACATCAAGCCCGCGAACATCCTCTTTGCGGACCGTGGCACGGTAAAGTTGGTGGATTTCGGCTTGGCCGTGGTGGCGAATGATAACGCCACTTCACCGACAGAGATTTGGGGGACTCCCTATTATGTTGCGCCTGAGAAACTCGATGAGCTGCCCGAGGATTTTCGGAGCGACATTTACAGCCTCGGCGGCACGCTTTTCCATGCCATGGCGGGCCGCCCGCCCTACGAGGCCGACAATGCATCCCTCGTTGCCTTGAAGCAGCTCAAAAGCCGCCCCGTCAGTCTCCAGGCCTTCGCCCCCGATGTCTGCAACGAGACCGCGTATGTCATCAATCGCATGATGGCGAAGATGCCGAACAAGCGGTATCAGTCCTACGACGAACTGATCGAGCATTTGCGTTTTGCTCTGACCAAGGCAAAGGAGGCCCAGGCCAACCCCTCCGCTGCCAAAACAAGCGATCTCCGTAGTCTGGAAGTCGAGTCCAAGGAGATGCGCTGGATCAGTCTTGTATTCCCCGGGGTCGTGATCCTTGGCCTCCTCGTTTTGGCCTACCTTTATTTCTTCACGAAGATTTTGAAGGTCTCGGATTTTTAAGGCGTCGTCACCGGCGGTAGCCTGTCTGCAAACTCGGGGCGGTAAAACCACTCGGACCAATAGGCCCAGCCCGCCTTGGTCATCTCCACGGGCGAGTCGATCCATCCGCCGCGTCCATCCGGTCTGCGGATGCGGTAGGCGTCCTTCCACATCACGCTTGTGCCCTCGGGGACATAGAGAAAGAGGTAGGGTTGGTCTTCGTAAATGGTGCGCTGAAGGTCCCCCGCCATGCGGATGATTTTCTCGCGGTTGTATTCTTGCCGGATCTCGTCGAGAAGGCGGTCGGCCTTCGCGCTTTTGTATCCCACCACATTCAACTGCTCGGGGTTTGCCTGAGAGGAGTGCCAGATTTGGAACTGGTCGTAGCTGTTGCCAAGCGACCATCCGAGCACCATGGCATCGAAGTCACCCTTGTTGATGTGGTTTTTTAAAAACACGGCCCACTCGTAGAGTTCCACCTTCACCTCAATGCCGAGTTGCTTGAGGCCATCCTGCGTGAGCGTGGCGATGTCGCGCCGGACTTCGTTTCCATTGTTTGTGATGAGGGTGAAGGAAAACCGCTCCCCGTTTTTTTGAAGAATCCCATCCGGTCCAGGCGTCCAACCAGCCTCGGCGAGAAGTGCGCGGGCCTTTTCGGGGTCGTAGGCGAAGGGTTGGATCGAGGGATTGAAAAACCACATTTGCGGCGTGAAGAGTCCCGTGCTCTGAAGGCCGTGCCCGTAGAGGATGAAGCGAACCATGGATGGCACATCGACCGCATGCGCGAGCGCTCGGCGCACGAGCGGATCTTGGAAGAGTGGGCGTTTTAGATTCCAGCCGATGTAGGTGTAACTGCTCGAGGGACTCGTGAAGACATCGAAGCGTGGGTCGTTCACAAAGGCATTCACCGTCCAGGGTTCGGCTCCCCAGAAATCGACCTGTCTGGTTTCAAAAGCCAGGCGCAGTGTGAGTTGGTCGGGCATGAATCGATAAACAATGCCGTCCATCCAAGGCCCGGGAGCCTCGAAGAAATCGGGATTCCGCTCCAGGCGGATGAACTCATTCGTCTTCCATTCCGCAAAGCGAAACGCGCCGGTTCCGATTGGTGTGCGGTTGAAGTTCTGCGTCCACCAGCTCTGGGGCTTTCCTTCCAGTAAATGCGAGGGAAGAAGCGAAATCATCCAACTCTCGAGCGCGGGCGAGTAGGGCTTGCGGTAGGTGACACGGAAGGTGTGCTCGTCGGGCGTTTCGACTTTGAGGATCAAATCGAAGTCCGGCTTGCGCGGAGAGGCCGTGGCGTCATCCATGATCGCCCGGTAGGTGAAGGCGGCATCCCTCGAAGTGAAGCGCGCCCCGTCGTGCCAGCGGACATTTTTACGAAGGCGGAAGACGACCTGCGGTTCGGCGAAAAACGAAACGGCCTCGCCCACTTGGAGCGTGCCGCCTCCGTTGGCAGCGAGCCATTTTTCGATCTCACCCTTGAGCGCGGGATCGGTGCTTATTTCAAAAGCTACGCCGCTTTCGACCCAGACGCGGTGGAATGAATCATCCGGCAGGGCCTTGGAAAGCCGTTGCAGGACATCCGCCGCGTTTTCCTTCACCTCCACACGCAGTGTGGCGAGTGGTGCCAAGGCGTCCGTGGGCAGGAGGGCGGCTATTTTTTGGGAAGCTTCGAGCCCGGGTTCGCTGAAGTGCAGAAGAAGCTCTGGGCCGGATTGTTTCACGCCATCCAGCGTCCAGTCGGACCACTGCGCGCGCAGCGACTCGAGCTGATTTTTTGCTGTAGAGGCAGCCTCCGAATCACGGAAAACGAAGGTTGTCGTCTGGTCGAGTGACCACGACTCGGCCAGATCGCCGATGATCTCGAGGTCCGGGCTGTATTTTAGCAGACCGTTGAAAATGGACCCCGCTACTTGCGAGGCGGCGCCGTCGGCTTGCTGGATCGGGTTGAGTGTTGATGGTTCACCCAGAACGCCGAGAGACATCTCGTTCTTTTTGTCTGAAGTCAGGCTTGCGGAGTTCCAGAACGAAGCGGCGATGAGCAACAAGAGGAAGACAGGAAAACCGTAAATGAACCAGCGGGCGACTCGCATGTGAGGATGGATAACCGCCAATATGCCGCCGGTGGCGTTTTTCACAATATTCAATACGAGCGTCCATTTCGGGGCTTTAACGGATGCGCCCGCATCTTAAAGTGGCGCTGTGATTTCATCGTTTCCCACCATCTTCCGTCGGGGCCTTCTTTGTATGGCTATGTGGCTCTGCTGCGTCGGCATCTCTCAGGCCGACAGTGGGCGTGTGTTGGCAGAGAAAATAGCCGAGGGCTATCGAGTGGTGTTGTTTGGGAGTCCCTCGCCTCTGCGCGCGGGCATGGCCGATCTCAGCGTCTTTCTTGAGCAGGCCGACAAGCCCAGTCCAGTGCTCGATGCCGTGGTCCACTTTCGCCTCAACAAGCTGAGTCGTCCCACGCCCGAGTTGGCGTGGCGTGGCGGCGGGTGTGTGACGCCGGGGCAAGCCGTGGCTGCGACTCAAGGACACACCGGCAACAAACTCCTTTACTCCGCCATGATTGGCATTCCGGAGCCGGGTCTTTGGGAGCTGGGAGTCTCCATTTCACATGACGGCAGGACAGTTGACCTCCCGTTCGAACTTTCTGTTGAACGCGCCCTTCCGCCAGTGGCGACTTGGTGGCCTGTCGTCGCGCTCATGCCGCTGGGAATTCTGATTTATCTTTGGCGCGGGTATCTTTTGAAAAAACGGCGACCCCTATGAGTAGCGTCACGGGATTGATCGAGAGGGTGACTTTTCACAACGAGGAGACCGGATTTTGCGTTGTGAGGGTGAAGGTCGAGGGACGCCGCGATCTGGTCACTGTTGTCGGGCGCGCTTCGAGTATCAATGCCGGGGAATGGCTCACCGCGGAGGGTTCTTGGATTCAGGATCGCGACCATGGCACGCAGCTCAAGGCGGAGTTGCTCCAGACGAGCGCGCCGACTTCGCGCGAGGGAATCGAAAAATACCTCGCAAGCGGCCTCATCAAAGGCATCGGACCCGTGTATGCCAAGAAACTCGTCGAAAAATTCGGCGAGGGGGTGTTCGACATTATCGACCGCGAGTCCGTTCGCCTCGAGCAGGTGAGGGGAATTGGTTCCGAGAGAAGGCGCACGATCCGCACAGCCTGGGCCGAGCAAAAGGTCGTGCGGGAGATCATGGTGTTCCTCCACTCGAATGGCGTGAGCACCAGTCGCGCTGTGAGGATTTACAAGACCTACGGCGACGATGCGGTCGAGAAAGTGCGCGCCAATCCCTATCTCCTCGCACGCGACATTTCCGGTATCGGCTTCAAGACTGCCGATGACATAGCCCGCAAGCTCGGCATTCCCGAGGACTCGATTCTGCGAGCTCGTGCGGGCCTCTCCCACGCGCTCTCGGAGGCCGGGGGCAACGGCCACTGTGCGCTGCCCAAGGATGTTCTCCTCAAAAATGCGGCAGACCTCTTAGCGATGGATTCCGTTATTTTACAGCGCGCCTTGTCGGAGATGCTTGCCGAGGGCGAATTGGAGGAGGATCGCATAACCGGTGAGGATTTGATTTTTCTCCCGCCGATCCGGCGTGCCGAAGTCGAGGTCGCATCGCGTCTTGCCCGATTGGCGCGCGGCAAGGCGGAATATCCCGAGATCGATGCCGACAAGGCGATCGCTTGGTTGAAGGAGAAGAAATCCATCGATCTGGCTCCCAGCCAAGCCGAGGCCCTGCGCCGGGCTCTTTGCTCGCGCGTCTTGGTGATCACAGGCGGCCCCGGCGTCGGCAAAACGACTTTGGTGAATTCCATCCTCACCCTGCTTCGTGCCAAACAGGTCAAGTGCCTCCTCTGCGCCCCAACGGGCCGCGCGGCGAAGCGCCTCTCCGAAAGCACAGGTCTCGAGGCCAAAACCATCCACCGTCTTCTCGAATACCAGAACTCCGGTTTTTCCAGGAATGCCTCGAACCCGCTCGATTGCGATCTCTTGGTGGCGGACGAAACATCCATGATGGATGTGCAGTTGATGTCCAAACTCCTCCAAGCCCTGCCAGCGCGGGCTCATTTGATTTTAGTTGGCGATGTGGATCAACTGCCGAGCGTCGGCCCCGGTGCGGTGCTGGGGGACATAATCCGTAGCGGCGCTGTTCCTGTGGTGCGATTGACGGAGATTTTCCGCCAGGCCTCCAGTAGTCGGATTATCGTCAACGCCCATCGCATCAACAGCGGGCAGATGCCCGATGCGGAGAAAGACTCGGATTTCTTTTTCATCGAGCGGGAGGAAGCGGAGTCGGTTCCCGCGACCATTCTTGAACTTGTCGCCGAGCGCATCCCGCGAAAATGGAAATTGGATCCGCGCCGCGATATTCAAGTCCTTTGCCCAATGAACCGGGGTTCCCTCGGCACAGTGCAGATGAATCGCATTCTCCAAGACAGCCTCAATCCCAAGCGCAACGGCGATCCCGTAGTGGAGAAATTCGGCTGGCAATTTCGCGTGCGCGACAAAGTCATCCAGACCCGCAACAACTACGACAAAGAGGTCTTCAATGGCGACATCGGCGAGGTGCTCAAAATCGACGACTTCGAACGCGAGGTCGTCATCGGCTTCGACGGGCGGGATGTCGTCTACGACTTCAACGAACTCGACGAAGTCTCCCTCGCCTACGCCATCACCATCCACAAAAGCCAAGGCTCCGAGTTTCCCGTCATCGTCATGCCCCTCGCTATGCAGCACTATCTCCTCCTCCAAAGAAACCTTGTCTACACGGGCATCACCCGTGGTCGCCGTCTCGTCGTGCTCGTGGGTCAAAAAAAAGCCCTCCAAACCGCCGTGAGGAACGCCAGCGCCGTCCGGCGATTCACCGCTCTGGAAAAACGATTGAGCTGATCCACGGGCTGACCTGTCATTTTATTTTTCAATTCCTCAACAAAGCGCTTGCAGTCGCCACGCCCCTCCTCTACAAAAACTTCTCCTTTTTCGAGGAGCCTTAGCTCAATCGGTTAGAGCGCTGCCCTGTCACGGCAGAGGTTGCGGGTTCGAGCCCCGTAGGCTCCGCATTTTTTTTGCCCACAAAAAACCCTGCGGAACCGCTTAAACACTGGTTCTCCGGTCATCACCCCCAAAAGCGGGAGTTTTCGTTTGTTGCTAAAAATTGCCGTTGGTTTGTCACGAATTGACACGAAAATCTCGCCTGCGCGGCTCCTCTTTTTCGTGGGGCGAGTGAGCGGCGGCAAAGCGAAGCGATTGCCGACGCGAAGGAGCAAGGGCGGGCGGGGTGATGCGGTGGCATTTTGCCAGCGCGAGCCAACGACAGCCCCCACGCCGGACACAATGACAAGGCGGCTTTCGATCTGCGGCGGCGGTGCGGTCAGGTTCACAAAAACGGATGGCCCCCATCACCGCCGAAACTGCGAGAGGGAAGCGAAGCACAAGCCCCGCCCCGTGGAGCGGAGCGAAGGCCGCTTCTGATAATGCGAGAAGTAGGTAGTGGGTAATCTGTCTTGTGGTTTTTCCACTACCTACTTCCAAGCGTTATCAGAAAACGGAGCGCGGCGGGCAGTCGGGAGAAAAGCCGATCTCTGACCTGCAAGGGCTGGTAGAGGCCTCCCGGCTGCCTGCCGTGCGGAGTGGGCTGCCGTAGTGGAGCGGAACGGGGCGGGGCTTCGTGACATTGGCGGCGTAGCCGGACTGGTGATGAAGCGGAGGCGGTCGAAGCGGAGCAAGACGGCCTTGGCGGCGCGGTGTCGCTGGTCACTGGCGCGGCAGTAATTTTGGCGAGAGGCGGTTTTTGTCTTGCCGGGTGGCGTGGGCGAGAGTTTTGTTCGAGGCGGTCACGACGCGAATCGTGATCCGCCAATTCTCATGTTCGGAGTAATCAACCGGGCGGCGAATAATGAAAAAGAGAAAAGACATCCTGCATTCAGATAGCCGTGGCGTGATAACCACGGCGAAAGGTTCGCGCCTTCTGGATGCAGGATTTTTTTATCAAATGAAGACATCCATCACGACAAAAAGCGAACCCCACAATTTCGGGTTCACCAAAAAAGACATCACACGATTTCAACGGGCGGCTGCGTCTGTTGGAATGACGATTGAAGACTGGGCCAAACAAGCCCTGAGAGGCGCGGCTGAGTGTGATCTTGAGCCTGTCCCCGCTGCCTCGAATAGAGGTGGAGAATCCGAAACGATCTCGGTCACCTTCTCAAAGAAGGACGCTGCCCGCTGCCGCCGTGCGGCTGCGTTCTGCAAGCTGCAGTTTGATGAGTGGCTGAAAGGAACCATTATCGTCTCGATGGAGTGCGATGAAGACGATATGGCTACGGGTTGGGGAAAAAATGCCGGGCGTGAGTTTGAAGTTGGTCGAGATTTGCACGGCTGGCAATGGCGCGAAGCTCTTGGTGATCCTGTTGCCCAAGGATTCTGAGTTAATCGGCATCCTTTGCCACAGCGCCACTGGGTTTCACTCGGTGGCGCTTTTTGCTTTGCGCGAGGTTGCCCGCTGTGGTGTTTTCTTTTCGCGGCAGGGTCATCGCAGCGGACGCAAAAAAACCGCCCGCAGATTTCTCCACGGGCGGTCAACCTTATGAAGCGCCAAGCCTGACCCCGCTGGCGCGGCGGGTGAAGTCACCTGCCCTCAGGCTGGGCTATCCGATAAACCCCCTGCAAAGACGCGGCCACTGATGGCGGCGAGGTGCGGAGGATTTCAAAGTCGAGAAGCTGGCGGCGTCTTGCCATCAATCGAAGCAGGCCCGTCGAGGGCGTGTAAGGCGTGCCATCGCCATCATGGAAAATCTCGCTGAATTTCTCGAAGGCGTCCCTTTCGAGTTTCACCCTGTCGCAAATGACATCGCGGAGTTTTTCGGCGGCTTTGCTGAAGACGCCTTTGATTACTGGCAGGCAGTTTTCATCGAAGAAGGTAAATGCGGCAAGTTTGGCCGTGCTTTTCGCAAAGCTACGGAGTTGTTCACCATTCGCCCCAGTCTCTATCAAGTCCATCGGCACGGGTTCGCCAGGGTGATCGGCGTGCCAGGCGGCAGCAATCTTGCCGGGATTCATAGGAATCTCGCTTGCCTTGTGGACTTCGGCGGCGAGTCGGTCACAGGCTGCGGAGAGGTCGAGAAGTGCGGAGCGTTCTTTCTTGGCGAGAATGTCCGTGGTCAGGGCTTCGATGTCGGCTTGCAACTGCCAGCGAAGCTCAAATTTACCGATAAGGCCGGATTCGCGAATGACGATCTGGTCAGAGGATTCGGTGGGTTCTGTGACGGGTTCGGGTGCGGTGTCGGTCATGGCGGTGTTTGGGTTGAATGGTTGGCGCGGTAGTTCGGGTGACATCGCCCGGAATCCGGCAGCGATGCGGTTGGCGTGCTTCTCGAAGTCTTGGCCGATGGTGTTCATGCGACTTGGCTCCCTTGGGCTGACTCTTCGGCGGCTTGGGCGATGAGGTCGAAAATCTCGGAGCGGTTGCGGCGATGCCAGTCGAAGGCGGCGATGTTCTGAGCGCCGAAAAGTGATTTTCCTTTGTCGAGTCTCGGAGCGGCTTCGAGTTCGCGGATAACTCGGATGGCGGCAGGTGTCCCCCGTCCACTGCTCACAGCGTAGCGGCAAAGCCGTTCGGCGTGTTGGATCCGTTCGAGGTCTTGGATCACTGCCTTGGCGGTGGCTTTGATGGTCTCGATCCGGGCGGCGCGGATGTCGTCGCGGGCGGCGTCGATGTATTCGTTGGCGGTGTCGTGGTCGCCTTCGGTGATGGCGGCACGGGCGGCGGCGAGAAAATCGTCAGCAATCATTTTACTGCCTCCTGCTTGGCGCGTGCGAGTGCTGCGCCTTTTTCGAGGATGTCAGCGGCGTTGCGGCAGCGGTGCGCCGGGCGTGGTGCGATGGCAACCGCTTTGAATCGGCCGACTGCATCAAGTGTAGCCTTGATGGAGGCGATGTCGTCGCGCATGAAAATCATGGCGGCGTTGCGGCTGTTGCCTGACCTACCGGCTGGCGTGAGGACGCCGGATTCAACGGCGTTGAGGATTTTTCCAACGGAGCATCCGACTTCGCGGGAAAGCTCGCTGGCTGAGATGAATTTTGTTGAGTTCACAACGCAGTCGAGACTGTCAAATTTTGATCGTCGTTCGTTGTGTGTTGAGTGCCGACGATGCCCCGTTGTCCACGGCGGCGGGCGCGGCGTTCGGCGGGTGTCAGGCTTGCCCATCGCTGCCGGGTGGCTTCGGCATAAACGGCGCGAGCGGATTCTTTTTTCAATCCAAAGCCGTGAAAGTGAAGGGCATCCCCCACGCGCCTGACATGGTGGTCGAATAATTGTTTACTCATCTTCGCCCGCTCGGCCAATGCGGTCAGGGTGATGTTGTCGTTGCGGTTCATCAAAAACAACCCCGCCAATGCCCGGACGCCAAGCAGGCTCAAATTGATTTTGTGCATGGTGGTCGGTGGCAACAAAAGCGTGAAGAATCTCGCCAGCCTATCGGCGGCAAGTGCGTTCACTCTGTCGGCATCGCGGCGGCTTATCCATGCCTCAACGGCGGCGGCTTGCTTGGCGCTTAGTCCAAGCTCGCGGAGCTGGTCGAAGTCCGATGCCTCAGGGATCGGTGCGGCCATGGTGGGAACACAATCGGCCCCCTCGTAGCCTGCCCCACCGGGAACAAGTGAAATGTCGATCTCCCCCCCGCCGCCGCCGCATGAGCCAGCGCGGATGCTGCAATCTGGTTCAAGAATCCCGTCGAGCGTTAAACGCTGGCGGTCTGTCTCGGAGAGGGTTGCAACCCATCGGCGGTATTCTCGCTCGTAAAGTTCGTCTTCGACTTTCTGCCGGAGTTCGTAGTCATCGCTGGCGCGGTCGGTCTCGGTTTGCTCCATGCCCCTGTTTCGGCAGTCAAAAAATCAGCGGCCTTGCCTGCTTCGTCGCGGGATTTAATCTGTGGAATTTTTTCCACCGATTTATCAGCATCTTTTTTTGGCCTTTCCTTTGCTTGTGGAATTTTTTCCACAAGCAAAGGATCAAGTCCTCACTTTGAGGACTTGCTTTCCCATCCTGCCCGCGATGGTCAGGGCTTGGCGTCCGGCTGCGGTGCGGTGTCGGCGGTGCTTGGCGAAGTCTTCAAACCTAAGTCCATTTTTGGACTTAATTCTTCGTGCCAAGGCATCGGTGCGGCGTAGATGGCGCGGAGGTAGTCTCGGAGTTTTTCAACCGCTGGCGAGGGTGTCGGCGGCAGTCTCAGGCGGCGGGCTTTCATGGCTTTGTCTCCAATGCTGTGCGGTATCTGGCGACATTCTCGCGGGCTATTTTCAGAATGCGGTTCGCTTCGTCGGCAAGCGTGTTCTCAATGGTGCGGGCTGTCCCGTGGACAAGCCGGATGGAAAGCGATTTCGGCAGGATGCGGAGGGCTTGGACTACTGGTTCAAGCGCCCGGTTCAAAAGCTCGCGGGCTTCGTCCACTGCAACGAGGCGACGATCTAAGGCATCCTGCTCCATGAGTGCGGTCTTGATCCGGGTTTCGAGAAACTGGATTTCCTTCTGGAGTTTTTCGAGTCTCGCGGCGGCAAGCGGCGACAATGCCGGCAATGAATTTTCGGAAGCGGTCGGCTTGGCGGATTTCACTTCTTTCAGGACGCTGGAGGCGCGGCGTCTCGAAACGGCAAGCTCGGCTTGCAAGGCGTCCAATGCAGGGTTGCGCGGTCTTCCCCGGCCTCTCTTCGGTGCTGTTGTCTTCATGCTGGTGGGTGGGTGTCGAATTTCGATTAAGCGGAACTGCGATTTTCACTGCTCACACAAAAGAGCCGAGCGTCGGTCAAACTGCATTGGTTGAGGTCGGCTGACAGCTTTCGTAATACCCCCCTGCCCTGATCTCGTCCTCCCCGTGGTCGAGCATCCACTGACGATCTGCACCGCGAAGTCGGTCGAGGAGGTCGCGTGGTCTTTCGCCTTCGATGGCGGCAGCGTCGAGGATGTCGCCGATGGTGGCGCGTGTGGGTGGCGGCATGGTTGGCAGTGCTTCCTTGTTCCACTGCTTCGGCGCTTTGTAGATGACGCCTTGCATGATGATGAGGTCGAAGGGTCGAAGCAGGCGGCGGCGTGCAAGTGTGCGTGGGTGGATGGTTGTCATGGTTTTGTTGTTGTGGTGAATGAGGCGCGGAAGAGTCGGAGTGCTTTGGCGAAGATGCGGGCGTCTGGATCGTTCGGGCCTTTGATAAATCCCTCCTCGTGCATCTTGAGGAGTTCGGCAGCGATACGCTGGGCTTCGGCCATGTCGATCTGTGTGGCGTGCGCGTGTGGTGGCGTGGTCGCTGGCAAGGGTGCGCTGATGGTCGCTGGCCTTGAGATTGGCGCAAGCCATGTTGGCGGCGTGTTCCGGCGTGTAGGTGTCGGGGCTTGGCGAATTAAAACCTTCCCCTTGCGGATGGATTTCGAGCCTGCCCATCCGTTGTTTTTTGCCAGCATTACGAGAGTGCCGATGCTGACTTGTTTAAGGCGCTGCTGGTGTTTTCTGAAATACTCGCCCGGCACCTGCTCGGGCGACCATTCGTTGAGAAGTCGTGCGCCTGCGGCGAAGGGCAGCACGGAAAATACGGCAGACAGAATTTTCATCCACTCGCTGTATTCTGGGTGAGGTGGGATTTTCTGAAGCATCCCGGCAATGTCTGCCTCGGTGAAAGTGTCGGTCGAGAGTGGCATCTTTTGTTCTTATCTCTCGATGTCGGTGTTGAGGGCGAAGGGAAGGGGAAGGGAAACCCTATATATAGGGGTTTCCCCTTCCCCAAACTCCCATACCGAAAGGAAGGGAAAAATTTCCCGAAAATTTCCCCATTTCCCCAAACGCTCAGAATGCTTTTTCATAGTGTCCATCTCCCCGCTTGCTGATGATGCCAGCATCCACCAATGCCTTGATCCGTGTCTGTGCTGTTCGGTCGCTGACTTTTTCAATTTTCATCACCGCCGCTTCAAGTGCCGTGTAGGTCATCACTGGCGCTGTAATGATTTTGTTGGCGAGGGAAACCATCTCCCCCCGTTTTTTCTCCTGCTTCGCTTCCGCTTTGTTGGCACGGCGTTCCTCCGATGGATCATCGGCGGTGATATGCATCCCCGCCTCGGTGCAGAAACGAAAGTGCTGTGCTTCAGACTTGGGCCAATCCCCGGAGCGAAGGTATTTCCCAAAGATGGATGAAATATTGTCTTCACCTTTTGTTACTCCAAGGGCGCTTTGAGCCTTGCGCCAGAGTTCTGATCCAAAGTGGCCGCGAGTCTTTCCACCTTCGGCATTTGGGTTTTCATGGATGACGATGAGAACCAAACAAGAGTTCTCAACGGCAAAGCTGTGCATGAGTGCGACCATCTCGCGGCTGGATTCCTCATCGTTAAGAGTTGTCAGGAAGTCAGCGCCCCCGTCGAAGATGACGAGCCTAAGCGGCATATCTTGCGGCAGGCTGCGAGCGGCTAACACACAAGCTGGCCAACGATCTTGCACTGGGGCTTGCAGGAAGCTGAAAGATCGGAGAGCTGGAGGGATTTCATCCAGCCCCGCCCGCTTCCTCACGGCGTTGTCGATCAGGCGGTGGTGGTCTTTTGGCGACTGCTCACAATCGAAGTGCAAGATGTAGCCATCCTTCGCCGGAACCTCGAATCCGAAAAAATCCCCGTCATGTCCAGCGGGAGCGATAGCGGCCCCAATAATCGCGGACAAGACGCCGGATTTACCGGATTTCATCAAACCTTCAATGGTGACGATGTTGCCTGCCTCACCGAGAATCTTCCCGCTTTCGGTGGAGAGAATCAGCGGGCATGGCGGCGGCGGCGTCTTGATGCTGGCAAGATGTCCTCGGGCAAGGATTTGGTTTAGGCGCTCAACCTCTTTTTCTTCGTCGGTCATGTCTCGCCAGTCCTCAACGATGAGCGGCTGCGCATCCTGGTTGTGGTGGCATTCGGGATCGTGTGAGAGGAAAGCCAAACGAGAGACATCGGAGCATTTTTCGTCAACCTCAAGGCCGTGGGTCTTAGCTATGTAGTTGAGGACGGCGGAAAACGCGACCTTGTGCTCGGCTGCGTTCTCCGGAATCGAATCCAACAATACGGCCCCTTTCAAACCCGCCATGGATGGCGAGACATAAAGGAAGACGACATGAGGATCGGAAACGAGTTTTTCCCGTGCCTCTTTAAGTGTCTCGGGAGTCATGTCGTCAAAGTCGATCCCCACAAGGCCCGAGTGAGCCTTTAGCTTCTCGGCTTTGCGTGTCTTGAATGTCCCGCTGAATGTGACAGCGGGCAGTGTGGTCTTGATTTCGTCGTAATCATTTTCCCTACCCTCGGACAATGCAGCGCGGGCCTTGCTGATGGTTGTGATAACGCCGACGCTCGGGCGGCAGATTTTCTCAACCAGCTCCTCGATGCTGGTCGTGGCTTGGCTGTCCGTGTCACCTACTGCCGGGTAGAATGACATCCGCCCGCACAAGTGGGGATTTTGACTTTGGTCGATCATTGATTCGTTTCCAATGCGCCCCGGGATCTCTTGCGAGGAGGTCGCCGGGTTTTTTGTTGTTAGGCGATGATTTGCTCCCGGCTGGCGCGGTGGTGGGTTGGGAGTCCCATGAGGTCGGTTTCGCGAAAAAGATATTTTCGCCCGATGCGGACAAACGGAATTTTGCCGTCCGTGATGTAGCGCCTGAGGGTGCGCTTGTTTGACCGCAGGATGTCTGCGGCTTCTTCGAGTGTTTTGTATGTGGTCGCTTGAATGCTCATAGCGACCCTAAAAGAATGTCAAATTCCCGCTAAGTCTCTTGGCAGGAAATGAGGGGGATTATTTGTTCTTTTTCCTGTGAGTGACTAAAAACCGCTGAACATCGGCGTCGAATTTTTTAATTCTCTTCGCTGTGGAACGGGCTGCGCGGAGGAACTGCGGTTGGTCGGAATAGATAGCGTTGCTGCCTGTCCTGCCTACTAAGTCCCCGAATGAAATGTGATCCATCCCCGCTCTTTTCGCTCGGTATGCGGCAAGCTCGCGGAATCTATCCACTGCATTATTTCTCCCCCGCAGTGTAGGGATTCCTGCGGGCGCGTTGCGTCGAATCCAAGCGAGCAAGCTGCGCTCCACGGCCTCCGGGCCTTTGCTCCAATCAATATGTATCCAGTAGTCCCTGTAGAGTCCTGACGCGGTTTTCTGAGTGGTGTTGGCGAATATGTGGGCAGCGTCGGAAAGTGGATAGACACAGGCGGCAGGCGCGGGCGCGAGTGCCTGCTGAATGTTTTCAGTCTCCATGCCGTCGAGGGTTTGGAACGGAAAAAGAGTTCCAACAATGTCGCTCATGAATGCCGGCCACTTGGCGCGGAATCGCTCATGATCTCCGTCCTGCGATGGCTCAAAAATCGAAAGAAAATCCCTCTGGTAGTCGTATGCCCATTGGCATTCTCTCGCGTATTCCTGCGGAAGGATTCGAGCGAGTTCCTGTTTCCCCATCCCCTTCTCTGGAAGGAATGGAAAGAAGATTTGGCCATGAGCAAGCAAGTCCGCAGAGTGGACGCGAAAGCCCTCCCCATCGAAGGCGGCTTGATCAATTCCCGCCGTGAGTTCTTGGACTGCTGTCGCGTCCGCTTCCTTTTTGCGTGCAGGTCGCTTGATTGTTTTTTTGATTTTCATGCCGCTGCGGTCTCGATTGGAACGATGTTTTCTGGCGTTTCACGCATGACTGCAAACCATGTAGCGGCATCCTCTGGCATCGCGAGTTCGGCGTAGTGTTCGCGGAGTTCCTGCGGGCTGTTCCCCATTTCAGAACTAACCTTCTGCTCGTCCTGAAGCTCTGCAAAGCGATATGTGCCGTAGCTGTGGCGTAGGGCGTTCCTACGGCGCTCCACGATGTGTTTGCCGTCCTCATCCTTCGGCCATGCGGCACGAAGGGCATTGCCAAGCTCCTGCGATGAGCGGAGGTCATAAATCCGCCCGCTGCTTTTGTGGAGCGGCTTGATCCATGAGCGGAGAGCGGCATTGATCGGAATGACTCGGCGTCTTTTCGTCTTGGTGAAAACTCGGTCGAGGAGGATGTAGCCTTTTTTCAAATCTATCATTTTCCAATCCATCCGAAAAATCTCCTCGGTGCGGATGCCCGCCAGTGCGCCAAGCGCGATGAATGGCACAAGGTCGTCGCCGATGTTGTTAAGAATTTGATGGAGTTCTTCGGGCGTGTAGATGGCGATTGACTCGATGCGCTCGGCATCCCTGCGCTCCACGATCTCCGCTTCAGTCTTTTCGGTGCGTGAAAGATACCCCTGCTTGCGAGCGTAGGAAAATACCCCGGCAACCGCTCCAAGTAGGTTGTTGTATGCGCGCGGCCCGCCGGACACCTCCTTATCCACGGCAGCGGCAATCTCCTTCGCGGTGATGTCGCTAATGTAGCTTTTGCCGATGTATTTCGACATCCGCTTCAGAAACTTTTTCGAGGCGTTTTGATAGGCTTCGGAAAGTTTCTGTTTTTCATTCCGCTTCAAAAACTCCGCTGCGACATCATCAAACTTGATCGGAGTGAGTAATGACTTTTTGCGTGCCTCCATGAATTTTCGGCAGGCTTCGGAAACCGATGCTCGATCTCCGAGAATTTTGTAGCCGTCCACAAACTCACGCACGGCAACCGTGATCGGCACGCCGATGTCGCGGAGCATCGCGATGCAATTCTCGATGGTCGCAGTTTCTTGGATGGTGAAGCTGCGGACATGACCGCTTCCGGCTTCGAGGTCGCGGTTGATTTCTTCGGCGCGAGCATATGCATCTTCAAGCGTTGTTCGCATCTCCCGCTTGCGTTCCTCCCCCGCATACCATGAGAGCGTATAGTGCTTCCCGGTGAGGTAGGTTGTTACTTTTCCAATGATGACAGATTTGCCTTTTTTCGGTGTTTTCATACCCCCCGAATCTGTCAGATTTTTGTCAGATTTTTCAAGAGTTTTCGTAAACTCATGATGCTTATGATTCCGTAGGTAAATTCGAGTCCTACCTCAGGAGCCACTAAATTTTTAGTGGTTCTCCCCCTCAGAAACCCTGTTAAATCCACCTCTGCGGGCGTTTGCAGTTTTCTCATAATGCAGCAACGCAAGCGCGGCCGTGGGAAAGATCAGCTTTCCGCTTCTCTCAATTTGCTGTGAAAAACTTCGTAAATCCATTTTCGCGGCCCCGCATACACGCAGGTGATCACCTGCTCGCCATCGATCCTGTTGTAATCGAAAATGACACGATGCGAACCGACGCGCAGGCGATGGAAGCCTTCCAGATCATCGGTTAAGGATTTGATGTTTCCCCGCTCCTTGGACAATCCCTTGATCGCCACTTTCAAGGCACGCCGGGGTTGGGGCGGGAGACTTCTCAAATATTCAAGAACCTCCTCTTGAATTTTGACACGAATCATAGCGAGTCCAGCGCGGCCAAATCATGGTAGACCGCTTGGCCTTGCTTGTGCTTGCGGATGGCTTCCATCGCCTTCGGGTCGGCCAGGATTTCCATGGTCTCCGCTATGGCTTCCATCCGGTCCATGGAGACCAGCACGGCCACCGCTTTGCCTTGATTGGTGATGGTTACCGGGTGGTCCTCGCACTCTTTAATCACGGCGGAAAACTTTTGCTGTGCGGTTTTTATCGTGTAGGTGTCGGACATGGGATTTGCGTATTCCTTTTTTAAGAAAAGGTAATCCTTTTTTAAGAAACCGCAATCGCTTGAAAAGACCCTCGCTGACTTGGGGGAAGGGCTTGAGCCGCCGCGCCGCCCGATCAGACCTGTCAGGCGTTTTCTTTCCAACTCGAGTAGGGATTTTTTGCAAGGCAGGAATTGTAGTAGCGCGCCTCGTGGGAGACTTCCTGTCCGACCCAATCGGGGATTTTGACCGGTTGGTCCTCGCGTTCCAGTTCGATCTCGGCGACCATGAGTCCTTCGTTTTCGGCGTGGAAAATATCCACCTCCCACTTCATGCCGTCGTGGCGCACGATGTAGCGAGTTTTGTCGATGAGGGGCCGCTCGCAGAGGGCCAGCATGAGTTCGGCATCGCGCACCGGGATGTCGTATTGAAGCTCGAGGCGGGTGATGCCTTCGCGGGCGCCTTTCACGGTGACAGTCGCCCTCTCGCCAGCGATGCGGACGCGCACGCTCTTGCGAGGGTCGGAGCAAAGGTAACCCTGCGAGAGCCGCTTGGGCGAGCCCTCCACCAAGGAACGCCAGCCATCGCTGACGATGAGAAATTTCCGTTCGATTTCCAAAGGTTCGGCGCCGAGTGTGATCATCGAGCTTGGATAGCTTTTTTCGGCGTGCTTGGCGAATGCTTTGCCGCGCCCATCCGTTGGATTTGAGATTGCCCGCTCCAGAGAAGCGATTCAGGATTCTTGGGTCTTCTCAATTGCACCTGCTCATCCTTTTACTACTGCCACTGGCCTTGTCGACCGCATGGGGACAAGTCTCGGCCCCGTTGCCCGAGGAATCAACCAGGGCGGGCATAGAGGCCGTGCTCGCGGATTTCGATCACAAGAAACCCGATGATGCCCTCGCCAAGCTGGAGGTCATGGAAAAGAAGCTTCCCGACGACCCGCTTGTTCTGAACCTGATTGGTTCCGCCTACACCAAGAAGAAGGATTACCTCGCCGCCGAGACCTACTTTCGGAAGGCCGTCAAAAAATCCCCCAACTTTTTTCCAGCCATCTACAACATTGGGGAGATTTTCTTTATTCAAAAAAAATACGCCGAGGCACGAGAACATTTCCAAGCCATGAGGGGATCGGATGCCCGTCACGAATTGCTGCAGTTCAAACTCGTTCTCTGCGATCTGGCGCTCAATGAAACCGATCGCGCCAAGAAAGTGATGAATGCCATCAAGTATCCGGGCGACTCCCCTGCCTGGTATTACGCCCATGCCGCCTACGAGAACAAGATGGGCAACAATAAAAAGGCCCGCGAATATGTCGCCGGCGCACAATACATCTTCGGACCGAAGACCTCTCTCTTTGATGAAAGCTTCGAAGCGGCAGGCATCACTCTCAGATAATACCTCCCCCGCCGCACACTCCTTCCAAATCCTTTCACGACCTTACCCAACCTATGAAAACCCCACCCCGACCTCTTCGATCACGCCTGAGCGGTGAAAAGCGGCTCAATCCTCCTGATGTCCTTCTCCACGAGAAAGCCCGGGTGCTCGTTACCGGCGCCGGCGGCTTTATCGGCAGCGCGCTTGTCCATGCCCTGAACGAGCGCGGCATCACGCAGATTATTGTCACCGACTGCCTCGGCGAGGACGAGAAATGGAGGAATCTTCTTCCTTTGAAATTCGAGGACTATGTGCCGGCGGATGAATTTTTGGACGGCATCGAAGAGGATGCGGATCATTTTGGACGCTTCTCGGCGGTATTCCATCTGGGTGCCTGCTCCGCGACAACAGTCACGGATTCGGATTTCGTGCTGAAAAACAACTACGCCTACACGAAGTCGCTGTGCCGGTGGGCGCTCTTTTCCGGGGCTCGCTTTGTTTACGCCTCCTCCGCCGCGACCTATGGCGACGGCAACGCCGGGATGGATGACAAAACAGAAGACCTCTCCCGTTTCCGCCCCCTGAACCTCTACGGCTACTCAAAGCACCTCTTCGACCTCCACGCCTCCCGCGAGGAAATCCTCCCGGACATCATTGGCATCAAGTATTTCAATGTATTTGGTCCCAATGAATACCACAAAGGCGACATGCGCAGCCTCGTGTGCAAGGCATTCGATGAAATTCAGCAAACAGGCCGCATCCGCCTCTTCAAAAGCTACAAGCCGGAATACCCGGACGGCGGCCAGATGCGCGACTTCGTGTATGTGAAGGACGCCGTCGAGATGACACTCCACCTCGCCGAAAACGAAGACGCCGGTGGTCTCTACAACATCGGCTCCGGCGTGGCCCGCACATGGATCGATCTCGCAAACGCCCTCTTTGCGGCGCTTGGAAAAACTCCCACCATCGAGTTTTTCGATATGCCCGAGACTATTCGCCACCAGTATCAATACCACACCTGCGCGGACATCTCGAAGCTCCGTGCCACCGGTTACACCAAACCCACCACTTCGCTGGAAGACGCCGTGCGCGACTATGCCGTCAACTACCTCCTGCCAAGAAAGCGGCTCGGCGAATAGTCTTCCCTCCCCTCCCCGCTACGCCTGCCAGCGCTGCACCAACTGCTGCCGCTGGCCGGGGTTTGTGAAACTCACGGACTCCGACATCAGCGCGATTTCCCATTTTCTCGAAATGTCGGAAGTCGACTTCATCCAGAAATACACCCGACTCCGGCCCCGCCGCGATGGGCTCGCCCTCACCGACCAACCCGATGGCGCCTGCATCTTCCTCGAAGGCCGCGACTGCCACATCCAGTCCGTCAAACCCCTCCAATGCCGTGGATTTCCCAACGAATGGAATTTCCCCGGCTGGCGCGAAGTCTGCGAAGCGATCGAGGTCCCGGCGAAATAAGATTGCGCGAAATTTCTGCGAACAGTCAGATGCCGCTCTCTCGGCAGCATGGCTTTTCAAAATTCAGGCTGCATGGCGGGCCGGACGCAAAAAAACGGGGTCACAGTTTTGAAACCGTGACCCCGTTTGTGGAGAGGGAATTTCTTAAGCGATTTCTTCGCCGACGGTGTAGCGTGTGAAGCGGCGGATGATGATATTTTCGCCGAGTTCCGCGATTTTGCTGGAGACGAGGTCTTTGATGGTCGTCTCTGGATTTTTGATGAAGGGTTGCTCGAGAAGGCAAATGGTGCCGTAGAATTTGTCGATTTTGCCGTCGACGATTTTATCCACGATGTTTGCGGGTTTGCCTTGGACTTGTGCAGCGGCGATGTCGCGTTCGCGGGCGATGAGGTCGGCCGGAACTTGTTCGCGGGTCACATAGAGCGGGTGCGAGGCGGCGATGTGGAGGGTGACATCCTTGACGAACTCGCGGAAGATTTCGTTTTTCGCGACGAAGTCGGTTTCGCAGTTGATTTCGACGAGGACGCCGACTTTGCCGGCGAGGTGGATGTAGGAGGCGATGGTGCCTTCCTTCGCTTCGCGGGAGGCTTTCTTGCCAGCGCTGGCGATACCTTTTTTGCGGAGAAGCTCCTCGGCGGCGGCGAGATCGCCACCGGCTTCGGTGAGGGCTTTCTTACAATCCATCATCCCCGCGTTGGTTTTTTCGCGGAGTTCTTTGACAAGGTTTGCTGAGATTTCGGACATGGTAATTTTTTTGGATCGGTCGGATCGGACTGATCTGACGAATCAGTCGGATCTATTGCTGTTTACTCGGAGACGGCGGCAAGCTCGGGCTTGCGAGCTTTGGCTCCGCTGCCTTTGCCTTCGAGGATGGCCTCGACGAGTTTGGAGAGGACCACGCGGATCGAGCGGATGGCGTCGTCGTTTCCGGCAATCGGGTAGGCGATATTCTCTGGGTTGCTGTTCGTGTCCACGATGGCGATGACCGGAATTCCGAGGCGGTTGGCTTCGGCAACGGCGATTTCTTCACGCACGGTGTCGATGACGACCATGACATCGGGGAGTTTGCCCATTTCAGCGATACCACCGAGGTTGTGCAGAAGTTTGGCACCCTGGCGGCGGATGGAAGAAGCCTCGGCTTTATTGATCTTGGCGAAGGCTGGGGATTTCTCCAGGGCTTGGATCTCTTTGAGACGGGCCACACTGCGGCGGATGGTGGTGAGGTTGGTGAGCGTTCCACCCAGCCAGCGCTGGTTGACATAGAACTGGCCAGTGGCCTCGGCTGCTTCGGCGATGGCTCCTTGGGCCTGCTTTTTGGTTCCGACGAAGAGGACTTTTCCACCATTGCGGACGAGGTCACGAAGGTATTGGGTCGCGCTGTCGATTTGCTCTACGGTGAGCCCGAGGTCGATGATGTAGATCGAATTTTTTTCCTCGAGGATGTAATCACGCATTTTGGGATTCCATCGTTTGGTCTGGTGTCCGTAGTGGACGCCGGCCTCGAGGAGTTCCGTCATGAGTTCGACGCTGTGTTGGTTTGCTGTGGCTTCTGACATGGTGTGGGTGGTGGATTAGCTTGCGGCTTTTTGTGATTCCTTTTTATCGGCTCCGAACGCGTCGCCGACTTGTGTGATTTGGATTTTGCGGTTTGTCTCAAAGCCGGTTCCTGCGGGGATCAGGTGGCCCATGATAACGTTTTCTTTGAAGCCGCGGAGTCGGTCGACCCTGCCAAGTGTGGCGGCTTCGGTCAAGACGCGTGTGGTGTCTTGGAAGGATGCTGCGGAGATGAAGCTGTCGGTCTCGAGCGCGGTTTTGGTGATACCGAGGAGCACGGGGCTGGCCTCGGCCGGCTTGCCACCCTTGGCGATGACCTCTTCGTTTTCTTTCTCGAAGGCGAGGCGGTCCACTTGATCACCCCAGAGGAGTGTGGTGTCGCCTTGCTCGGTGATTTTCACCTTGCGGAGCATCTGACGGACGATGATCTCGATGTGCTTGTCGTTGATTTCCACGCCTTGCAGACGGTAAACCTCTTGCACTTCGTTGAGGAGGTGCTCCTGGAGTTCCTGAGGTCCGCAGATGTCGAGGATCTCATGCGGCACAACGGGGCCTTCGGTGAGTTGCTGGCCTTTCTTCACGAGATCGCCTTTGAAGACGATGATGTGTTTGTTGAGCGGAATGAGGTGCTCTTCCTCGGCACCGGTATCAGCGTCTTTGACGATGAGGCGGCGCTTGGCGCGGACGGTTCCACCGATTTCCACGACGCCGTCGATTTTGGCGATGTCGCAGGCGTCTTTCGGACGGCGGGCTTCGAAAAGCTCAGCGACGCGAGGGAGACCACCGGTGATGTCCTTTGTTTTGCCAATCTTACGAGGTGTTCGGGCGACGCGCTGTCCGGCAGGGACTTTGGCGCCTTCCTTGACTTCGATGTGGGCTCCAGCAGGAATCGAGTAGCTGGCGAGGAGGTTCTTGGCCTCGTCGACAACGATGATCTGCGGGTGCAAGTCTTCCTTGTGCTCGATAACGACATTGCCGCGAACGCCTGTGGATTCGTCGATCTCCTGACGGATGGTGACACCGGGGATCATGTCGCGGAATTCGATGCGACCGGCTTTCTCGGTGATGATCGGCACATTGTAAGGGTCCCACTGGACCAATGTGACACCCTTTTTAACGCTGCTGCCATCGGCAACGGAGATCACGGAGCCGACAACGATGTTGTAGCTTTCGAGTTCGCGTCCGTCTTTCGCATGGAGTGTGACGGTGCCGTTTTTGTTGAGAACGACGAATGTTTTATCCACCGTCTCCACGACCTTGAGTTCGTTGAAGCGGATCGTGCCGTCGTTCTTGGCTTTGATGATCGGTTGCTTGAATGTCTGGCTCGCAGCACCGCCGACGTGGAAGGTTCGCATCGTGAGCTGGGTGCCGGGTTCGCCAATCGACTGGGCGGCGATAATGCCAACGGCCTCGCCGATCTTGATCATGCCGCCGGTCGCAAGGCTGCGGCCGTAGCACTTGATGCAAATACCGCGTTGGGATTCGCAAGTAAGGGCCGAACGAATCTTGAGCTGCTCGTGGCCAATTTTTTCCAGAGCGGCAGCTGCCTCCTCGTCAACGAGTTGGTCTTTTTTAACAACGGGCTTGCCTGTGATCGGGTCTTTGACGGTCTCGCAGGTGGTGCGGCCGATGATACGGGTCGAGAGGCTGACAACCTCTTCGTCGCCTTCGTAGATCGGGCGAACGACAATGCCGTTTGCGGTGTGGCAATCATCGATGGTGATGATGACATCCTGCGCGGCGTCGACGAGTTTGCGGGTAAGATAACCCGAGTCGGCTGTTTTGAGAGCCGTATCGGCAAGACCTTTACGGGCACCGTGTGCGGAAATGAAGTATTCTAGAACGGTCAGACCCTCACGGAAGTTCGCGGTGATCGGCTGCTCGATGATTTCGCCCGAGGGCTTGGCCATCTGACCGCGCATACCGGCGAGCTGTTTGACCTGGGTGCGGTTACCACGAGCACCGGAGTCCACCATCATGAAGACGGGGTTCATATCGCGGCGGTTGTCGTTGTATTCCAGCGTGCGGAAGAGGGCGTTGGCGATCTCTTCACCCGTATGAGTCCAAATGTCTTGAACTTTGTTTTTGCGCTCGCCGTCGGTGATGATGCCTCGGCGGTATTGTTTCTCAACCTCGCCGATTTCGCGGTAGGCCTTCTCGAGAAGTTGTTCCTTCTCCTTCGGCACCATCATGTCATTGATACCGATGGAAACACCAGCGCGGGTGGCTTCGCGGAAGCCAAGTTCCTTGAGGCGGTCGAGGGTTTCGACGGTCGTTTGCTGACCGCTGGACTTGTAGCAGCGCCAGATGATGTCCGAGAGTTGCTTCTTGCCGCAGACCTTGTTGTAAAAGCCGAGGGCTTTGGGCCAGATTTGGTTGAAAACCACGCGACCGGCGGTGGTTTCAATCACCGACTTGGTGGAATCACCATAGACAGTTTCGACACCGAGATCGGGATTTTTGAAGAGAATGCGGGTCTGAGTGCGAATGGCGCGCTCGGAGAGGGCGAGTTCGACTTCGTCTGCGTTCTCAAACAATGGCATACGCTTGGACTTATCGGCGTCTTCACCGCGTGGCTTCTGCGTGAGGTAGTAGCAACCGAGCGGAATATCCTGCGAAGGAGTGGTGATCGGCTTGCCGCTGGATGGCGAGAAGATGTTGTTCGGAGCCAGCATGAGCATGCGGGCTTCCATTTGCGCTTCAACGGAGAGCGGCACATGGACAGCCATCTGGTCACCATCGAAGTCCGCATTGTAAGCGGTGCAGACGAGAGGATGCACACGGATGGCTTCACCCTCGATGAGGATCGGCTCAAAGGCTTGGATCGAAAGGCGGTGCAAGGTCGGCGCGCGGTTAAGCATCACCGGATGGCCTTTGGTCACCTCTTCAAGAATATCCCAAACTTCAGGTGTCTGACGCTCAATGAGTTTCTTGGCGCTGCGAACGGTATGCACATAGCCGAGTTCTTTCAGGCGGCGGATGATGAATGGCTCGAAAAGAACGAGGGCCATCTTTTTGGGCAGACCGCACTGATTGAGTTTGAGTTCCGGACCGATGACGATAACCGAGCGGCCCGAATAGTCCACGCGTTTACCGAGGAGGTTTTGGCGGAAACGACCACCCTTACCCTTCAACATGTCGCTGAGAGACTTGAGAGGACGGTTCGCAGCACCAGTTACGGCGCGACCATGGCGACCGTTATCGAAGAGAGCATCAACCGACTCTTGGAGCATGCGCTTTTCGTTGCGGATGATGACTTCCGGCGTTTTGAGCTGCAACAATGTGCGGAGACGGTTGTTGCGGTTGATGACGCGGCGGTAGAGATCGTTGAGATCGGAAGTGGCGAAACGGCCACCTTCGAGCGGGACGAGAGGGCGGAGATCCGGAGGAATGACCGGAAGCACATTGAGGATCATCCACTCGGGGCGGGTATTCGACTCTGCGAAGCCTTGAACGAGTTTCAGGCGTTTCGCGAGTTTTTTGCGCAGTTGTTTGCTGCGGGTCGAGCCCATGGACTCCTCGATTTCCTGTTGGACTGTAGCGAGGTCCATGGAGGCAAGGATTTTTTGGATCGCTTCTGCGCCCATGCCAGCGGTGAATTCTTCGCCGTATTGTTCCTCGGCATCGCGGAATTCCGCCTCCGTGAGGAGTTGGCACTTTTCAAGAGGAGTGCTGCCTGGATCGATAACAATAAAGTCCTCGTAGTAAATGACACGCTCCAGAGCACGGGAAGTCATGTCCAGCATGAGTCCCAAGCGGGATGGCATGCACTTGTAGAACCAAATGTGTGAAACGGGAACGGCGAGGTCGATGTGACCCATGCGTTCGCGGCGCACGCGGGAGAGTGTGACCTCCACACCGCAACGGTCGCAGATGACACCCTTGTGCTTGATGCGCTTGTATTTACCGCACGAGCATTCCCAGTCGCGTGTTGGACCGAAGATACGCTCGCAGAAAAGACCGCCCTTTTCTGGCTTGAAGGTGCGGTAGTTGATGGTTTCGGGATTTTTTACCTCTCCCTTGCTCCAGCTACGCATGGCATCGGGGGATGCCACGGTGATGGCCACCTCGTCAAAACCAACGGGTTTCGCTTCACCAACGGATTCGTTGAAGTTTAGATCTTTCATTTATGATTCGTCAGGTTGTGTCGGGTTTTGGGATTAGGCGAGGCCTTCTGTGAGGGAGGCGGGTTGTTTGCCTCCGACGCGGACATCAAGTCCGAGGCCCTGCATTTCTTTGATGAGAACATTGAACGATTCAGGAACGCCTGCCTCGAGTGAGTTGTCGCCTTTGACGATGCTCTCGTAGATGCGGGTGCGGCCGGCGACATCATCCGACTTAACGGTGAGGAGTTCTTGGAGTGTGTAAGCAGCTCCGTAGGCTTGAAGCGCCCATACTTCCATTTCTCCGAAGCGCTGGCCACCATATTGGGCCTTGCCGCCAAGCGGTTGCTGGGTGACGAGGCTGTATGGTCCGACGGCGCGGGCGTGGATTTTATCAGCAACCAAGTGGCCGAGTTTGAGCATGTAAATGTAGCCCACGACGACTTGCTGATCGAATGGTTCGCCGGTGAGTCCATCGTAAAGGGTGGACTTGCCGTTTTCGTTGATCCAAGTGAAACCTTCCACCTTCTTGGCGTCGGTGAGGAATTCACGGATTTTCGATTCAGGAATACCATCGAACACAGGCGTTGCCACCTTGAAACCAAGGGCTTTGGCAGCCACGCCGAGGTGGGTTTCCAAAACCTGGCCCACATTCATTCGGCTTGGCACGCCGAGAGGGTTCAGCACGATATCGACGGGTGTTCCGTCAGCGAGATACGGCATGTCCTCTTCGGGAACGATCTTGGCGACGACGCCCTTGTTTCCGTGGCGACCGGCCATCTTGTCACCAACGCTGAGCTTGCGCTTGCTGGCGATGTAAACTTTGACCTGCTTGATGATGCCGGGGTCGATATCATCACCGCTTTCGATACGGCCAAGGTTCGAGTCGCGCTCGTTCTCGAGATCGACAAACTTGTGTTCGAATTGTCCAATGATCTCTTGGATTTTGTTGCGAATCGGGCTCGGATCGATTTCGACATGGTTGTAAACCTTGGCGAGTTTGCGAAGGAGTTCCTTCGTGATCTTGCGGTTGGCAGGGATAATGATCTCGCCGGTTTGGGCGTTCACGACATCCAACGGAATTTTCTCGTTGAGGAGAATGTTGGAAAGCGCGGCAGTGAGTTGCTCGTGGAGGTCGTCTTTGCGTTTGCCAAAGTCCTCAACGATCATTTTTTGCTGCCGCTTCGACTCGGCGGGAGTCATTTTCGTGCGGGCGACCTCTTTTTTGGAGGAAACCTTCACATCCATGACGATACCGTAGGTTCCGGATGGAACTGTGAGAGAGGTGTCTTTCACATCGGCTGCTTTTTCACCGAAGATCGCACGGAGAAGGCGCTCTTCTGGAGCGAGTTCTGTTTCGCTCTTCGGGGTGATTTTACCAACGAGAATATCGCCGGGCTTCACTTCCGCACCGATGCGGACAACACCATCGCTGCCGAGGTTTTGAAGAGCCTCTTCGCTGATGTTTGGAATGTCACGGGTGATTTCCTCCGGCCCGAGTTTGGTATCGCGGGCGCCGATCTCGAATTCGTCGATGTGGATGGATGTGTAGATATCCTCTTTCACAACGCGCTTGGAGATAAGAATCGCGTCTTCGAAGTTGTAACCATTCCAAGGCATGAAGGCGACGAGCACATTGCGACCGAGGGCGAGTTCACCTTTTTCGGTGTTCGGACCGTCGGCAATGACATCACCCTTCTTGATGGATTGGCCTTTTTTGACAATAGCCTTCTGGTTGATGCATGTGCTCGCGTTCGAGCGCATGAATTTGCGAAGCTCATAGACATAAACGCCGTTTTCGGGGTCGTCTTTGATTTTCTTCTTACCTTCAGGAAGCGATCCGTCCTTGGTGATGATGATCTGGTTGGCCGTTACGGAAGCGACCTTGCCATTTGATTCCGCGCAAATAACAGCGCGGGAATCGCGGGCCACACGGGCCTCGAGTCCAGTTCCAACGAGAGGGGAGTCGGAGACGAGGAGCGGCACGCCTTGGCGTTGCATGTTCGAGCCCATGAGCGCACGGTTGGCGTCATCGTGCTCGAGGAATGGAATGAGACCGGCGGCCACGGAAACGAGCTGCTTCGGCGACACATCCATGTATTGAATCTGTGCAGGCTCGATCTCGAGGAAGTCACCACGGTAGCGAGCGGATACCTTCTCGCCGGAAAGATTGCCCTTGGCGTCGACTTGGGAATTAGCCTGGGCAATGTAGAAGTTTTCATCGCGGTCGCCGCTGAGGTATTCGACTTGATCGGTTACACGGCCGTTAACAACCTTGCGATAGGGTGTTTCGATGAAACCAAATTCATTGATACGAGCAAATGTGCTCAACGAACTGATGAGACCGATGTTCGGACCTTCAGGAGTTTCAATCGGGCAGATGCGGCCGTAGTGGGATGGATGCACATCTCGCACCTCGAAGCCTGCACGGTCGCGGCTCAGACCTCCTGGCCCGAGGGCCGAGAGACGGCGCTTGTGGGTGAGCTCGGAGAGCGGATTCGTCTGATCCATGAACTGGCTGAGCTGGCTGCGTCCGAAGAAATCACGCACAACGGCGCTGAGCGATTTTGGATTGATCAGCTTCTGAGGCGTGATCTGGTCGGTATTGGCATCAAACAATGTCATACGCTCGCGAACGAGGCGCTCTGTGCGGGCAAGGCCCACACGGCACTGGTTGGCGAGAAGCTCGCCCACGGTGCGGACGCGGCGACTGCCGAGATGGTCGATATCATCAGTCATGCCATCACCCGCGCGGAGGCGGACGAGGTATTTCATGGCGGCGACAAAATCGTCCTTCGTGAGTGTGCGCTCGTTCTCGTCAACTTTGAGGTCGAGTTTTTGATTGATCTTGTGACGACCCACGCGGCCCAAATCGTAGCGCTTGGCGTCAAAGAAAAGGCGCTTGAGCATGCTGCGGGCATTCTGAACGGTTGGCGGATCGCCAGGGCGAAGCTTGCGGTAGATATCCTTGAGGGCCTCGTCCTCGTCGTGAGCGGGATCTTTTTTGAGGGATTTGATGATCGTGTCGTCGTCCTTGGTGTCAACGACCTTCACAGATTTGTGGCCCAAGCCGATCAACTGACGGACAATGGCTGTGGTGAGAGGTTCAAAGGCGCGTCCAACAGTGATCTCTCCGTCGCGGATATCGGCAATGAGCACCTTGGTGGCGATTTCCTCCTCGTCGAGTTTCTCGCTGAGTTTGAGGTCCTGTGTTTTGTAGAAGAGATTGATGATCTGCTCGTCGGCAGGGAAGCCCACGGTGCGAAGAAAAGTCGTGGCAAGAAATTTACGACGGCGCTTGCGGCGGTCGAGGTAGACATAGAGGAGGTCTGTGGTATCGAACTGAACTTCGATCCATGAACCACGGTCGGGAATGATGCGGAAGCCATGGAGGATTTTTCCGTTGGCGTGGACAGATGTCTCAAAGCAGATGCCGGGCGAGCGGTGGAGCTGGGAAACGACGACGCGCTCGGCGCCATTGATGACGAAGGTGCCTTGGGGAGTCATCAGAGGCAATTCGCCCATGTAAACCTTCTCTTCCTTGGTGCTGCGCTCGTCTTTGTATCGGAAGGTCACATAGAGCGGGGCGCTGAAGGATTGGCCCTCGCGCTGGCACTCCAGGGCGGACATTTTGGACTCGCCGAGCTCGTAGCTTACGAAATCGAGGGAAGATTTATCTTCAAAGCCAAAGATAGGAAAAAATTCGCGGAAGACAGCCTGCAAACCGATGTCGCGGCGTTTGCTGGCAGGGACATCCTTTTGAAAGAACTCGTTGTAGGAGTTGACCTGCAATTCGATGAGGTTTGGTGGCTCGATGGCCTCTGTCAATTTTCCGAAATGAATGCGTTCAGACATGTTTTTTTGCGGTGCCGCGGGTTGTGTGGCCTAATCCAAGGCCGGGGCCGTCCATTTCTTCGTCAAAGCAAAAAGCTCCGTGATCGGACGAGGCTGGGTTTTCCAGAATTTCCGATGGCGGATGCTAAAATGTTTTTTGAGCGAAGGAGCAGATGGGTGTTTTTTGCTGGTAAAGCGAACGAGTGAAAATAGCTAAACCCGCAGGAAGGTCAAGAGATATTCCGGACCTCCCTGCGGAGTTTGAAACTGGCTTACTTGACTTCGACCTTGGCGCCGGCAGCTTCGATCTTTTTCTTGATCTCAGCGGCTTCTTCCTTGGTGACGCCCTCTTTGAGGGGCTTAGGCGCGCCTTCGACGAGGGCTTTAGCCTCGGCGAGACCGAGTCCGGCCACAGCGGCGCGAACTTCTTTAATGACGGCGATCTTGTTGGATCCGGCATCAGTGAGGATGACATCGAAGGAGGTTTTCTCCTCAGCGGGTGCAGCAGCGGCTCCACCGGCTGGGCCTGCAGCGGCTACAGCGACGGGAGCAGCGGCGCTAACGCCCCATTTTTCTTCGAGTTGTTTAACGAGGTCAGCAATTTCGAGGACGGTGAGTCCGCTGAGCTGATCGACGAGTGCGGTTGTATCTGCCATATGGTGTATTTGTGTTTTGGTATCGTCGTATCCCGAGGCATCGGGAAGTTTGAGTCAGGAAGCCGCCTGACCGACAAGGAACCGGTTGTGTTTTCTTGTTGTCCATCCCCTCGCCTCTCGGCTTGGGGATGAAATTTTTCTTTTTGGAATTATTCGGCGCCGGCGAGTGCATCGCCTTTGGCCTTGAGCACGCGCGCCAAGCTGGCGGCGGGTTCGTTGAGGATGCGAACAAACTGGCTTGCTGGAGTCTGAAGCAGACCGAGCAGCTTCGCACGGAGGACGTCCTTGCTTGGCAGATCGGCGAGCTCGGCAACTTGCGCAGCACTGAGTGCGGCGTTGTCTAGAACCCCGGCGCGGACTGTCGGCAACTTGAACTCGGCGGCGAAGGTTTTGAGCACCTTAGCGGCGGCGCAGATATCTACCTCGCCGGTCACCATGGCTGTCTGACCTGCAAGCGAGTCGGAGAGTTCAGGCATCTTCAACTCGGCAGCGGCGATGCGAAGAAAGGTATTCCTCACAACGCTCATGCGAGCACCAGCGTCGGCAAGACGGGTGCGGAGATTTTCAAAATGCGGCACCTTCATGCCGGTGAAGTCAACGACGAGCAGGTAGGGCGAGGCTTGGAGCTTCTCGCGGATGTCGGAAACGATGAGTGTTTTCTCGGGTCTCATGGAATGAAATGCTTAGTTTTTGAGGTAGGGTGCAGGATCCACGGCGAGACCAGGGGACATTGTCGCGCTGAGAGTGATGGCGTTTACAAAAGAACCTTTGGCTGTGGCAGGGCGAGCCTTGACCACCGCGTCGATGACAGCGGCACCGTTTTCCGCGAGGGCTTGGGGTTCGAAAGAGAATTTTCCAACCGGCACGGCGACATTGCCGTTTTTGTCGAGCTTGAACTCCACGCGACCGGCCTTTACTTCTTTGACAGCTTTCGCGGTGTCGTCGGTGACTGTTCCGGTTTTCGGATTGGGCATGAGACCGCGAGGTCCGAGAACGCGGCCGAGTTTACGAACTTCGGCCATGGCGGCTGGTGTTGCGATGGCAACATCGAAATCAGAGAAACCTCCGGTGACTTTCTTGATCACATCTTCGAATCCGACAATTTCAGCTCCGGCTTCTTTCGCAGCCTCGGCAGCCTGTCCGGTTGCGAAAACCAGAACGCGAACATTTTTGCCGCTTCCGTTTGGAAGGGGGCAGGTGCCGCGCACCATTTGATCGCTTTGCTTGGGATCGACACCCAGCTTGAAGGAGAGAGTGACAGTCTGATCGAACTTCACAGCTGGAAGTGTCTTCAGAGTTTGAATTGCGTCGGCCAGAGAATATTTCTTGTTGGCCTCAACTTTTGCCGCCGCTGCGCGGTAGCGTTTGCTTCGTTGTTTTTGCATGGATTGTGTGCAGTGCGAGCGACCATCCGGTCTCCTGCGGTTAGGTTTTTCCCGTTTTCGGGAGGCGCGAAAATAGAGGGTTGGATTGGAATGTCAAATTAAAAAATAAAAAAATTGACTGAATCGGGATCGCCCGTATTTTCCGCAATCCGCCAATCAAACAAAAGCGGATAGAATACTCATGAAAGCCCAATACATCGACGAAGCCTCCAAAGTGATTTCCGAGCCGCAGGTCCTCATCAACATGGTCTCCCGCCGTGTGCGCCAGCTCAACGCGGGAAGCCGTCCACTCATCGAGGTCGATCCCGGCACAGGCTTGGCGGATGTCGCGCTTCTTGAAATCGCTCAAGGAAAATTGATCGTTGCGCCTGAGCTCGCCGAGGCGATCTGATCCTCTCCCGGCGGCCAGAAGCCGCTCTCATGTCCTCCGAAATCACAACCAACAGGAAAGCCTTTCGGGACTACAATGTTCTCGAAAAATTCGAAGCTGGCGTTGAATTGAAAGGCACGGAGGTGAAGTCCCTGCGGGCTGGATTTGTCTCGATGCAGGGTGCCTTTGCCCGCATCCAAAACGGCGATTTGTATCTTTTCGATTGCGCAATCCAGCCCTACGAGCGCGCCAGCCACGAGCAGCATGAATCAAAACGCCCCCGCAGGCTTCTTCTGCACCGGGCGGAGATCAATAAGCTCGCAGGAGCCGTCGAGCGCGAAGGCCTCACGATTCCCGCGCTGCGGATGTATTGGAAAAAGGGCCGCGTCAAAGTGGAAGTGGGACTCGGCAAGGGCAAGCTCGCCTCCGACAAACGACAGGACTTGAAAAAGCGTGTCGAAGACCGCGAAGCCGCGAGAACCGTTGCGGACTTCAACAAACGGGGCCGCTGAGCCGAACAGGCTCTCCAAGAACCACTCAGATCACACCAATTGGTGACTCTCCGGCTGCATGACGACCTCGCTCAACACGAGGTGAGGTGGAGCATCGATCGCTTGTAAGATCAGGTCCGCAGCAGTTGCAACCGGGATCATTTTTTCACGCTGCACGGCCATTTGAATGTTATCCCAGAAAGGCGTGTCGATACCGCCAAGGTGGAAAAGACAGAATCGCAGACCCGAACGCTGGTATTCTTGCGCGAAGCATTTGATCATGCCTGTGAGAGCATATTTGCTAGCCACATAGGCCGAGGCGTTGCGCATGGGAGCCTTTCCCAGAATGCCTGGAATGGTGATGAAGAGCCCCTTCTTCGCGGCTGCCATGGCTTTGCAGGCCTCCTTGGCGAGAAGGAATGCGGCGCGCGCGTTCACATTCATGACATGGGTGAACTCCGCGTCCGTTGTATCCGCCGCAGGCTTGATGAGGCCAATGCCCGCGCAGTGCACCACGACATCCAACGAGCCCAACTCCGAAGCAGCCGCAGCGACGATCTTCTCAGCCGCTCCAGGAGCGGCCAGGTCGCCAGCAAGAAGCGGAGCATCCAAGCCAAGTTTCTTGAGTTTTTCCTCCGAACGCCCGGTTAGAAAAAGAGAGTCGCCCCGTGTTGCGAGACGATTTGCCAACTCAGCCCCCACCCCGCTTGACGCGCCTGTGATCAGAATATTTGCCATGCCATGAATACGCACCGGAGTTGCAGCCGGATGCACCTTTCGAGCATGGCATCGAATCGTAAAGTCGACGCATGGGGACACCACCCCATGGGCACGAACCCTCGCCGCTGGTTGTTTGGAGCAAATGAAAAATCGACCCGGTTTGAAAAAGCGATGCCTTCTCGGCATTCTCCCGTTGCTCCTTGTGGTGGGGGCTTCACCGGAAGCGTCTGCGGACTCCCCAATCCAGTTGGAAAACAAGGCACGCGGAGCGCTCAGCCGGCTTTTCAGACACAATCGAGTGGCTGCGGAAAGTGTAGATGCCGCCTATGCGGTTCTCGTATTCCCCGAGGCCAAGAAACTCTCTCTGGGAGTCGGTGTCACGACAGCAACGGGCGTGCTTTTTGAAAAAATGAAACCGATGAGTTTTCACAATCTCACGGGCTTCTCATGCGGACTGGAACTGGGAATCCAAAAATTCGGCTATGCCATCTTTTTTATGAACGAAGAGGCTCTGGATTATCTCTACGACTCGCGCGGATTTGAGATCGGGAGTTCTCCAAGCCTGGTCATTGCCGATGGGATTTTTTCAGGCTCAAAATCCACGACCACTCAGAGGCCGGGAATCCTCACATTTGCTTTCAGTCACACCGGCCTGGCGCTGAATCTCGGAGTTCATATAGCCAAGATTACGGAATACGAACCCAGCGAATGATGCAGCGCGGGCATGGCAGAAAAGAGGCTTCGTAATTTTATTGAAAAAAATTTCCTCCCCCAGCGGATGTCCGAGCAGGGTTGATAGCCTGCGCGGTGAAATGAACATCACAATTCCATCATTCATCCGTGCCCTCCAGAAACACCTCCGCCCGAATAACGAGTCCAGCAAAGGGCTGGCGACCCAGTCGGAATTCGAATTCGATTCACCGGTAGCAGGGGAACGGACCTTGAGCCCGAGGAGTTCCAAGATTCATCTGAACCTGGCCGAGAAGGATCCAACGCGCCTTCTTGCGAGCGTTGAAGAAGCGTTCGCCGCGGCTCCCGAGGAATGCACCATCGAACTGATCGGCCCTGGAATTCTGCTTCACGACAATGCACTCATGCTTTTTGAGGAATTGCGGAATCGCCCCTCACACACGCGTCTACACATTCGCGCACGCACCTGCCTCATCGACGGTGCGATCCTGCTCTGGCTCGCCGGGGACACGCGATCGATGAGGGCGGATAGTTGGATACAGCTCTCGAGCGTGCGCAGCCAGCCGGCGGATTTGAACGATACCGATGGCGATGTCTCGATTTTGATTGAGGACGAGGAGCCGGCGAACACCGATCTGCGCTCGATTCATCGACACATCAACGAATGGTTGCCGGTTCAAGAAATCACCGGTCGCCGCCTCTTTGAGCCCGAGCTTCGCGAATTCGGCCTACTCGACGATGCCGAAAGCCAGGTTCAACTGGCTGCGTTGTTTCATGCCGAAGTCGCGGGAATCACCACTGCGCCGTCCCAGGAAACAGACCAAGTTGTCACTCTAAAGACCCAAAGCTCCGGGCGCTGATTGGATCGCTTTGACCTGCAACTTCGAGAGACGATGGATGAGCCATGCGGTGATGTCGAAGTTGTCCACGAGGGTGGACATCTCGAGATTCCCAGCGGGTGAGAAGGCTACGCAATCCTCCAAAAAGGCCTTTCGCATGGCGCGCACAGACGGGACTTTTTGTTTACTGGATTCAAAGAACTCCTGAATTTTTCCGGCATCCATGGACGCCGTGGCCTCCGCACCGAGAAGAATATTGCTCTGCACCCAGTCCAGAAGGCCCTTGGCACAAGCCTCGGCGTTAGGAGGAAGAGCCGACCGTGAGACCGCCAACTCCCCGGCTGCTTCACCGATGTGGCGGATCGTGTGCAGCCAAGCCCGGTAGCGCTGGAGGCGAAGCGACTGATTTTGAGACAGCGGATTCTCGGAGGCGAGCCTGACGCAAAAGCTCTCAATGGCTGATCCGAGCTGCACAAACGCCGGCATCTCATGCGAATCGACATCCACTGCAGAAGGCTTGGCTGCAAGGCTCAGGCTTCCAAAAAGGCGTCCGAGTTCCTTGGGAATCAAATCCAGCGCGGTCTCGGGATCGGCGAGCGCCTGCGAGCGGAGGAACTTAGGCTGCTCGGCATGCTCAGCGGCATCACTCGGCCAAAAGCGTTTCAGTAACGCCTCGCAAAGCGGCAGAAACGGACTCAGAACGACCGCAGGAATCAAATTGGAAAGCAAAAACACCGCCGCCAGGCGCATGGCGTTTCCCCCGTCGAGGGAATGAACAAAAGCCTGCACGAGCGGGACACCAGCGCGCTCCACAAAGAACAACGCCATCATGAGCACACCGCTGAAGACGCAGAACAAGTCCTCCATGCGCACGAGTCGGATCGACGAACCGCTGAGCCCACGGGCGAGAAAAGCCCGCAAGGCGATGGCTCCAAGATTTGTTCCGTAGATCGCCGGCGCGGCTTCCGCAACTCCGAAGGCTCCGCCGGCCGCCAAGGTTATCAGAACCATCGCTGCGCCTGTGTTTGACTGCAACAACGCCGCAGCTGCCACACCAATGAGGAATGCCTGAAATGGAGAGTGCAGCGCGACTTCGATGACTTGTCGAAACCACGCCTCGTCCTTGAGCGGAGCCAAGCCCGCGCCAAGTTGTTCGAGTCCGAAAAGAATAATGCCCACGCCGAGGACAGCGCCAGCGATGGTATTCCATGGCTTGCGGCGCACGGACCCCATAGCGATGCCAGCCACTCCGACCACCAATGCCACAACCGGATGGATGTTGAACGCTGCTAAAAATGCCAGCGCCGTCAGTCCCACATTGCACCAAACCACGATCACCCGCGCCGCAGCGGATTGGATCAGACCGCTTCCAACCATGCTGACCAAAATAAATGTCACCGCCGTGGCACTCTGCATCAGCGCTCCTGCCACGAGCCCGCAAACGCCCGACAACCACGGGGTGCCGGTGGCCCGCCGCACAAGCTGACGAAACCCGCCGCCACTCAGGGAACGCATGTTTTGTCCCGTGAGTTGGAGACCCAGGAAAAACAGGCCCAGCCCGAGTATGACGCCGTTGAATACGAACATGGATCACCGAAATATGCCGCCCCCAGCGTCTCGAACAAGAGAAGGATTCATTTCTATCGTGAAGACCCTTGCCAATTTTTATCTCCCTCCCTGCCTATCGAGGGAATCCTGACGCGGCGTCTTGCCTGTGAGCTTCTTGAAGGTTTTTGCAAAGTGGAACTCGTCGTGGAAACCAAGCATCTCGGCCAGTTCCTTGTTGGTGAACCGGTGACGGGCGAGGAGCTGCCTTGCGCGCTCGATGCGGCGCGCCATGGCGTAGCGGGCCGGGGGCTCGCCCGCGATATCGGTGAATTTTTTTCGAAAACTTTCATAGCCCATCCCGCACGACTCCGCGACATTCCGGAGCGTTCGCTCATCGTCAGCCGCCGACCTCTCCAAAAGATCCGCAGCCTGTAAAAACCAACCCGGATGGTGCTCCTTCGCATTCCTTGATATGTGAGCCTTGAAGATGCGTGACAGAATCTGTTGCCACATTGCCACGGCTTCGAGCATCGACTGGCCCGCTTGATTCCATTGCGAAAAAAATGGCTGAAGAATCTCAAGTCCCGCGCGCGGAGGCTTCCAGTGGAAAGCCGGATTTCTGACATCAAAGATCTCCGCCTCGCGCCAAGCCTCGAAGACAGGCCCGCGAAAGCAGACATACAACTCATTCCAGATTCCGCCCGGTTCGGGCCCGTAGGAATGGGCCACCTCGGGAAAGACCAGAATCACATCACCCGCTCGCAGTGGAATATCAGTTCCGCGCGCGTCGTGGTATTTTCCGGTTCCTGCCACCAAATACACAATCGCCCATTGTCCAAAGACGCGCGGCTTGTCACGCCGAATGCCGCGTGATTTGGAAATAGTGCCTGCAAGTGTTATCTCACCAAGCGGTGAAGTGCCCGTGGTCTGAACGAGCGTGGTTTTCCAGTTATTGAGGGATGGAATGCGCATTTACCTTTTCCTACATAAAAAATACCATGCACGCCATTCCTGTTTTTTCTCCATGTGTCAGAGTGGCCTCGCATGAAAACACTCGCCTCAGCACCCGTCGTCAACCGCACACTCACATCCCTCGGTCATGAACTCGAGATGGATGAGCATTCCTTCGGCTGGTTGGAGGATTCCTCCGCCATCCGCAACGATCCGGCCGCCCTTCAGCAGAGCATGGATGAAAACGGCTACCTTTATATCAAAGGATTCTTCCCCCGTGAGGTCGTTCTCGAAGCCCGCAAGGCTCTCGTCGAGACGCTCGAAAAGGATGGGATTTTTGAAGAAGGCCAACCGCTCATCGATGGCATCCTGAAAGAGGGCATTCATCCCAAATTCAACACCACAGCTTGGAAAAACCAGCCCGCCATCAACCGCGTTGTCTTCGGTCCCGAGGTGCATCAATTCTACACCGCTTTCCTCGGCGGAGCCATCCGGCACTTCGACTACATCTGGCTTCGCACCATGGGCTGCGGTCACGGAACCGCTCCCCATTGCGACATCGTTTACATGGGCCGCGGCACACACCGCCTCTACACCGCATGGATTCCCTACGGCGAAGTGCCACTCGAAGTTGGCGGACTCATGATCCTCGAAAAATCGCACCTGCAAGCCGACCGCATTCGCAATTATTTGAACTCGGATGTCGACACGAGCTGCACGAACATCCCCGGCCACGACGGCTGGAAGCACAACGGGCAACTCACCAACAACCCCGTGTCGCTGCGCCAGAAATTCGGTGGGCGCTGGCTCACCTCGGAGTTCCAGCCCGGCGACCTCCTGACCTTCCGCATGGACACCATCCACGGCAGCATCGACAACACAACACAGCGCATTCGCCTCTCCACCGATACCCGCTACCAACGCTCCGACGAACCCGTCGATGAACGCTGGGTCGGCGAGAATCCCATCGGTCACGGCCCAGATGCCAAGCTCGGCCGCATCTGCTGACAAGTCGCAACCCTTCAAAAACAGCCGCCCGGCCCCGCGCTTAGCGGCTGTTTTTTTGCAATCAGAGCTGGCCTGGAGAGTGGAAAAAACACCCCCAATACGCCAGAGCACCGATTATCGTCTGGCGGATTTTTTACGGTTTCGTATGAATACCAAAAAGCACAGCCTCCCGTCACGGGCAGGTCTTTAGCAAATCACCATGACGCCAACAGATCTTTCATCCAACCCGGCAGCCCAAGTCTTCGTTCCGGATGCGCTCCCCTTTCCTGATGCCGCCTCGAGAGTCACTCATCTTGGCGTCGGCGCGCATCACGACGATCTCGAGTTCATGGCTTTTCACGGGATTGTGGAGTGCATGGACCGCACAGGCCGTTGGTTCGGGGGCGTCACCTGCACAGATGGTCGCGGCAGTTCGCGCAGCGGGGTTTTTGCCGAAATGAGTCCAGAGGAACTCGGCCGCGTGCGCGCCAAGGAGCAAAACGAAGCCGCCGTGATCGGACAATACGGGATCATGTTCCAACTCGGCTACCCGAGCTCGGCCGTGACCAATCCCGCCGATACCCGACTGCGCGAGGATTTGACGCGGATTTTGAAGAGCACCCGCCCCGAGGTCGTCTACACACACAGTCCGGCGGACAAGCACAGGACGCACCTCGGTGTATTCGCCTCGCTCCTCCACGCGCTCCGCGCCCTGCCCCTTGAAGATCGTCCGAAGCAACTTATAGGCTGCGAGGTTTGGAGGGATCTCGATTGGATGCTGGATTCGGAAAAAGTCCGCATGGATGTGAGCGGACACGAGACTCTCGCCAACAAACTCAACGCCGTCTTCGCCTCGCAAATCGTCGGAGGAAAACGCTACGACCTCGCCGTAACAGGCCGCCGTGCCGCGAATGCCACATTCTACGAGCCCCGCGAAGGCGATGAGTCCACACAAGTCCTCGTCGGCATCGACCTCACTCCCTTGATCCAGGACGACTCGCTCAGCGTCGTGGAATTCACCCGCCAGGCGATACGCCGCTTCGAGGAAAGCGTCTGCGCCGGACTGGCCCCTTATTTTTAATTCTATGGAAGTTATCATCCAACCCAATGCCGAAGCGGCTGCCGGAATGGCCGCCCGCCTCTTCTCCCACACCATCCGCACGAAGCCAAACGCCGTCCTCGGCCTGGCCACCGGTGGAACCCCGGTGCCACTCTACCGCCAACTCATCCAGCAGAACCTCGACTGGTCCCACATCACCTCCTTCAACCTCGACGAATACATCGGCGTTGGTGCCGACCATCCCCAGTCCTACCACGCGTTCATGCACGAGAACCTCTTCCGGCATGTGAACATCAATCGCGCAAACATCCACATCCCCGACGGCATGGCGGCCGATCCCGAGTCCTTCTGCCGAAGCTACGAAGAAAAAATCCGCGCCGCAGGAGGCATCGACCTCCAACTTCTCGGCATCGGCACCGACGGACACATCGGCTTCAACGAGCCAACCTCCTCCCTCGCCTCCCGCACCCGCATCAAAACCCTCACCGCCCGCACCCGCAAGGACAACGCCCGCTTCTTCGGCAGCGAGGACGCCGTGCCTTTCCATGTCATCACCATGGGCATCGGCACCATCCTCGACACCCGTAGAACCGTTCTCCTCGCCACGGGAAAAAACAAAGCGCACGCCGTGGCACAAGCCGTCGAAGGCCCGATCACCTCGATGAACCCCGCCTCCGCCCTGCAACTCCACCCCTCCGCCATCTTCTGCCTCGACGAGCAAGCCGCCTCCGAACTCACCCGCGCCGACTACTACCGCTGGGTCTTCGACAACAAACCCGCCTGGCAGGTCATCTGAGGGAGCTTTAAAGCCGACGCAGCGGCAGCGCACTCCTTTCGCAAAGCTGCGCTCCCATAAAACGCCGCGCGTCGACTTTTTTTGGAGGGTCAGCGTCCTCGCCTGACCCATTTTTCAAACACGGAAAACGAAGCCCACTCCCAGACACCACCCCGCTCACAATCTCCACGAGCTACTCGCCGCGCGATCCCCTAAAAATGATTTTGCCAACCCGCACACGCCGCTTCGCGGCTGAAATTTGGGCCATGCGGGACGATGGCCCTCCCATAAAACACAGCGCGGCAGCGCGATATCTTTGAAGGGTCGACCTCCGGCTTGACCCATTCTTCAGCCGCGAAGCGGCGTCTCAAGGGGGCATGACCGTCTCGGGCGTGCAGGCGCAAGGTGTGGTTTGGGAATCGATGAGGACCTGCGAGGCGATTGTCTTACACAGTCGAGACGACCGTGCTCCCCTCTTTCGTGCAGCGGCGCGCTTTGTGAATCTGGGATTCACCGTCCTCGCCTGACCCATTTTTCAAGCACGGAAAACGAAGAACCCCTCCCGGACACCACCCCGCGCAAAAACTCCACGAACTGCTCGCCGTGCGATCCCCTAAAAATGATTTTGCTGTCCATGATTTTGCCAACCCGGTGACGCCGCTTCGCGTTTTTTTCAGACGGTGGTTTTTTGAGAACTCAAGGCGGCCGTCTTTTTCTGTGGCTTGAATGTAGTCACCTTCGCCGAAGTGGGAGCTTTAAAGCGCCGCAGCAGGCGGGCAGTGGATTCAGGTGGGAGTCCTATATAAAGTTGAAGCCCGTCTCAACGAGTGTTGAAACGGGCTTCTGTTCCCCCCAGAACAAGTTCAGACTAACACCTTGCTCGGCGGGTGCAAGAATTATTTTGGATTTTTTTTAGCGGCGTGGGCCACGGCCCCGGCGGAAGAATTTCCGGCCGTCCATGCGGACTTCGGGCTTGGGTGGTTTGGGCTCGGCGTTCTCACCATTCGGCGGGACTTGGAATCCCTCGAGCGTGAGGCGTTCGATTTTTTGGCCGATGAAGCGTTCGATGGCGCTGAGTTTTTTGGCTTCGTCGGGGGCGACGAGTGTGAAGGCATCCCCCGACATGTTGGCGCGGCCGGTGCGGCCGATGCGGTGGACATAGTCCTCCGGGTGTTGGGGGATGTCGTAGTTGATGACATGGCTGACTCCGGCAATGTCGATGCCGCGCGCGGCGATGTCAGTGGCAACCATGACTTCGTATTTGCCTGTCTTGAATCCATTGAGGGCTTCGATGCGCTGATTTTGCGAACGGTTGGCGTGCAGGACGGCGACGGCGTGGTTGTTGGCGCGGAGTTTTTTGGCGATCTTGTCGGCGCCGTGCTTGGTGCGGCTGAAGATGATCGCGCTCTGGTAATCGACTGCGGTGAGGAGCGCGAGGAGGAGGTCGAATTTGCGACTCGGGTCCACCATGTAAACGCCATGCTTCACAATGGAGGCCACCGAGCGGGCAGCTCCGATTTCGATGCGCACGGGGTCGCGGAGGGCGAAGTTGGCGAGCTCCGCGATTTCCGGCGGAAGGGTGGCCGAGAAGAAGAGTGTCTGCCGATTTTTGGGAACCTTCGCAATGATGCGGCGCATGGGCGGCAGGAAACCGACATCAAGCATGCGATCGACCTCGTCGAGGATGAGGACTTCTATGTCATTGAGACGCACTGTGCCCTGCTGGAGGTGGTCTTCCAGACGGCCTGGTGTGGCGACGAGAATATCGAGACCCTCCTTGAGAGCGGCGCGCTGGTTTCCATAACCAACGCCGCCATAAACACAGCCTACTTTGAGGTCGGTGAAACGGCTGAAGTCGCGCATGGCGGTTTCCACCTGCATGGCGAGTTCGCGGGTCGGCTCGAGGACGAGGCAGCGAAGGCGGCCGTGCGAGCCGAGCTTCTGGAGCGTGGGCAGCGCGAAGGCGGCGGTTTTACCTGTGCCGGTCTGAGCCGAGGCAATGAGATCACTGCCCTCCAAGGCCGGTGGGATGGCGCGCAGTTGAATGGGGGTCGGATCGCCGTAACCCATCGCTTGGACGCCTTGCAAAATATGCTTGGTCAATCCAAGCGCTGAGAATGGCATGTTGTGTTGTTTTTCCTATCCCGGGAGGTTTTTGAGCAACTGCTCGTTGGTCGGATATTTCCGGATGAAAAAGAGAAGGCGCTCGATGGCCTCGATGGGTTTGTGGCCTGCGAGTCCACGGCGGATGACGCTGATCTTGTGGAGGTCCTCCTCGGGGATGAGAAGCTCCTCGCGGCGCGTGCCGGACTGGAAAATATCGATCGCCGGATAGATGCGCTGGTCGCTGATCTTGCGGTCGAGAACGATCTCCATGTTGCCGGTGCCTTTGAACTCTTGGAAGATCAGCTCGTCCATGCGGCTGTTTGTCTCGATGAGCGCGGTCGCCATGATGGTGAGCGAACCGGCCTCCTCGGTGTTGCGGGCGGCGGCGAAAAGTTTGCGCGGAATCTCGAGCGCACGGGCATCCACACCGCCGGACATCGTGCGTCCCCCGCCCCCTTGGGCGTTGTTGAACGCGCGGCCGATGCGGGTGAGCGAGTCCATGAGAACGAAAACATCCTTGCCCATTTCAACGAGGCGCCGAGCGCGATCGATGCAGAGTTGCGCGATGCGGGTGTGGGTTTTGATATCAGAGTCGTTCGAACTGGCCATGAGTTCGGCTGTGGGAACGGTGCGGCGGATTTCGGTGACCTCTTCCGGGCGCTCGTCCACAAGGAGGATGAGGAGTTTCATCTCCGGGTGGTTTTTTACCACGGCGTCGGCGATGTGCTGGAGAAGTGTCGTCTTTCCCGTGCGGGGTGGTGCGACAATGAGGCCGCGCTGGCCCTTGCCCACAGGAGCGACAAGATCGATGACGCGTGTGGTGAAGCGCTCGGGAACGGTCTCGAGCTTGATGCGCTCGTTCGGATTGATGACGCTGAGCTCCTCGAAAACAGGGAGGTTTTGAAACTGCTCGGGATCTCCGCCTTCTAGCTCGGTGAGCTTATACATTTGCGGGCCGCGATTGCCCCGGCGGATTTCGCCTTTGATCCACATGCCGTCGCGGAGACCATATTTGCGGACGATCTCGGGTGTGACGAAAATGTCGTTGTTCGACTGAGTGAAATTGCGGCGTGCTTCACGAAGGAAGCCAAAACCCTTGCCGCTGACTTCGACAATACCCTCGGCATAGACAATCGGAGCTGGAGGCTGCGGAGGTTGCGGCGGCTTCTCGACGACAGGTTCGGGCTGCGGAGCAGGCTGCGGTGCCTGGACGGTTTCTTTGACTGCTTCGGGCGCAGCGGGAGCGACTGGCTCCGGCGCGGCAGCGACCACGGGAGTCTCAACCGGGGCAGCTTCGCTGGTGGCGGGAGTTTTATCTGAAAGTGGAAGCTCCGGGGCGTCTGCGGCTTTTTTCTGCCTGCGGGCGCGGCCGATGCGTGGGGTGCGCGTGGTGCGGCGACGGCGCGTGGTTGCCTTGGGGGCTGCGGAATCGGCGGTTTGAGCTCCGTTTTCCGGGTTTTGCTGTTCGTCTGTCATGATTGGGTTTTGAGAAAGGGCCTGTGACTCGTTTCCCTGTCCAGGCGTGAAATCTCTCTGTGGTAATGTGTCGGGAACCGGTGAAGTTCCGTGAACTTTGAGAAAGGAAGTTCGCCGGGATCCTGCGACAATGTGTCAATAAAAACGCCGCGTGCGGAGGGGTTCTACATCGCGTGTTTGAGAATGGGAGCAATAAAGGGACGCACAGACCTTCTGTCAACGCCTAATCTCACGGCGGGCGCACTTTTTTTCCATGCGGGCCGCTGGATCGGCACTTGAACAGGCTGGAGCGAATCGATAGGCAGGTGGCCATGGCGATGATCCACATCAACCGCAACCGCGAAAATATCGGAAAGTTCAATGATCAGGATGTCGCTGACGGCCTCAAGAGCGGCCGTTTCCTCCCAACAGACTTGGCCTGGAGGGAGCCGATGACGGCTTGGGAACCGCTATCGAATTTCACCGACCTGCCGCCTCCGGAGACGCCTGAAGAGACAAAAGCCGAGGTCTCTGCCGGGACGCCTGCAAGACCTGATGACCGCATTTCGCTCGGCGAATGTTTTTCAAAAGGATGGGAGGCTTTCCAAAAAAACATGGGCACGCTCATGCTCGGAGCGTTTGTGTTTCTGGTGGTGAATGTCTCGCTGTGGTTTGTCTCCGAACTCGCCCAGAGCGTGGTGCGGATGTTCATGAAGTCGGGCGGGAGCGAGGAGGAAATGCTCAAAGCCGCAGCGATTGTGGTGGGGTTGTTTTTTTCGATTCTCACTTCCACAGTCACCACGATTCTTTCGGCGGGGTTCCTTTGGATGTTTGTGAAAAATTCCCGTGGGAAATGCGAGTTCGCCGATCTCTTTGCCGGATTTTCAAGCGGCGTCTGGCTTCAAATCCTCATGGCCGGAGTGGCTTGGGGAGCCATCATGGTGAGTTTGGCCCTCTTCACCTTGGCGCCTGGTTTTTTCATCACCGAGAAATATGGCTCCCAGATTCCGGCAGTGATCGGGGCGCTGATTTTCCTTGTTCCCATGGCCTACCTCTCGGTCGGCTTGGGATTTGTTTTTCCGCTGATCCTCGACCGCCAGATCGGTTGGCAGGAGGCCATGCGCACGGCGATTTCGACTGTGCATCGCCAGTGGTTTCCAGCGGCAGGTCTTATACTCGTCTATACCCTCTTGGCGATTTCAGGCGTCTTCGTTTGCTGCGTGGGAATCATCTTCACGATGCCGCTGGGATATGCGATCTGGGCCGAGGGCTATCGCCGATTGTTTGGCGATCCTCCAAAAACCGAAGACCCGCAGCCTTAGGTTTTCTTCATTTCGCTCAATACATCGGCCAGAGGAACCACGGCGAAGCGTGATGAAGTGTCGGAGACGGCGTAGGGCAAAATAATGTTCCCTTCGTGCAGAAGGCCACCGCAGCTGTAGACCACATTCGGAACATAACCTTCGCGTTCGTCAGGGGCAGGCCGCAGGAGAGGTTCACGCAAGCGTCCAAGAATGCGCGAGGGGTCGTTAAGATCCAGCAAGACGGCACCGATGCAGTATTTGCGCATCGGACCCACGCCATGAGTAATCACGAGCCAACCGGCATCGGTTTCAATCGGTGGACCGCAGTTGCCCAGCTGGACAAATTCCCATGGTTGCGAGGGGCGCAGGAGAATTTGAGATTCATACCAGAAGTGCAAATGGTCCGAGAACATGAGGTGGATGTTCTCGCCATCCTGCCGACCAAGCATGGCGAAGTGGCCTTTGATTTTTTTCGGAAAGAGGGCGAGCCCCTTGTTGCGAACGGCAGGCCCATTGAGGGTGCGTATCGAGAATTCGTGAAAATCGCGCGTCTGAAGAATCTGCGGTAGGACGACATTTCCATCATAGGCGGTATAGGTCGCCGTGTAGGAAATCGAGCCATCCGCCTCTTGAAAACGGGTAAAACGGGCGTCCTCGATGCCATTGACCTCGCTCGGAGCGAAGGGAAAAAGAATTTTCTCGGAGATGTCCAATCCATCGGCAAATCGCACGGTGTAATTCGCCCTCGCGAGCATGAGGGCGCGCTCCCCCGCGCGGCGCACCGATGGTTCGTCGATGCTGGTGCGGAGGCGTCGCACATGATTCACGAGATCCTCCATGAGAAAGCTCTCGGGGAGATCGCGCAGCGCCGTGCGGGCGTCGGCGTATTCCACTCCGAGTTCCTGGAGTTTTCTGAGAAATGTCGGCGTGTCGTATCGCGCAGCTGGTTGAGGACGCGGCTGGCAGACATAGCGGGAAACGGGATCGAGACGGAGGTCGCCATTACGGTCCACGATGCCTGAACGAAAAGTGATGGATGAGATATGCCCCTCACCCGTTGCGCGCAGGCTTAAGAAAAACCGCAACTCGCCGGGATTTAGCCCCGATTGGTCAGGAGCGGCGACAATGCCGGGGTTGAAAAGGGCCGTGGATTCCAGGGAGTATTCATTGGTGAAATACGAACCAAGCAGCAAGCGACGCGGCTCGCTCAACTCGAGGTCGGTCGGAAGAAAGGCGCGAATCTGCTCGAAGCGTTCGGCAAAAATGTCGTGGATTTTTTGATGTCGCTCGTGGAAATCGGCGAAAACCTCGTCCAAATTTGTTTCCACCGCCTTCTCATCAAGATGCATCACGCGGGAAAACAGACTGAGCACACGGGGATTCACCTCCTGCGCCGCGAGAGGTTTTACAATGAGCGAGGGAATGAACGGCCTCAACAGAACGCGGCGCGGATCGGGACCGATAACCAGCGGCAGACGGCGAATGCGGGATTCAAGAAAGGACATTGGCATCAGGTGTTGGAGATTTTTTTTGAAAGGCCTGCATCTCGGCGAGGGCGAGCAGGAAGGAGAGCGTGGATTCCGCGCCTTGGTTTTGGTTCACCCGGTTGTCATGCAATCCATCGAAACATCCGCCTGTTGAAGGATCGTAGAGCGGAAGGCGGAGATCATTGACTCCGAGAAACCACGCAAAGGCGCTCTTGGCGGATTTTTCCCAGACAGGATCGGCAGTGGCATTGTAAGCCTCGATACACGCGCTCACGGCCGCCGAGGCCTCCAGCGGTTGCTGATCGTGAATCGCGGGAGCAGCCCCCCTCTTCCAGAAGCCATTCGAGCCGATGGGTCGAAAACATCCATCAACACCCGTTTGATTTTCCATGAGCCACGACAACGCTGATAGGCCGGTTTTTTTCATCTCTTGGTTGCCGGTGAATCTGCCCGCAAGGATCAAAGCCTGGGCGATTCTGGGATTGTCGTAGGCGGCGATATCCTCGCACCACGGCCAATCGGGCGAGGCATTTTGCCGAAAGAGATCGAACAATCGGCCAGCCATCTCATCCCTGCGCCGGTCCGCATGCAAATCACCGTGCAGCGAGCGGAAATACTCATGAAGTCCGAGAATCGCAAAAGCCCATGCACGCGGGGATGTGAACCCCTCCAGCACCGGCAGCGCCCGCTCGAAAAGCGATGCGGCCCATGCACGAAGTCCGGCAAAGCGCGTTCGCCCCACCACGGCGCCGAGGGCCCATACCGCACGGCCATGGCTATCCTCGGATCCCTGCTCCTCGGTCCACCGCCTGTCAAAGCCCATGAAATTCCTGAAGCGGCCTGTCGATCCGCAGAACGCATACTGAAGAAAGGCGGCGGCGGTTGATTGGATACGGGCTGTGGCCTCGTCGGACTCGCAGAGTTCCTCGAGCTGAACGGTGAGGAGCAGCGCCCGGGCATTGTCGTCCGTGCAATATCCATGCTCGAACCACGGCACAGTGAAAATGGCATGCTGGAAAATGCCGGTGGAGTCGCACATCCGCTTGAAATGCCCGAAGCGGAATGCCGGAAGAGGCTCGGTGTTTCCAAAGACAGAGGCTCTTGGCGGAAGACGCCTGCCACGGGCTTGGAAACTTTGTCGCGCCTCCTCAAAAACCCTGGCGTAATCAGCCGCCACCTCGGACCACACCATTCCCCTCCCCATCATGTAGGCCTGTTTCCGCATCGCATGGCGCCGGCCTTCGTTGGAAAAAAGATCCAGCACGGCCGTGGCAATGGCCTTGTCATCGCGGAAAGGCACAAGCACGCCGCGATCCTCCGAGAGAAGTTCCGCCGCATGCCAATAAGGGGTGGAGACCACCGCTTTGCCTGCCCCGAAACAATACGCGAGCGTGCCGGATGTGATTTGGGACTCGTTCAGATAAGGCGTGAGATAGATATCAGCGGCTCCGATAAACTCGCAGAGTTCCTCGTTATCAACATAGCGGTTCACGAACATGACATTCCGTTCCACGCCGAGATCCTTGGCGAGTTGTTCGAGGGATTCCCGGTGGCTTTCGCCGTTGTGCCGAACCTGATTCGGGTGCGAGGCCCCAAGGATGATGTAAATGACATCCGGTTGTTCGCGGACGATTTCAGGCAGGGCCCGCAAGGCATACTCGATCCCCTTGCCCGGCGAAAGCAGGCCGAAGGTCAGCAGCACTGGACGACCTGCCACGCCAAAGTGGTCCTTGTAAAAATTCGGATCCGCAAACGGGATGTCCGGTATGCCGTGTGGGATGATGGAAATTTTATCCGCAGAGACCCCGTGGATGTCGCGGAGCATTTCAGCCCCGTGGTTCGTCATGACCACAATTTTCCCGGAACATTCGATAAGCTCCGAAAAGGAACGGCGCTGCTCGGCTGTGGGATTTGCAAGAACAGTGTGGAGCGTGGTGACGATAGGCATGCGGGCCCGGCGGAGAAGATTGGTAATGTATCCCCCGGCGGGGCCTCCGAAGATCCCGAACTCATGCTGCACGCTGAGCACATCGGCACGGGAGAGGTTCAGGAAATCCGCCGCCCGCTCGTAGCCTGCGGCATCCGGTTCGGGAATTTCAAACCTCACCTCCGGCGGGTATTGATAGTTGCTGCCGGGATCTGTGACCGTGACCACCGGGCACTCCCAATCGGGCCGATTGGCGTTTAGCGCATCGCGCAGGTCACGAGTGAATGTGGCGATACCACACTTTCTTGGCGGGTAGTCGCCGAGGATCGCCGCCTTGGTTGTAAATTGAGAAGAGTTCATCCGTTGCGACCATGCTTTTAGTCGCTGCGGAGGATTTGCGTATGGGGTGATGCCCTCAGCAGAGGCTCAATCTCTGTGGTAGGGCGTTCCGGAGAGGATCGTTTCAGCGCGGTAGATTTGCTCGAGGGCTACGAGCAGGGCGAGTTCGTGCTGGAGGGTCTGCGGGCCGAGCGACCAAAGCAGATCGGCCCGCGAGCGCGTGGCCTCATCCCATCCGTCGGAAGCGCCGACAAGGAGTGCAAAACGCGAAACCGAGCGGTTGCGGAGCTTTTGGATTTCCGCCGAAAAGGCGCGACTGGCGAAGGTTTTTCCACGCTCGTCGAGAAGCACACGGTGGCAGCCATCGGAAAGCTCGAGCATCCGCTCGTGCAGGCGGGGACCAGTTTTAACAAAGTGGCACTCGACCTTGGAAAAAGCACCCAAGCGCCCGAGGTAATCCTCAATACCGATTTTGGCGAAATCGAGCGCAGGCCTGCCGGCAGCGATGATTTTCCAGGTCAACGCTGAACCGGGTTGAAATCCGCCGCGTGGTAGGAACTGCGGACGAGCGGACCGCTGGCGACGAATTCAAAGCCCTTGTTGCGCGCAATGTCGCCGTAGTGGTCGAACATCTCAGGAGTGATATAGGCAACGACAGGCAGGTGGTTCGGCGTGGGGCGGAGATATTGACCGAGCGTGAGAACGCGGACACCGGCTTCGCGCAGGTCGTCCATGGCCTGAAAAAGCTCGGTCTCCGTCTCGCCGAGTCCGAGCATGATGCCGCTCTTGGTCATCAGTTCGGGATGGAGTTCGCGGGCACGGGCGAGAAAATCGAGCGAGAGTTGATACTTCGCACGGGAACGCACAAGCGGCGTGAGGCGCTCGACGGTTTCGAGG